>CAZASZ010000005.1:0-54380 GCA_964487925.1 uncultured Gammaproteobacteria bacterium
GCACCCCGAGAAAGATATCAGCGCTTCTCTGATATAGCTGACAGGATAGACGCCCTTCGGCGACATAAAATTGAAATAGGCAATGGCAAGGCGGCAGCGCCATGTCGTCGACATTGGCGACATTCCATGCACTGACGATCAGACGCCGCGAATCCGGACGTTCGCGGATGTCCGCGATCAGGCGCGATATCTGGTCATAGTGACGTCCATCGGGACCAGGCCAAGAGCGCCACTGAAAGCCGTAAACCGGACCCAGGTTACCCTCCTCATCTGCCCATTCGTTCCAGATGGAAACACCATTTTCCTTGAGATAGGAGATATTGGTGCTGCCACTCAGGAACCACAGCAATTCGTGAACGACGCTTTTGAAATGCACCTTCTTCGTGGTCAGTAGGGGAAAACCCTTGCTAAGATCGTAACGGCTCTGGTGTCCGAATATGCTCAGGGTCCCCGTCCCGGTACGGTCTTCCTTGCGGATACCATGTTCGCGGACGTGTTTTAAGAGTTCAAGATAGGTCTGCATCGTGATGCCACTTCCTAGATATCAGTCGATAGATTGCCGTCGGTAGGCCAAAATCAGCAGTATAATTCCGGCGACGAACAGCGGTACCGACAACAGCTGTCCCATCGTGAGCCAGTCGAATGCAATAAAGCCCAATTGGGCATCCGGCATACGGAAGAATTCGAGCACGGAACGAAAGGCCCCGTAGCCCACCAAAAAAAGGCCCGACACGGCCATTCGAGGCCGCGTCTTCCTGGAAAAGAACCAGAGTATCAAAAATAAGAGCAAGCCCTCGCAACCAGCCTCATAGAGCTGGGACGGGTGTCTTGGCAGTCCTCCCGCTTCGGGTGCAGGAAAAACCATACCCAAAGGCGAGTCAGTGACCCGGCCCCAGAGTTCTCCGTTGATAAAGTTACCGATGCGCCCGGCCCCCAGCCCGATAGGCACCATAGGCGCCAGGAAGTCCGTGACCTCGAAAAACCCCTTGCCGGTCTTGCGTGCGAAAAAAGCCATGGCGGCGAGCACGCCGATCAGCCCGCCATGGAAGGACATCCCGCCCGCCCAGATGTGGAGGATACTCAGGGGGTGTTGCAAATAGCTATCGAGATTGTAGAACAATACGTAGCCGAGTCGCCCGCCGAGTACAACCCCAATAGCGCCGTAGAAGACAAGGTCCGAGACCTGTTGTTCATCCCATCCGTCCAACTGCCGGGCGCGGCGGTTGCCCAGCAGCCATACGGCGCCGAAGCCAATCAGGTACATGATGCCGTACCAATGGATGGCAATGGGCCCGATCGAGATCAAAACGGGGTCGATATCTGGATATTTGAGCATAGTGTATGCAGTGTTAGGGATAAGTTGTTCGAACGATTGTCAATCTCGAGAGCGGAGTTGGTCGAGCAGGCGTTTTTGCCGACGTATCTGCCAGTCTTTTCTGACCCGGAGGACCCAAAATACCCGAATCACGACATATCCAAGCACCGCACTGACGATACCTAGGACGAAGCAGCCTAACAGAAAGGGTTCCCAGATATCGGACATCCGGTTAATGAGCCAGTCCCAGGTTAGTTCGAAGGCAAAGGTATGCGCGGGTTCGTCTAGGATCCAGTTGCCGACCAGATATGCAAAATAGAACATCGGCGGCATGGTAAGAGGGTTTGTGAGCCAGACCAGCGCCACTGAGATTGGCAAATTGGCCTCGAAGATGATGGCCGCGCCCGCCGAGAGCCACATCTGGAAAGGCACGGGTACGAAGGCCATGAAGAGCCCGATCGCGAAAGCCTTAGGGACGGAGCGTCGGTTTAGATGCCAGAGATTCGGATTGTGTAGGAAAGTGCCAAAGCCCTTGAGTAGTTTGTGTTCCCTTATGACCCTGGGGTCGGGGAGGAACCGTTTCAGGAATTTTTTGGCCATGGCGATATTCTAGCGCATGCATCGGGTAATGCTGTAGCATTCATTCGAGACGTTGGCAGGGAGGCCACGATATGCGCTTGAGCGCGGCGATGTTTTTGCTCGGAATATTGTCTTTCCAGCAATTGGCAACATTACCTGGATGCCCGACGGGTCTCCTCGTTCTGGGTGTCCTTGTAGGCGCGCCCTTCAAGGTGACTCGACCATTTGCCATTGCGCTGGCCGGGTTTGTCTGGGCCGGTGTCGTGGGTGGTCACGCCGTTGTTCGCTCGCTCGACCCAGCGTTTGAGGGCAGGGACATAGCGATCAAGGGGGTGATATCTTCTATTCCGGTCCAATTGGACAAGGGGCTGCGCTTTGATTTCAGGGTCGATCGTTGGGTGGTCGATGGCGATCAGAGTCGCTTCCCGGACAAGATTCGTTTGACCTGGTACGGGTCCTTCCCGCACTTGCGCGCAGGCGAACGCTGGCGGCTTCGGGTACGGCTCAAGCGTCCCCACGGCCTCATGAATCCCGGCGGGTTTCGCTATGAGGATTGGCTATTCAGCCGAGGAATCCGCGCCACGAGGTATACCAGGTCTAAGGGTGTGAATCGCGCCTTGCTCGCTCCGGACGTTTCTTGGACCGTCTCCAAGGCCTTCGCCAGCAGGTCTTCGAGCAACTGCAGATAACCTTGGGCGAGTCGCCCATGAAGGGGATTATCATCGCCCTTGCCATGGGCGAACGACAAGGGATTGATTCCGCTCAATGGCGAGTCTTGACCCGTACCGGGACAAGCCACCTCGTGGCAATCTCGGGTCTTCATATCGGTCTTGCCGCGGGAGGCTGTTTCTGGCTCGCGCAATTCGTGTGGGCGCGCCTCGGGCGCCTGCCCGTTTGGCTGCCCGCTCCGAAAGCAGCGGCGGTCTTCTCGCTGTTGGGCGCCGCGGTCTATGCGGCGCTTGCAGGGTTCTCTCTCCCGACCCAGCGCGCTCTGATTATGGTTAGCGTCGGTATGGTGGCGATTGCGCTAGGACGGCGTTATCGCGCAAGTCACGCTATCGCTCTGGCCCTAGTCGCTGTATTGGTCTATGACCCGTTGTCCGTTATTTCGCCCGGTCTATGGCTGTCATTTGGCGCTGTGGCATTAATCCTGCTCAGTTTTCGTCATCGGACTCAAGGCGTCGGTGTTTGGTGGCGATGGGGCTGCACCCACGTCCTGCTTGCGATCGGCCTTACGCCAATACTGGCGCATTTTTTCCAGATGGTGCCGGTCTACGCGCCGCTCGCAAATTTGTTTGCGGCCCCTTGGGTTGCGTTTTTGATTGTCCCGCTGACCCTGACGGGGCTTGCCTGGCCGCTCAATGGCCGCGATCCTATTGATTCCGCTGATCCTGTATCATCCCGAAGGGCCGGAGATCCGCCGCTTCAGCCTCACCTTGCTTGATGTCGGCCAGGGTCTGGCGGCGGTAATTCGTACGCGGGATCACGTCCTGCTCTATGATACAGGCCCACGCTATGGGGGCGACTTCGATGCAGGCCAAACGGTCATTGCGCCTTATTTGCGCCACGAGGGGATCTCCATGATCGATGCCGTCGTCATCAGTCATGGCGATCGTGATCATATAGGTGGGTTCGCGTCCCTGCGCAGACAGGGCAAGCGCTGGATATGGGATGGCGTAGCCTTTGAATTCCTACACCCGCCCCCAGGGTTTACGGGTTCGGAAAATGACCGATCCTGTGTGCTCAAGGTAGGGTATCCCGGGCGCGGCCTGCTGTTGCCGGGAGATATCGAGGCGGCGGCAGAGTCGGTTCTTATCGGCGACAATAGAGAGACGCTGCGATCCCGTGTCTTGGTAGCGCCGCATCATGGCAGTGAGACTTCATCGACGGCGGCATTCCTGCGCGAGGTTGGCCCGGATGCGGTGTTGTTCCCGGTAGGATATAGAAATCGATTTGGATTTCCGCGACCAGCTGTCGTGGAGCGCTATCGGCAACTACAGGCCAGACTATATGATACGGCGCAAGATGGTGCTATTGAGGTTTATTTTTCGCGCAACGGCGATATCGATCGCGTCATTCCCTATCGGCCGTCTGTTCGCCGCTATTGGCATTGGCGGGCGTACTTTAATGACCCGGAGTAAGGCAGTATGATGGGTCGATAACACAGGTTTTTTGGAGACCTTTTATCGTGTATGAATTAATCATCTCGGGCGGTTGGCTCATGGTGCCTATCCTCCTGTGTTCCATCGTGGCCTTGGCCATCGTTGCCGAGCGGCTGTGGGCGCTACAGCGTGCGCGCGTCTGTCCCGGGGGGCTGGTGGCTCAGATCTGGCAGTGGGCCCAGGATGGCAAGCTCGACTCCAACCGAATCATAGCCCTGCGCACGAATTCGCCGCTAGGCCGGGTCCTTGCTTCGGGATTGTCCAGCCTGCATCAGAGCAGGGAAATCATGAAGGAGAATATCGACGACAGCGGCCGCCATGTCGCCGCCGAGCTTGAGCGTTTCCTCAATACGCTTGGGACGATTGCCTCGATCTCCCCGCTGCTGGGGCTGCTGGGTACCGTGATCGGCATGATCAAAGTCTTTACGGCCATTACGGTCAGCGGCGTCGGTAATGCCGCAGCCCTGGCCGGCGGAATCTCTGAGGCCCTGCTGACGACGGCGGCCGGCCTTTCGGTGGCCATCCCGACACTAATGTTCTATCGCTATCTACGCGGTCGCGTTGATCGCCTCGTTATGAACATGGAGCAGGAATCCCTCAAGCTCGTCGAGATGCTTCATGGCGACCGCAAGGCGCCAGCCGCAGAGGTATCGTCCGAGTGAAATGGCAGCGGGGACATCGGGAAGACCCAGAGCTTGGCATCACGCCGCTGATCGATGTGGTCTTTCTGCTATTGATCTTCTTTATGATCTCGACGACCTTTAAAGACGATTCGGAGATTACGGTCGATCTCCCCCAGGCCAGTTCCGTCCCGACCAAGGAAGAACGCCCATCGTTCACGGTCACGATCGATGCCCAGGGGCATTACTTTGTCAATGATCGCCGCCTCGTTAACGATGCGGCCGACACCTTGAGAAAGGCCTTTGCGCGCTATACGACCCAGCAAGGCGCGGCACCCAGTGGGGTCGTGATCAAGGCCGATGGCCAGACATCGCATCAATCCGTTGTCACAGTCATGGACGTGGCCAGACGGGCAGGGATCGTTCACGTGTCTCTGGCGACGCGACCGGCGGAAAAACGGATTGAGTGATCTGACCTCCGGGGCCCCCGTCGCGGACGGCGCAGTGATTTATCGCCGTTTGCTCAGCTACGCCTATCCCTATCGCCTATACTTTGTTGTAGCGGCCATCGGAATGGCCATTGAGGCCGCTGCCGACACCTCTTTCGCCGCGCTCATGAAGCCCATGCTCGACGGCAGCTTCGTCAACAGGGACGAGCACTGGATCGGAGTGATCCCATGGCTGATCGTGTGCCTGTTCACGCTGCGCGGCCTGGCGGGGTTTACCTCGGGTTATGTCATGTCCTGGATCGGGCGCCGAGTTATCAAGTCCTTACGCCGCGAAATGTTCGACCATTTGCTTTGCCTACCGGCACGGTTTTACGACCAGAGCGCTTCGGGCCAACTTATCTCCAAGTTCACCTATGACGTCGAGCAGGTCGCGAACGCGACCACTCAGGCCGTTACCGTGGCCATTCGCGATACGCTGGCCATCGTCGGATTGCTGAGCTGGATGACCTATATTAGTTGGCGCTTGACGCTGGCCTTTGTCCTTATCGGGCCATTCATTGCGCTCATCATCGTCTATATTAACCGCCGTTACCGAAAGATAGGGGCTGCGCTGCAGGCCTCGATGGGCGACGTGACCCATGTCGCTGAGGAGACCGTTGAAGGTTATCGTGTAATCAAGGCCTTCGGTGGTTCGGAGTATGAGCGGCAGCGCTTCGAGGGCGCAAACGAGCGCAACCGACAGCAATATATGAAGATGGTCGCAACCAAGACTGGCAGCATCCCGCTGGTTCAGTTGATAGTCGGACTCGCGTTGGCCGGAATCACCTATATGGCCACGCTGGACTCTATGCTGGAGGCCATCAGCGTCGGCAGCTTTATGTCCTTCCTGGTCGCCATGCTGATGTTGTTGACCCCGATGAAACGGCTGACCACGGTCAATGCAGCGATTCAGCTAGGCATAGCGGCCGCCAAGAGCCTGTTCGAGCTGCTCGACAGCACAGCTGAATCGGATCACGGCACACAAGTCTTGGGCAGGGCCACCGGCGCGGTTTGTTACGAAGGGCTGTCATTTCAATATGGTCGGGGAAACACCCGGGTCATCGATGATGTCAGCTTCGAGGTCAATCCCGGCGAGACCGTTGCCTTTGTCGGGCCCTCGGGTGGCGGCAAGACCACCCTCGTCAGTCTGCTCATGCGCTTCTACGACATTGAACACGGCCGGATCCTGCTCGACGGACATGATATCCGGGAGTTGCGTCTCGACAATTTGCGTAAGCAGATTGCCTTTGTCGGTCAGGATGTCATCCTGTTTAACGACACCGTTGCCAGAAATATCGCCTATGGCTCGCTCGCCGAGGTGGGCGAGGGCTCGATAGCCCAGGCTGCAACCGCTGCCTATGCGATGGACTTCATCCGTGAGCTGCCCGACGGATTGGAGACTTTGGTCGGCGAAAACGGGGTCCTGCTCTCCGGGGGCCAGCGGCAGCGCCTTGCCATTGCGCGCGCCTTGCTCAAAGATGCCCCGGTGCTAATTCTGGACGAAGCGACATCCGCGCTTGATACAGAGTCCGAGCGGCATATCCAGCGCGCCTTCGATGGACTTATGAAGAATCGTACGACGCTTGTGATTGCCCATCGCCTATCTACAATCGAAAAGGCCGATCAGATCCTGTTTGTGGAGGACGGGCGAATCATTGAACGGGGCAGACATGACGAACTCCTGGCCAAGGGCGGCCACTATGCAGCGCTCCACAGGTTACAGTTTCATGGACTTGAGGACGCCTGAGCGAGTACGAGGCATGTCGTGAGTAAGTGGCAGTCGTGTTGGTATCGGCGCAATGGTTGGCAACTCGCGCTGTGGCCTCTGGCCGCTTTTTTTGGTGTGATCACGAGGATACGCCGGATGGTCTATCGACGTGGTCTCGTCAAGGTTTGCCATTCAGGTGTCCCGGTGATCGTGGTCGGCAATATTAGCGTCGGCGGCACGGGCAAAAGCCCGCTCGTCATTGCGCTGGCGAGACGCCTGCGTAAGGCGGGCTTTAGTCCTGGGATCGTATCCAGGGGCTATCGGGGTCAAGCCGATCACTGGCCGCAGCCAGTGGCGGCGGATAGCGATGTACGCGTGGTCGGGGATGAACCCGTCATGATCGCGCACCGCACAAGGTGTCCCGTGGTCGTGGGCCCGGATCGAGTGGCCGCCGTCGAGATGTTACTTGCGGCGCATCCGGAATGTGACCTCATCATTTCCGACGACGGTTTGCAGCACTATCGACTGGGGCGGGATATCGAAATCGCCGTGGTCGATGGGATCCGCCGCTACGGTAATCGACTCCTGCTGCCTGCCGGCCCGTTGCGGGAACCTGTCGCGAGGCTCACGGAGGTCGATTTTGTCGTCGTCAACGGCGGTCAGGTTGAATCCGGTGAATACAGCATGTCCTTGCGCCCTTTGGGTTGGCGCGCTGTCGCAGACCCCAGCCGGGTGAAGGTTCTGAATGCATTCAGCGACACTGACGCCCATGCCCTGGCGGCTATCGGGCATCCCGAGCGTTTTTTCTCGACCTTGAATAGACTCGACATCCGTTTCGATAGGTGGATTTTCCCTGATCACCATCCCCTGCATGCGGCGGATCTGGATTTCGAGGACGATCTAGCTGTGTTGATGACGGAGAAGGATGCTGTGAAGTGTCGGCATATCGCACCTGAGAAGGCCTGGTATCTTGAGGTCGAGGCCTTGATCGATAAGGATCTGATAGACTCTTTGCTACTACGATTGCCCAGGGCGCAGGTTGCCATACCGCGTTGAAACAAGATTTTAGGAATCTTCGTTATGATAGACAAAAAATTGCTCGATATCCTGGCCTGTCCGGTCTGCAAGGGACCTTTGCGTTACCGGCGCGATCCCGAGGAATTGATTTGCAAGGTAGATCGTCTTGCCTATCCGGTCAGAGACGATATTCCTGTCATGCTTGAGGACGAGGCGCGGGAGCTCGCGCCCGACGAGGCGATATGAGCGGCTTCGTCGTGGTCATTCCGGCGCGTTATGGCTCCACGCGCCTGCCTGGAAAGCCGCTGCGTCTGCTGGCCGGCCGACCCATGATCGCTCACGTCTATGAGCGTGCCGTGGAGAGCGGCGCCGACGAGGTCATCATCGCGACCGACGATGAACGCATCATGCAGGCCGCAGAGACCATAGGCGCTGAATGTCTGCTAACTGCGCCGGATCATCCGTCGGGTACCGACCGCATCGCTGAGGTCATTGATGCCAGGGCCTATCCAGATGACCTGATCGTCGTCAATCTGCAGGGCGATGAACCCTGTATGCCGGGCGCCTTGGTCAGGCAGGTCGCCGAGGATCTAGCGGGGCTTCCGGATGTTGGTGTCGCGACCCTTTGCGAACGTATCGAAACGGCGGCAGAGCTGTTCGATCCTCATGTGGTCAAGGTTGTGATTGACGCTGCCGGCTATGCTTTGTATTTCAGCCGGGCCGTGATCCCTTGGGATCGCGAGGCCTTCGCGGTGACAACCGAGGAGCTGCCCGGCGTTGTCCAACACTACAGGCATATCGGTCTCTATGCCTATCGAGCCGGATTCATAAGGGAGTATGTGGGCTGGGCGCCCTGTCCGATCGAGCGCATGGAGGTGCTGGAACAACTCAGGGTCCTTTGGAATGGGCATCCGATCCATGTGGCCCAGGCTCTGGCGCATCCGGGGCATGGAGTGGATACCGAACAGGACCTGGATCGTGTGGCCGGGATCCTTCTCAACCCGTAGAGCGGATCAAAGCAATTCGAGGTCAAGCCCCTCGATATCGACGGAACCACTCTCGGTCAATGGGATTGTGACCTCGGTGGTCTCGGGGACGCGACGATGGGCCTCGCCATGTTGGTCGGCCTGGATTGTATTCGTATCGCAGCTCTTAAGGACGAGCGTGGGTACATCCTCCATCAGCACCTCGACGATCTCGTAGAGCCGGCCCTGATGACGGGCGCGTCGACCGATAAGCTTGCGAAGGAAGATGTTGCGCAATTCAGTGATTTTGGAGTCAAAAGCCCGCATGGCGGCAGCGACCGTTTATCAATATCCCCATACCATGAGATCATAGACCAGTTGGCTTCTTGGGGTAAAGGAAAACGGTAACCGATATGAAGACTCGAGTGTTGTTCGTCTGTATGGGCAATATCTGTCGTTCGCCCTCTGCGCAGGGCATTTTCTCGCACTTGCTTGAACAAAGGGGGCTTGCCGACCGATGCGAGGTCGATTCCGCGGGGACGATCGCCTTTCACACAGGCAGCCCGCCGGATCAGCGAGCGCAGACGGCGGCAAAGTTGCGCGGTATAGACCTCTCCGGGCTTCGGGCGCGTCAGGTCAGCCCAGAGGATTTCGAGGTGTTTGACTATATCCTTGCCATGGATGAGGATAATCTGAGCGATTTGATCACTCAGGCCCCGGAAGTTCACCGGGACAAGATCTCCTTGATCATGGCGGATGCAGGATGGTTGGATGGAGGCGAGGTGCCAGACCCCTACTACGGTGGGGTATCCGGTTTCGAGCAAGTACTAGATATGCTCGAAACCGCATGCAATGGGTTAATTGATCGCGTCTTGCAGGGCGAGCTCAGTTCGTCCGGAAGCGACTGACGCAACCTGCCAGCTGTTTCGACACCGAGCAGACCTCTTCGTTGGCGTTTTGCAGCTGTTGAGCCTCCTCCATGGTCTGCTCGGTCGCCTCGCTGATGTTACAGATATTGCGGTTGATTTCCTCGCTGGTGGCGCTCTGTTCCGTTGCGGCGCTTGCGATACTGTCCACCATATCGGCGATTGAAGCGACAGAGTGTTCTATGGCCTGCAGCTTTTCTCCTACCGAAGTGACTGATTCCACCGAGGTTTGGGCCTTCTGGTGACCCTGTTCCATGGCCTGCGCCGTCGACGAGGCTGTTGCTTGGAGGCGCTCGATCATGCCACTGATCTCACCCGTGGATTTCTGGGTACGTTGTGCCAGCGTACGGACCTCGTCCGCTACGACGGCGAAGCCGCGACCCTGTTCGCCCGCCCTGGCGGCCTCGATGGCTGCATTGAGTGCAAGCAGGTTGGTCTGTTCCGCGATGTCGTTGATGACTTCGATAATGCGGTCAATGGCCATGCTGTTTTCGTGCAGCTCACGAATGACTCGCGTGCTGTTGGCGACATCGTCGGCGAGGCTGGTGACCGCAGCAATGGTCTGTTGGGCCATGTTGCCACCGTCTTTGGTCTCAAGCCGGGCATCACCGGCGGCTTCCGCGACGCGCTCGGCGTTGTTGGCAACTTCATGGCTTGTGCTCAGCATTTCGTTCATGGCCGAGGCAATATGGTTGATTTCGTCTCGTTCGTTTTCGATATGTCGCGTGGTGCTATGGGCAACGTTCTTCAAAGTGTCTGAGGTCTGCGACACTGCGTGGGTGGCCTCTCCGATCTGACTGACCATGCCGCTGATGTTCGCCCTCATATGGTCGATATTTACGGCTAGGTCCGCGATTTCATCGTTGCGCTTCAGCGAGATGTTGGCGCCGCCCAGGTTGCCGCCGGAGACGGCATTCACGGAGTTGGAAATCGTGCCGATGTCCGCAATTAGTTTACGTATCTGCATAACCAATACGCCAAAAATAACTGCCAGGAGCATCGACGTGATCAGGACGAAGAAGATCGTCTCGTTATTGATGGAGTGCTGCGCAACTAGCGCTTCATTGACGAGAGTTATGCCGTTGCCTACAAAGGGCTCTAGGCGATTCGAGAGGGCTTCTGCCACGCCGTCGAATTCTGGCATCAAGATATTTCCTTTTGCCGGACCGCCGGCCACATAGGCATGGGCCATTTGTTTTCCGACCGTGTAATAGCTGTCGAAGGCGGCGGAGATGTCATCCAGGGTCGCCTTCGTTTCCGGGTGAAGCTCACCCAGCTCACGACTGAGCTGCCGAAACTTGGCGGCGTTCTCCTCGGCCAGGTCAAAGCCGTCATTGAGACCGTTTTGCCCTCGGGTCGCGCTGACATCGGTAAGGAATTGCTGTACTTGTACCACGGCCGTCTTCAGTTCCTTGACCTTGATCAGGAACGGAAGCTCTGTTTTTTTCACCGCTTCGTTGAGCGCTTCAGATTTGCGGGTCTGAAGAAAAACATTGGTGGTTAAGATGGCCAGCGCGACGATCGACAAGACAGTAAGAGCCAGGAACTTTTTATTAAGAGCCAGATTGGCAAAGTGCATTATGGCGTGCCTCCAGTATTGGCCGGTATTTAGTAGCGTGATAGAAAAGCGTTTGCTACATAGCTGGTCTAATCTATCGGCATCAATGTTCTTAGTTTGAGGGCTTCGTCAATGTTTTTGGACAATTCGCCAGCAAAGGTTGGCGCTATCCTTTCTAGGGATACAGGGCTGTAAGGTTCTTTATATTAAGCGTTGGGAACGTGTCGGGTGGGTTCGGTTTCGATCGCGATAGCGACGGAGGCCCGCTTGGCTTTTTCCAGTGAGCCCTCGATGGTTTCGGCGCGGGCGAGGACAACGCCCATGCGCCGATATCCGACGACCTCCGGTTTTCCGAACAGCCGTAGCTGAGTATCGGGCGCTTTGAGGACCTCGTTAAGATTGCCGTAGCTGATCTCACGCGAATCCCCTTCGGCGAGAATGACGCTGGAGGCCGACGGGCCGAGAAAACGGATCGCCGGGACCGGTAGGCCGAGAATAGCGCGCGCATGTAGGGCGAACTGAGATAGATCCTGTGAGATCATTGTGACCATTCCGGTGTCGTGTGGACGCGGCGAGACCTCGCTGAAGATGACCTCATCACCTTTGACGAACAGCTCGACGCCGAAGATTCCGCGTCCGCCAAGGGCCTCGGTAACGCGTCCAGCGATGTCGCGAGCCTGTTCGAGTGCGCCTGGGCTCATCGGTTGCGGCTGCCAGGACTGGCGATAGTCACCGCCGACCTGAACGTGTCCGATGGGCTCACAGAAGCTCGTTCCATCTACATGGCGGATTGTCAGCTGAGTGATCTCATAGTCAAAATCAACAAAGGCTTCGACGATGACTTTGCCCGAGCCGCTGCGACCTCCCTGCTGAGCGTAGGCCCAGGCCGAATCGACGTCCTCCATGCTCCCTATTGTGCTCTGACCCTTTCCCGATGAGCTCATGATGGGTTTGACGACACAGGGCACGCCCAGCGCCTCAATGGCCTCATGAAACTCCTCACGGTTGGCGGCAAAACGGTACGGCGACGTGGGAATACCAAGTTCCTCGGCGGCGAGCCTGCGGATGCCCTCGCGGTTCATGGTGAGTTTGGCGGCACGCGCCGAGGGGATGACGGCATAGCCTTTGACCTCTAATTCCTCGAGAGTCTCCGTGGCGATGGCCTCGATCTCGGGTACGATGAAATCAGGCTGTTCCTGTTCTATGATATGGCGCAGCGCGGGGCCGTCGAGCATCGACAGTACGTGACTACGATGGGCGACTTGCATGGCCGGCGCATTTTCATAGCGATCTAGGACTATGACCTCGACACCCATACGCTGTAGCTCGATCACGACCTCCTTGCCCAGTTCGCCGCCTCCACAGAGCAGGACGCGGGTGGCGTTGGCGGACAGCGGGGTTCCGATTTGAGTCATTTCAGCGTGCGCTCGTTTAAGGTTGGCAGGGCTCCGATTATATATCAGGAGTTGTATTCGTTGTGCCCTTGAGGCAAGGGTGCAGCCTGTCTCGGTAGAACATCGGTCGACTTATCTTGATCAAGGCCCTGTTGTCTGAGATTCTTGGCGAACGGTATCTATGAATAGTTTCCCTGGGGTAGTCATGGAAAATGTGGCATTTTGGATCAGATCTGGTTCGCTACTCGCGGCGTTAGCAATCGTGACCGGCGCCTTTGGCGCCCACGGACTCCAGAATCAGTTGAGTCCGGCGATGATGTCGGTTTATGAGAAGGCTGTGCACTATCACGCTTATCACTCACTTGGCCTCTTCGCCGTAGCCTTTGTCCGTTACTATCGTCCTGAGGCGCGGCGCGCGGTCTGGGCAGGGCGACTGATGCTGGTCGGAATCGTCTTCTTCTCCGGCAGTCTGTACGTTCTGAGTCTGACCGGATTGTCCTGGCTCGGGGCGGTCACGCCGATTGGTGGCTTGGCTTTTATCGCGGCCTGGCTCATGCTGTTCTTCGCTGTTTCTGGATCCTGACCAAGTCCGGAGGTCCGCGATCGGTACCGAACTCGCGGCGCATGCGCTAGAATGCCCGCCGAACCTGGGTCCGGAAACCTGACTTCCACAGCCTCAAAACCCATACCGCATGAGAGAGTAGTGAACGAACATGATCGATCCATTCCTGATTCGTAACCGTCTGCCCGAAACGGCCGTAGCCCTCGCTCGACGCGGCTTCACACTTGATGTCGCGACCATCGAAACCCTCGAGACGCAGCGCAAGGAGACCCAGACAGAAGTCGAGCGTCTCCAGCATGAACGTAACCGCAGTTCAAAGGCCATAGGCCAGGCCAAGGCCTCGGGACAGGACGTTGCGCCCCTGATGGCGACGGTTGGCGAGCTTGGTGAGCGCCTCAAAGAGCTACAGGGTCGTCTCGAAGCCATCCAGACTGAATTGAGCACCCTGTTGCTCGGCATCCCCAATTTGCCGCATGATAGCGTCCCCGAGGGATCCAATGAGGAGGACAACGTCGAGATCAGGCGTTGGGGGACGCCCTCTGAGATGGACTTCAACCCGAAGGACCATGTTGCTCTGGGGGGCAATCTGGGTCTGCTCGACTTCGAACGCGCGGCGCGTATAAGCCAATCACGCTTCATGACGATGTCGGGGCCGCTGGCGCGCCTGCATCGAGGCCTGATCTCTTTCATGCTCGATATTCACACCCGCGAACACGGCTATACCGAATGGTATGTGCCCTATATCGTCAACGCTGAGGCTCTGCGGGGTACTGGGCAGTTACCCAAGTTCGAGGAAGAGTTGTTCGCTCTGCGCAGCCGCGACGACGAGCGGCAGCTATATTTGATTCCTACAGCCGAGGTGCCCGTGACGAATCTCATGCGTGAAGAGATCCTCGAGTCTGCCACGATGCCGCGCCGCTTCGTGGCCCATACTCCGTGTTTTCGGAGTGAGGCGGGATCCTATGGGAAGGATACTCGGGGCATGATTCGTCAGCATCAGTTTGAAAAGGTCGAACTCGTCCAACTGGCGCGGCCCGAGGAGTCTTATGCAGCACTCGAGGCCCTGACCGGTCACGCCGAGGCCATCCTGCAGCGTTTGGGTCTGCCATACCGCGTCATGGCGTTGTGCTGTGGCGACATGGGTTTTTCGGCGGCCAAGACTTATGATCTTGAAGTATGGCTGCCGGGACAACAGTGCTATCGCGAGATCTCTTCGTGCAGCAATTTTGAAACTTTCCAGGCTCGTAGACTGCAGGCTCGCTGGCGTAACCCGGAGACCGGCAAGCCCGAGCTTGTGCACACGTTGAACGGCTCCGGACTTGCGGTCGGCCGTACCCTGGTTGCGATCATGGAGAACTTTCAGGATCGCCATGGCGCCATCCATATTCCAGAGGCCTTGCAACCCTATGTTGGCGGAATGACCAAGATTTCTTAGGACTTATCGTGGAGCGTCTGCCGATTTTTCTAGATCTCCGCGACCAGCTCTGTCTGGTCGTTGGGGGTGGAGAGGTTGCGGCGCGCAAGTGCTCCATGTTGCGGCGCGCCGGGGCTATCGTGACCATCGTTGCCCCCGCCCTCTGCCCGCGACTCACCGATGCGCTTGGAGCGCCGGTTTTGAATTATATCGCGCGCGATTTCGAGGCCGATGACATTGAGGGCATGACTCTCGTGGTCGCCGCCACTGATGACGCGGTCGTCAACGAGGCCGCATCTAAAGCCGCTCGAGCGCAGCGCATCCCGGTCAACGTCGTCGACCGTCCGGAACTCTGCAGTTTCGTTTTCCCCTCGATCATCGATCGCTCGCCCCTTGTCGTCGCCGTTTCGAGCGGTGGCGCCTCGCCGGTGCTGGCGCGTCTGGTGCGGGCGCGTCTGGAGGGGTTATTGCCGGCCGGGCTCGGGCGGCTTGCGACCCTGTTGGGTGGCTACAGGGCTCGCATCAAGCAAAGTATTCCCGGCTTTGTAGACCGGCGGCGCTTTTGGGAGGACTTGATTCAGGGACCGTTTTCGGAACATGTGCTGAGTGGCGATGAGTCGTCCGCGATACGTCTGCTCGAGGGTCGTTTGGCTGGGGACGTGAATCAAACCGGCGCGGTCTATCTGATCGGGGCCGGGCCGGGAGATCCCGACCTCCTAAGTTTTCGTGCTCTGCGCTTCATGCAATCTGCCGATGTCGTGCTTTATGACCGTCTCGTCTCGGAGCAGGTATTGGATCTGGTTAGGCGAGATGCTGAGCGCATCTATGTCGGCAAGCGGCGTGACTACCATCGGATGCGCCAGGAGGAGATAAACGCCACGTTGTTGCGGCAGGCTCAGTCCGGGAAACGGGTTGTGCGGCTCAAGGGCGGCGATCCCTTCGTGTTTGGGCGTGGCGGTGAGGAGATCGCAGGCCTGGCCGCGGCCGGGATCCACTTCGAGGTCGTCCCAGGCGTCACGGCCGCCAATGGCTGCGCCGCCTATGCTGGGATTCCGCTGACTCACCGTGATTATGCCCAGTCCGTAGTGCTAGTGACCGGGAATCTGCGTGACGGCAGGGTCAATCTGGATTGGGAGGGCTTGGTCCGTCCCCAGCAGACAGTCGTGATCTACATGGGTTTGACCGGGCTTGAGCAGATCTGCGAGGGCTTACAGGGCGCAGGAATGGGCCCTGATACTCCAGTCGCGCTGATCGAACACGGCACCTTGCCCGAGCAACGGGTCATTGTTTCCACGCTCAAGGCCTTGCCTGATCGAGTGGCGGGGGAGACGGTTCAGGCGCCCACGCTCATGATCGTCGGCAACGTCGTTCGCTTGCATGAGCAGTTTGCTTGGTCGGCTACGCCGAGCGATTGACCCACATGGCGTTAGCCTGAGCGAGGGCGTCCTCGGGGTCGCTCGCCCGTTCGAGCAGCCTCAGCGCGATTGCGACCGTGCCGATGACGGCGGTCTCGCCGTACTCGTCCTCGATTTCACCGTTCCAGAGCGCGGCCAGGCGGGGTACTTCCAGCAATTCAGGAGCAATATGGCGTCGTTTGAACAGGGCCGGCCAGGTTTCCACGATAGCTTCTCGGCCACGGACGCCGAGAACCTCGCATTCGCCGTCCGGGTTGCGTTCGGCCTCTCCACCCTCCCCTTTGAATACTGCCATATGGGGCTGACCGAGCAGAATCGCAGCTTGCTGGTGGACGCCTCTATAGTTGGGATGAAAAATCCCTTGCATTAGGTACGGCGCCGATAAGGGATTTAGCATGCGCAACAAGGTGTTGATCGGTGACCGCAGGCCGAACAGTTGGCGCAGGTCGACGATGTGTTTGAGGGCCGGGCTAATGCGGTCCAGATCAATATATGCGAACCCGCCGTTCGTAACGGCTTGTCCTACAGCGTCTAGGTCCTTGCAAACCGGCAGGCCGAGCGACCGGACGGCCTCCTCGCTGTAGACGCGGTTATCCTTGTTGCCGGGCGTACCATGCATGAGGATTCGAACACCCGCTCGCTCGGCGAGCAAGCGAGCGGAGAGCACGAACCAGGGTAGGTGACGACGCTTTCCGGCGTAGCTCGACCAATCCAGATCGACAGAGGGAAGAGCCACGGGGCGGCCGGATGCCGGGTTGAGATGAGCACGGGCGGCCCGGATAAAGCCGGCGAGCTCCTCGGCGCTCTCTTCTTTGACCCGGACTAACATCAGGAAGGCGCCGAGTTGTTCGGGGGTTGCCTGGTCCTCAAGGATCATGGTCATCGCGGTCTCGGCCTCTTCAAATGTCAGCGATCGGCTGCCTTTCTTGCCTTTGCCAAGCGTACGAATGAATGGCGCGAACGGGTGTTCCTGCATAACATCTCCCCTAATTGTAGGCGTGAATTTGAGCATATTTTGCGCTGGAACGCCGGGTTGGACAACCGCGTGAGGCTGCGGCTGAAACGGTATTGTGCATATGAGTAGAATTTCCTCATAATGTGATCCACAAAAAGCGATTGTGCCGCCTTGAGCGCAATCAGAGAACGCTTGATTGATGCAAGGGGAGGCGCGATGAATTGGTGGGGCAAGCTCCTAGGCGGAGCATTTGGATACATGTTGGGTGGTCCGTTAGGGGCGCTGATTGGCGCCGCCTTGGGGCACCGCGTTGACAAGGGTGTCGCCGGCATGGGCATCACGATGAACCCCGCCGAACGTGAGCGTATCCAGACGGCATTCTTTACGGCTACCTTCTCCGTGCTCGGACATCTGGCAAAGGCGGATGGTCAGGTCACGCGTGAGGAGATACGCTTGGCCGAGGCGGTTATGGTCCAGATGCAGCTCAATGAGGAGCAAATGGCCGTCGCCAGGCGTCTATTCAGCGAGGGCAAGCAAGCTGACTTCGATCTTGATGAGGTCCTCGATCAGTTTGTCAGCGTGTGCCATCGCCGCCATACTTTGTTGCGCATTTTTCTCGAGGTGCTTGTACAGGCCGCCATGGCCGACGGTCACCTCAGCGAGGCCGAGGAGGCCGTGCTTCAGCACGTCTGTTCCCGAATCGGATTTACCGCGGAGGAGCTTGCCCATCTCGAGTCCATGGTGGCGGCCTCGGCACGTTGGGCCGGTGCGGGTGGCAGCGGTGGCCCGACAAGTCCCCGGGATATTGCCAGCGCCTATGCCTTGCTTGATATCCCCGAAACCGCCACCGATGCCGAAGTTAAGCGCGCCTACCGCCGACTTATGAGTCAGCATCACCCGGACAAATTGGTCGCCAAGGGCCTGCCCGAGGAGATGATGAAAATCGCGACGCAGAAGACCCACGAGATCCGTCAGGCCTACGAGCAAATCAAGCAGGTGCGCGGCTTCTAGCTACCGACCGACTACGTGCTCTCGGGCCGCGACTAGTCAGCAAAGAGGTGCCGACAGACTCCGCCCCCAAAGCCTCTGGTTTTGTGGTATCATTGACGGTTATTTGGGAAGGGTGCTATAGAGTCGCCCAATCCCGGCAAACACTTTCACGACTATCCAGCAGAGGAAGACATTATGGCAACAGCCGGAACCAGACGACCAGTGATGACCCTATATTCACGGCCGGAGTGTCCGGATTGTCACCGAGTCCGTATTGTGCTCGCGGAAAAGAGTATTACGGCGGATATTATCGATGTCGATACCGAAAATCCCCCCGAAGACCTGATGGATCTCAATGCCTATAGCATGACACCGACGCTGATCGATCGTGATCTCGTGATCTACAATGCCCAGGTGATCATGGAGTATCTGGACGAGCGTTTTCCGCATCCGCCGCTGATGCCGGTTGATCCCGTTTCGCGGGCGCGTGCTCGACTCATGCTCCATCGAATCGAGACTGACTGGTACGCGATCCTGCCCGAGATCACGAATGGCGATGCCAAGAAGGCTGACAAGGCTAGAAAGATCATCCTTGACGACCTGCTTGTATTGTCGCCGATGCTCAGCAAGAAGTCCTATTTTATGAGTGACGAATTCGCTATGCTCGAGTGCAGTATTGCGCCGATTCTGTGGCGCCTGCCGCAGCTCGGCATTGATCTGCCGGCTGCCGCCAAACCGATTCAGGAATACGCGGAGCGCCTATTCTCTCGCGAATCCTTCAGGGCCAGCCTTACGGTTCAAGAAGAGGAATTCACAAGCTGGTGAGTGTGGGTTGACAACACGGTATCCGGATCCGCGCCCGCTGAGTTGGATACCTGACTGGGTCGCCGGGCCAATAGTAAAAGGGGGGGGTAAGCCGTGAACGAGATGTCTTCAAGCAGACCATATCTGGTACGCGCGGTGCGCGAATGGATTTTGGACAATCGACTGACGCCTTATATCCTTGTCCAGGTTGGCCATCCGGGTACCCGTATTCCCGAATCCCACTCGGATGGCGACAAGATCGTATTGAATATCAGCGAATCGGCGGTCACGGAATTCCTACTCGACAATGACTACCTGAGCTTTCTGGCCCGTTTCGGTGGCAAGAGCACTGATGTGTACGTGCCCGTCGATGCCATTCTTGCCATTTATGCCCGTGAAAACGGGGAGGGTATGGTGTTTGACCGGGTCGAGACCAATATGTCCCAACCTACAAGGACCGGCGCCCAGAGCGCCGGTGGCGGAAAACCCCACCTCGAACTTATCAAATCCTAGTGAACCTCTGACAATCCGTTGTGCCACGAATTGTCAGAGCGCTCCTAGCGCTTTGGCGCTTGTATCTCCGCCGAACTCGCTGCTGGGAACATCTTCCCCGGATTCAGGATGTTGTGCGGGTCGAAGCGGGCCTTGATATCATGCATGATGGCGAGCGCTTCCCGGTCCAGTTCGCGGGCCACGAATTCTTTTTTAACGAGACCGATGCCGTGCTCGCCTGACAGCGTTCCGCGGAGCATCAGGACGGCATCGAAGATTCTGTCCAGACAGTCATGGGCGCGTTTCATTTCGGCATCGTCATTGGGGTTGACGAGTAGATTGACGTGAATATTGCCGTTTCCGGCATGACCGAAATTTACGATCCGAATGCCGTAACGTTTGCTGAACTCCTCAAGCTTCGTGATGAGTACCGGGATCTGCGACACCGGTACGACGACGTCTTCGTTGATCTTGCCTGGTGCGACTGTACGCAAGGCTGGTGATAAGGCCTTGCGCATGGCCCAGAGTTGGGCAGCTTCATCGCGATCCGTAGCGGTTCGCAGACGAACGACGCCCTCGACGGAGGCCGTCGCCGAGATGGCCTGACAGGCCTCGGCCATGAGCGAGGCTGGGCCGTCGACCTCAATGATCAATAGGGCCCCTGTGTTGTTGGGGATATTGATTTCAGTATGATGGCGCACCATATCGATCGCGGATTTGTCCATGAACTCGAGGGCGCATGGCGTGATCGGCTGGGCCATGATTCGCGATACGGCATTGGCCGCGGACTGGATATCCCGAAATAATGCCTCGATTGTCGCTACGGCCTCGGCCTTGGGCGTCAACCGCAAGGTGGCCTCGGTGATTGTGGCCAGGGTACCCTCTGAACCGATCAACAGCCGGGTTAGATCGTACCCAACCACACCCTTGGTCGTATAGACCCCCGTGCGTATGGATTCGCCGCTACCGGTTACTGCGCGTAGACCGAGCGTATTTTCCCTGGGTGTGCCGTATTTGACAGCATGGGGACCCGCCGAGTTGTAGGCCAGGTTGCCACCGATTGTGCAAAAGGCAGCGCTCGTGGGATCAGGTGGCCAGAAGAAGCCAGCGCGGCAGGCAGCTTCCTGGACCTCTTGGTTTGTAGCCCCGGGTTCGCATACCAGGTAGCGGTTGCCTGCGTCTACTTCGACGACCCTGTTCATGCGCTCTAGACTCAGAACAATGCCGCCGGCCGTAGGGACCGTCGCGCCCGTGGTGCCGGTACCCCTGCCCCTTGCGATCAGCGGGATGTAGGCGTCGTGGCAGAGCCTGGTAATTGCCGCGACCTGGTCATGGTCGCGCGCGAAGACCACCGCCTCAGGCAGTGCCTGCAGCTTGCTGTTGTCATATCCGTAGGGCCAGCAATCTGCGGGATCGTGCAATACCTGTTCTGTTCCGACGATATCGCCGAGGCGGTCGAGGTCGGCCTGACGCACATGGTGCATGTAGGACTAGTCCGTATATTCGAAGACATCAACGACGCGTTTAACGCCATCGACCTGTTGCACGGTATCGTGAATGTTCTTGGCCATGGCATGAGAGACGACACCCATAAGGTAGACGACTTTTCCCTCGGTCGTGATCTTGGCGTTGGCTGCGGAAAATCCCTTGCTCGACAGCAGGGCCAGCTTGACCTTGGTCGTCAGGCCCGCGTCTTTGAATCGCGATTCGACGGAGCTCACTGGCCCAATCGTAACGGCATTGTGCACCTGTCGGACTTTGTCTACGTGACGTACGACATCGATAGTGGTATCTCGGGCCTGCGGGGTCGTGGCTTGACCGGTCAGTAGCACAACGTGATTGAAGCTAGTGGCGGCGATGTTTGTGGTTGTGTCGAGCCCGGGTGTCTGGCCGATCCGGTGGGCGGCAGTGAGTTCGATGCGCTCGTCATCAAACATGACCTCGGCGCTACGTGGGTCTACTCCAACTGAGGCACCGCCAACTGCGGCCCCCGCAACCACCGCCCCGCCCACACAGCCTCCCAGAAGCGAAATCATGATCAAGACGATGGCGGTCTTCAATAGGGTGATGTACATAGATCTTCCTCAAATGTTGTCAAATGCGTTAGGTATCCAGTGGATCTCGAAATCGTGCTGACCAGGGCGTAGATCCACGACGTCAAAACGTACCGGGTAGCGCTCGGCGATCGCTTTAGTCAGCATATAATGTTGCGCCGCCCGGACAAGCTTGCCTTGCTTGCGAGCGTCAACGCTTTCGGCACCGCTGCCGTAGTCCTGTCTTGCTCGGTAACGTACCTCGTAAAACACCAGGGTTGCCCCCTGGCGCATAATTAGATCGATCTCGCCCATCCGGCAACGATAGTTGCACTCGACAAGAAAGCAGCCCCGCGCCTGCAGGAAACGGCTCGCGGCCCGCTCTGCAGCCCTACCGATTTCGTTCCGAGCGAATCTAGAGGGGCCGCGCATGTCCGTGGACAAAGCGTGCCCACTGCAGCTGACGGAAGATGCGTTTACCGTCCTGCAGGGACAACACGCCAGTCTCTCCGAAATAGCGTTCGTGAGGAAAGGCGCGTAACGTTTCTATATTTTCGATCAGGTGGTAGGCATCGACACCCAAGGCGTAGATCCGGGTATAGCGGTTCGCATCCTTGGGCCAGAGCTTGTCTATGGTGCGATGGTAGCGAAGTGTAGGGGCGTCGGTTGACAGGACCCAAGGGATATCGCAAAAGGCGACGCCATCAAGATCCCGGTTGAAACGGTCCGTATCCTGGCCGGCGAAAATAGATGAGGCGGCATAAACAGGCAGGTCGCTGGCATAGTGAAACTTCAGCTGAGGGCGAATTAGGCGCCCAACACGAGGATTGGCGACGAGATAGATGAAGTCCGCATCATGGCGTCGGCGCGGTTCCAGCTTTGCCTGTATTCCAAGGCGCCTGTTTAGCAAGGATGCCCTGCGCTCACTGTCATCAAGGTTGAGCAGCGCCGTGATCGGTTTGGAGAAATCGCTGGCCCCGGGGTCGTAGCGCTGAAACTCGAGCACCTGGCCGCCAAGCTGTTCCCACTCGCTCTGAAACGCGGTGGTCAGGCGATCACCCCAGCTACCCGTGGGCGCCAGCAACAAGGCCTCGTTATTACCGTCAAGCCAGGCCCTCTGGGCGACCTGCTTGATCTCATCCTCCGGCGCGAGGCCAAATTGGATCAGGCCTGGCGGGGTCTTGGTCGCCTCGTCCAGATAATTGATTACGAGTGTTGTGACGGGAAATGCTGAACGGGCCGCGAGAAGTGCTTCCACAGCCTCCTTGCGGATCGGCCCGATGACAAATTCTGCGCCTTCAGTAACGGCCTGATCGTAGACAGCACCGACTGACCCGATGTCGTCGCCGATATCATAGACTCGAATGGTCGGTTGATAGGATTGATCGCCGCGATCGTAATAGGCCATGAAAAAGGCGTCTCGAAAGGCCCCCGCCCACTCCGACAGTTTCCCGCTTTGGGGCAGCAGAAGGGCGATCTGTTTAGGGCGATGGTAGATCTGAGACAGCCGTGCATGCACCGAAGCAATGATCGCGGATGATGCCGGATGACCCGGATACAGGCGCCGCCATTGCGCCAAGTTGTCCTCGACCTCCTGGAGGGAACCGGGTTGCCCCTTCGAGAGTCTGGCGAGCGCTAACCAACCGCTGAAATGGTCCGGTGGCGGCGCGAGCCCCTGTTCCCGAGCCGGATCTGGAGGCAGTCTCATCAGGGCCTGCCAGAGGGCCTGTTCGTTGTCGTGGCGATCTTGAATGGAGTCCTGCGCCAACTGATCCTGGCGTGCCGCGCGTTCCCTTGCAGCCTCAAAAGCTTGGCCAGTGCGTTCATAAGCCAAGGCGCGCAGCTCATGGATCTCTGCCAGGACTACGTGCGACAGCGTCTCCGGCGGGGCGCTGGGCAGGATGCTCAAGGCGTCCTCGGGGCGCTGGGTGGCTAGGGCAAGTCGTGCTTCGAGCAATGACTTCCTGCGCATTTGGACGTCTGTTAGGGCCTCCTGGTCAAGCAATTTCAGAGTGTGGTCGGCACCTTCGATAAAGTTGCCTTTCAACGATTCACCGCTGGCCAGTAGGAGGTAGTCGGCGCGTTCAGTCGAGGCGACAAGGTCGGCGAGCCTGAGATAGTCGTGAGCCGCCGCCTGGTACTCATTTTGACTTGAGTGTTCGCGCGCCGACGTTGAGAGTATCCGGATCAGCCCCTCCGTGTCCCCACCCCGTTCGGGGGTCGTACCACATCCCCCCAACAGTAAGGCGCCGATAAGGGCCAAGATAGTCCAGTAGTGGCACTGGTTTGCCGTCAGAGGTCCGGTCATGAATTGATCAAGAGGTTCCCTAATTAATCGGAAAGGTGGATCGTCTCTGGAAAATCGGTAATATGGCTCTGAGCGCTAATAAGGACGGTCATGTTGTGCGGGCGTGTCCTTAGGGCAAACGCATCCTCCGCTATCGGCATGACAAGGGCGAATCGCCGTTCCAGTAACCAGCCTCACAGTAAATCAGTTTGACAGTATCAGGGGGGAGTCATTGAGTGTCAATTGTCGCGGGTGTTTTGTATGTGGTAGCAACCCCGATCGGTAATTTAAGCGATATCTCCCCGCGGGCTCAAGACATACTTGGGGCGGTCGATCTGATTGCCGCCGAAGATACCCGGCATTCTGTTCGTTTGCTGCGTCATTTCAGGATTCAGACGCCGTGCCAGGCCTATCATGACTACAATGAGCAGTCGGCGAGCCGAGCCCTGATCGAACGCATGTCTCGGGGTCAAAGTATCGCCCTGATCAGCGATGCCGGTACTCCGCTGATCAGCGATCCGGGCTATCGTCTGATCAGCGAGGCCCAGTTGTCGGGAATCAAGGTTGTCCCGGTGCCGGGGCCATGCGCCATGGTTGCGGCCTTGTCGGCTTCGGGGTTGCCTACCGACCGCTTCATCTTCGAGGGCTTTCTTCCCGCGAAAGGTCAGGCCCGCCGCCGGCGTCTGGCAGAGCTCGCCGAAGAGACTTCCACCATAGTCTTCTACGAGTCATCGCACCGTATCCTTGAAACTCTGAGTGACCTCGTGGAGGTCCTTGGCGGTGAGCGCCAGGTATGCCTTGCTCGGGAAATTACCAAACAGTTCGAGACGATCCGGACGTCGCCAGTCGCCGAGATCCTGGATTGGGTCCGTATTGACAATAACCAGACTCGCGGCGAATTTGTGCTCTGCGTACACGGCGCGGTGGCCCAGTCGGATCCGGATTCGAGCGAGGCTCGACGCGTGTTACGCCATCTGACCGCCGAGCTGCCAGGCAGTCAGGCGGTCAAGCTGGCCGCACGAATTACCGGTCTCCCTAAAAACCGGCTCTATGCATTACTGGTTGAAGGCAATGGAGAGGCGACTTGAAGCGGAATTGGTTCCGAGGCTATATGGATGGGGTTGGCCTTTCGCTGGCGATGTTGGATTCTGGCCTCAAGCGATCGTTGATCGCTCTGGTCTGTGGACTGATCACGGGCATGTTGATGGTTGTATTTCGCCTCGTAATCGAGGGCTTGCAGGCCTTATTTATCCCCGGCGGGGCGCCTGAGAACTACGAGGCTCTGCCGCCTTGGGCCCGTATACTCTTACCAGTGATCGGTGCTCTAGTGATCGCTTGGATCATGCGTAGATTATCGCCGGATTCACGGAAGACAGGCGTTGTACATGTCATGGAGCGGCTTTCCTATCATCGCGCGCATCTCCCGCCGCTCAATGCCGTCTGGCAGTTCCTCGGCGCGACGCTGGCGATTGTCAGCGGTCAATCCGTGGGTCGGGAAGGTCCCAGTATCCATCTTGGCGCGGCCTGCAGCGGCCTGGTCTCCGAATATCTGCATCTGCCCCGAAACAGCCAAAGGGTTTTGGTCTCGTGTGGCGTGGCCGCCGCAATCGCGGCATCCTTTAATACCCCACTCGCCGGCGTGGTGTTTTCGATGGAGGTGATCATGGCCGAATATACCGTGAGCAGCTTTGTCCCGGTGATCCTGGCCGCGGTAAGTGCAACTACAGTGATGCAGATATTCTTTGGCGCGGCGCCGGCCTTTCATATCCCCGAGGTACATCTGCGTAGCTTGGCGGAGATCCCATTCATCCTTGCTGTGGGGATCATCATCGGTGTGATTGCGGTCGCCTTCATTCGTTTGATACGGCTCCTGTCCAGCGCCAGTGACGACATCCCAATGCTCCCGCGCGTCGCACTGGCTGGGCTACTGACCGGTCTGATCGCCCTGTGGGTTCCCGATATCATGGGGGTCGGCTATGACACGGTCGATCGGATGTTTTCCGGTGATGTTGCCCTAGGCTTTCTTTGTTTTCTGGTTGCAGCCAAGGTCTTTGCCACGGGCGGGGCCATCGGTCTGGGTATCCCTGCCGGAGTGATCGGACCGACGATGATCATCGGTGCCTCCGCCGGTATGGCCATGGGTATGCTGACTCAATACGTCGGGCTTGAGACGGCATCGAGCCCCGCATTTTACGCTGTGATCGGCATGGGGGCTATGATGGCAGCGACCTTGCAGGCCCCGCTTGCGGCACTGGCTGCGATCGTCGAGCTGACGGCCAATCCTCACATCATCATGCCGGGGATGCTTGCGATTGTCAGCGCCGTTATGATTAGCAGAGACGGATTCAGGTGTCCCTCAGTCTTTCAGATGTTGCTTGAGGTGCAAGGCCTGAGTCATAAGGCGCATCCGATGACGCGCTATCTCCAGAGTATTCCGGTCAATCGCCTCATGGAACCGGCGACAATGGTCCAATATAGCGACGTGCTCCGTGACGGTGAGGTTGAACGAACTCTGGATCTGTCCTGGATCATTCTTGTTCGCTCCGAGCATGAATCCTTCGTGTTGGCGAGAGAGGAATTTGAGGCCTGGGTCGATGGCCCGGATGTGGGTCGGGGCGATGAGGGCCCCGTCTGTCCTGGCCAGCCATCCGAGCGCATCACGATTCAGGGGGATCTGCAGGAGGCCAGCGAACTGCTGGACCGCTCCGGTGCCGATTTTCTCTGCGTCGTCCGGGCATCGCCGCACGGCGATCGCTATTGCGGGATTGTTCGCAGGGGTGCGATCGAGGCATACTACCGCGATCAGACGCGGGACCAAGGCGGCCCTGCTTCGTCCAGTTCATCTCCATCTAATTAAGGCGTTCTGTATCGATCATGTTATGGGTCAAGGCATTTCACGTCATCGCCATGGTGACCTGGTTCGCGGGGCTATTCTACCTGCCGCGATTATTCGTTTATCACGCTATGTGCGAGGACCGGGAGGGCCGCGAACGTTTCAAAATTATGGAACGGAAGCTCTACCGTGGCATTCTGACGCCGAGTTCAATCCTGACTGTCGGCCTCGGTATCTGGATGCTTGTCGAATATGGCTGGGCGGCATACGGACATTCGGGATGGTTGCACGCCAAGCTGTTTTTGGTTGTGTTGCTGCTGGTTTATCAGCACTTTTGCGGGCGTTTCCTGCGTGACTTTCGGGAGGATCGGAATCGCCATGGGCATGTCTTTTTTCGGTGGTTCAACGAGCTACCAGTCGTATTGCTTGTCGCGATCGTGGGCCTGGTGATTATTCGGCCCTTCTAGTATTCGTATCCCTGTTTGCCACAAGGCCTTTCCGGCGTGATATTTTTCACGCGATACCGCTTGACAGCGCGCCCTTATCGCGTTCCATATGGGGTGGCTCCTGTGTTTTTATTCACATCGTCGAATAATTGGCGGGAAGCGCGGAGTCCTAGGGCGTAAAATTTTTGTCGCGAATGTTACAGGATTGTAACCAATTGCTTTTTATGACGAAAATAATTCGTCTATTTTGTCACCAATCTGTAATGGACACTTATACGACG
The DNA here is from genome assembly GCA_964487925.1 of uncultured Gammaproteobacteria bacterium. GTDB lineage: Bacteria > Pseudomonadota > Gammaproteobacteria > SZUA-140 > SZUA-140 > RI-283. Next base: position 27,245 of record CAZASZ010000005.1, read on the forward strand.
GGCTTTCAGAGGCCAAGATCGCATTTGTTCCACAAAGTTATCCACAGGAGTTGTGGAAAAGAGGGAAAGCCGAGTTACGACAAGATGTTAAGCCATTATTCTAGACCAACAGTGATAATTTTGAACTAAGCTCACCGTGACTATCGCCGACCATGACATCGTGCTGAGGGTTGCCGTCAACGTCCCGTTGCGGCGCTGTTTCGACTACCTTCCTCCGGCGGTTGGCGCGCCGATGTCGCAGCTAGTGCCGGGTATACGCCTGCGGGTCCCATTCGGACACACGACGCGGGTGGGTGTCCTCGTCAATGTTGTGGGACAGCGTGATGCCATCGCCGGACCCTTGAAGGCCGCGCTGGAGGTCTTAGACGAAACCCCTGTTCTGGACACGGATATGTTGGATCTGCTGAACTGGGCGGGGACTTACTACCATCACCCAGTCGGAGAAGTCCTGATGACGGCCCTTCCTGTCTTGCTCAGACAGGGAGCATCTGCCTGGGTAGCGCCAAGGATGTATGTAAGGGTTCGCCCTGACCGACTTGTATCAGACACAGGAGATTTGGCCCGAGCGCGCCGTCAGCGTGAGCTGGTGGATTACCTGAGAGCTTATCCAGACGGTATCGCTGAGGAAGAACTCTTGCGCGCGCAGCCGGGTTGTAGGCCGTTTCTCAGCGCCCTGCGGGATAAGGGTTGGGTTGAGGCCTTTCCCGAACAACAATTTGCCCCGGCCGCCGTTCGGCCTGGCCCGGAGCTGACGCTGGCGCAGCAGATCGCAGTCGATGGCTTGGGCCGGTCGCTGTCGGGGTTCTCGGTCAGCCTGCTGAATGGCGTCACGGGAAGCGGCAAGACCGAGGTCTATTTTCGCCTTATCGAGGCTGTCCTGGAGAAGGGGCTTCAGGCCCTGGTTTTGGTGCCTGAGATCGGGCTGACACCTCAGCTTATTGCTCGGTTTCGGATCCGCTTTGGCTGTCCATTGTGTGTCCTGCATTCCGCTCTATCGGCGCGGGAGCGACTGACCGCGTGGTGCCGTTCCCGCTCGGGAGAGGCGTCGATCGTGATCGGGACGCGTTCGGCGGTATTTGTCCCGCTTAAGGCACCGGGCGTCCTGATCCTCGATGAGGAACACGACTCTTCATACAAACAACATTCCGGATTTTTGTATCACGCTCGCGATCTCGCCGTTATGCGTGCCCGCCGGCTAGGCATTCCCGTTGTGCTGGGCTCCGCTACTCCGTCACTTGAGACCCTGCATAACGTCTCCCGGGCCCGTTACACCGAATACAGGCTGCCTGCCCGAACCGGAGGCAGCCTGTTGCCCGCCATTGAGGTTCTCGACATGCGTCGCCAAAAGGTGGATCACGGTTTGACTCGGCCCTTGATCGAGACCATGGCTCGTCATCTGACGGCAGGGCATCAGGCCCTGGTATTCCTCAATCGGCGCGGGTTTGCCACGAGCCTTGTGTGTCACGACTGTGGCTGGATGGCGGGTTGTAGGCACTGTGACAGCCGCCTCGTGCTGCATCAGAGGAGGCGTGAGTTGAGGTGTCACTATTGCGGATACCGGCAGCCTTTGATGACGCACTGCCCCGAATGTGAAAGCGCGGCATTGCGTTCGCTGGGCTTTGGCACCGAGCGCCTGGAGGGGGCATTGGTCGAGGCCTTTCCCGATATCGAGGTGATTCGGATAGACCGCGACACGACCCGTCATAAGGGGGCGCTTGATGAAGTGCTCGCAAGCGTCCGTGATGACCGGCCCCAGATATTGCTTGGGACACAGCTACTGGCCAAGGGCCACGACTTCCCGAACGTGACCCTGGTGGCGGTGATCAACGCCGATCAGGGCCTATATGGCACGGACTTTCGAAGCAGTGAGCGCATGGGGCAGATGATCCTGCAGGTCGCCGGTAGGGCCGGCCGAGCCAAATATCGCGGTGAGGTGGTGCTGCAGAGCTATCACCCAGACCATCCCTTGCTCGTTTGTTTGCGCGGTCATGACTATACGGCCTTTGCTGAATTAATACTTGGCGAGCGCAGAGAGAGCGGTCTCCCGCCATTTAGCAGTCTTGCCCTCATGCGAGCGGACTCGCGGCAGCCGTCCCAGGCCCAGGCCTTTCTTGAGGCGACAGCCGATGCCGCGCGAGCGGCGCCGGTTTCTGGGGTCGAAGTCCTGGGACCCGTGCCCGCAACGATCGAACGACGTGTCGGGCGTTATCATGCACAGCTCTTGTTTCAGTCACTTGAGCGAGCTGATCTCCATCGCCAGCTTTATAAAATCACGCCTGTGCTGGAGGCCCTGGCAGCGCAACACCGTGTGCATTGGTCCATAGATGTAGATCCGATCGAGCTGTGCTATTGATTCCACGCTGAAATAGATGTGGATTGGCTGACCGCGAGGCTTTGGGGGTCTGATGAACCGCCTTTCAAGTATCTTCCCAAGCGGTCAATATGCCACCCTTGGGACTTTCGTATTTGGCGATTTAGCGTTAGTCTTTCCAGATGAGTACGCGCAACCAAATCTTCGTTGATGAGGCCCTCGTTCTGGACCACACAGCCTATGCCGGCGACCAATATGTCCTTCGCCTGCAGACACCGCGGATCGCACAGTCGGCGTTGCCGGGGAGCTTTGTGCATATTCGTTGCGATGCGCGTCTGGCAATGCGGCGGCCGTTGTCGATCATGAGAACCTCGTCGGCTGAAGGCTGGATCGAGCTGCTCTATCGAGTTGTTGGCGAAGGGACAACTCTATTGTCTGCTGCCAAGCAGGGCATGAGCCTCAGCCTGATCGGACCCATCGGCATCCCATTTCATATCGATGACGCGTACACCCTGCCCCTCCTGATCGGGGGGGGCGTGGGGGTGCCACCTATGGTCTTTCTGGCCGATGCCATGCGTCAGAGGCATAAGCATTCCTCACCGCTGGTGCTCATGGGTTCCGAGACACCTTTTCCTTTTCGCGTTAGGCCGTCTCAGATCATGGTGCCGGGCATGCCGGCAGAGGTCATTGCGGCCATGCCGCTACTTGAGGACTGGGGTATTCCGAGCCGTTTGGCTAGCCTGCAGGGCTATGCCGGTTGCCACGAGGGTTATGTCACAGACCTTGCGCAGCTATGGCTCGATGGGCTTGAAACCGAGGCTCTGCGCCGAGTAACTGTATTCGCCTGTGGACCCGAGCCGATGTTGGCTGCGGTGGCGCGTCTGGCCCGTGACTATGATCTGCCTTGCCAGGTCTCTCTGGAAGAGTACATGGCCTGTGGCGTCGGTGGTTGCGCGGGCTGCGCGGTCCCGATCCACACCGCCGATGGCATCGCTATGAAGCGGGTCTGTGTCGATGGTCCAGTATTTGCCGCGCACGCGGTTTTCCCGGGTTAAGGTGACATGACTGTGAGTGGACGTTTTATTGGTCAGGGCCGTCTCGTCCATGATCGCAGTCCTCGGTTGGGGGTCGTGCTGGTCAATCTGGGCACGCCTGATGCCCCCACCCCGAAGGCGTTACGTCGCTATTTGGCTGAATTCCTGTCCGACCCTCGGGTCGTTGAGATCCCGCCACTGCTGTGGCGGATTATCCTTCACGGCATCATCCTGCGGGTGCGTCCTAAGAAGTCGGCGCGTGCCTACGCCGCAGTCTGGGGCGAGCACGGGTCGCCGCTTATGGCATCTTCAAAGGCCTTGACTGATGCCGTACGCGCACGGCTAGCCAATCGTATCCCTGGCCGGATCAGCGTGGCGCTGGCGATGCGTTATGGTCAGCCATCTATAGCAGATGTCCTTCGCCGATTGCAGGCCGATGGCGCTGAGCGTCTGCTGGTCCTACCGCTCTATCCCCAATACTCAGGTGCGACGACGGGTTCAGTGGCGGATGCCGTATTCAAGGAATTGCAAGGCTGGCGCTGGACGCCTGAACTGCGGATGTTGGGGACTTATCACGATGACCCGAGCTATATCCGAGCGATCGCCGACAGCATCTCTGCGTTTTGGGCGGAGCACGGTCGTAGCGAGCGTCTCTTGATCTCGTTTCACGGTATGCCCCGGGCCACATTGGAGGCTGGAGATCCCTATTTCTGCCAGTGTCACAAGACAGCTCGATTGATTGCCGAACACCTTAAGGTTTCAGATGATGATTGGGAAATGGCCTTTCAATCCCGTTTTGGAGCTGCGGAGTGGTTGCAGCCTTATGTCGCTGAACGCTTGGAGCGTTTACCCGGTGAGGGGGTCAAGCATCTCAGTGTGGTCTGTCCCGGGTTCGCTTGCGATTGTCTGGAGACTTTGGAAGAGATCGCCATTCAGGGTAAGCAGTCTTTTCTGCAGGCTGGTGGAGAGCGTCTAGACTATATCCCAGCGCTCAATGCCGATGACCGCCATGTCACGCTCCAGGTCGAACGAATTCTGCGACACGGGGCGGGATGGCCTGAATTGGATGTGGAGGCGAGCGCGGCACTTGTCAGTGATCGCGAGCAGACTTCCGAGCGTGCCGCGACAGAGCGTACAGAGGCCTAAAATTAAACGCCCCGCCGACATTTTCCGCCGGCAGGGCGTCGAAGAGCGACCAAAGTCAGCCTAAATCAGGCAGACTTCTTTAGCCCCTTGCGGGCAGCGGCGCCTGGGTCTTCAGAGTTGTGCTCCACCCAGTGCTTTTCCCCGGCTGTCGTGACTTCGCACTTCCAGAACGGGGCGCTGTCCTTCAGGTAGTTGATGATATACCGGCAGGCATCAAAACCGTCCTTGCGATGTGCTGACCAGACCGCAACGAGCACGATAGGATCGGTTGGGATCATCTTGCCGACGCGGTGGACGACTAGGGTGTCCATGACATCCCACTCATCGGTAGCCTCCTGGCAGACGCGCTCGATATGGTGCTCTGTCATGCCGGGATAATAGTCAAGATCCATCGCGCTAACGTCCTGACCATCGTTGAAATCACGCATGGTGCCGACAAAACTGACGACACCGCCATGCTTCCCGGCCGGTAAGGCCGTATTTTCGAAGTCAAGGATCTCCTTATAGGGATCCAGAGCGTCTTTGGTGATGAATACTTTCATATCAACCTCCCGTAACCGGTGGGAAGAAGGCGACTTCGTCGCCATTCTTCAATTCTTGGCTGCTGTCGGTGTACTCCATATTGACGGCGACCAGGATTGAATCAGGCATCGGGTCCGATGAAACCTTGCTCCAGAGATCCGCAACCGTGGCGGTGTCCTGGTCAATGCTGACGGCCTCGTCACCCTTGCCCATACGGTCACGAAGACTCGCAAAATACCTTACCTTAATATCCATAATCTCAATTACCTCTATGACTATGTGCTTGCGCCACGGACCCAGCTGCCGGACTTGCCGCCGCATTTGGAGAGTAGGCCCACTTCGGAGATGACCATGCCGCGATCCACGGCTTTGCACATGTCATAGATGGTCAGCAGGGCAACCTGTACCGCGCACAGGGTCTCCATCTCAACGCCGGTCTGGCCGTTGCAACGTACGGTGGCCTTACAGTAAACAGCGTTATTCTCGGGTTCAGGTGTCAGCACCAGATCGACCGAGGTGATCATGATCGGGTGACAGAGCGGAACAAGGTCAGGGGTCTTCTTGCTTCCCATGATCCCGGCAGTACGCGCAATACCAAGGACGTCTCCCTTTTTATGGCCGCCCTCGATAATCTTCTGCAGGGTCTCGGCTTCCATGTAGATGCGGCCTTCAGCCACACCCTCACGAGTCGTGATGTCCTTCTCACCAACGTCGACCATGTAGGCCTCACCGCTGGCGTTGAAATGTGTGAGTTCGTTATAGCTCATTTTAGGGTCATTCTCACAGTTGGTTTATGAATGGTTGTTGGTCTTCCGGGCAATCCGCCTTACCGACTAGCCGCCGATCTGCGTCATGCTAGCACGCGAGCGGTTGATATCCGAGACATTGATCTTGGCAGCAATGCTTGCGGCCTTCTTTGCCTCGAAACCGTCTTTGTATTTCTCATCGAAGGCCTGCCGGAACAGGGCAACGATGTCATCATCGCTGGCGCCTTTCCTCATGAGATCCTTGAGGTAATAGGGTTGCTCGGAATAGAGGCAGTTCATGATGTTGCCATCGGCCGTGACTCGGATGCGTGAGCAGTTGCCACAGAGGCTGCGCGTAAAGGCTGGAATGACAGCGATTTTGCCTGCATAACCAGGTGCTTGGTAGATGTGGTGTTCGGTACGTGTTCCAGAGGCAGTGTTGATGCCCGGATACTGGCGCTCGATCTGACCGCAGAGGTCGGCGGCGCTTGCGAAGTGCTGCCCGCTCTCCCAGATTTGGTGGGCGTCGAAGGGCATGAACTCGATAAAACGAACCGTGATGGGCTTGTCCTTGGTGAGTTCGCAGAATGAGATCAGTTCGTCTTCGTTGAAGCCACGCATCAGGACCACATTGATTTTGACTCGAGGAAAGCCGAGTTCGACGGCGAGATCGATGCTTTCGAGAACTTTGTCGAGCCCCCCGCGACGAGTGATTTCCTCGAACTTCTCCTCTTCCAAGGAATCGAGGCTGATATTGACACCGTGCAGGCCGGCCTCTCTAAGGGCCTTGGCGTACTTGGGGAACAACAACCCGTTCGTCGTTAGATGGGCGGCCTTGACGCCCGGGGTGGCGACAGTGCGGGCGACGATATCGACAATATCCGGGCGCACCAGGGGTTCACCGCCCGTGAAGCGGACCTTTCTGACGCCCATGCGGGCCAGCAATTCGACAGTGCGCATGATCTCATCCGTGCGCAGGACCATGTCTTTTTCCTTGAACTGAACGCCTTCTTCCGGCATGCAGTAGGTGCAGCGTAGGTTGCACTGCTCAATGACAGCGATACGGACGTAATCGAAGGTGCGGCCGTGACGGTCCGTAAGCGGTGGAAGAGGATTTGTTACAGGCACGCCAGCGGGCATCGCGTCGTTGGCGGCTTGAAGGTTACTGCTGGAATCAAGTGACTTGTTGAGCATCGTCCTGTCTCCTTGAGGGCTTGATGGCTTTACGTATTTGCTATAGCGAGCATATTGCCTGCCAGCATTCATCTAGCGGAACGGTGTCCAGACATTTCCTGTGTCGACCCGAACCGGTCATCAGCACCTCGGTCGACGAAGGACCAACAGCCCCCGTTACCACCCACATTTGGCAGGCGATCCGATGTGCAGATTCAGTTGTCGGCCAATGCCCCTGTTACTTGAGCTGGCTGACATCGTCCTTGATGGATGCATGCCCTTGCGAAGAGTATCCGAGCGTTGATTGAGCCCCATAATGGCAGCTGGTCTGGTCCTGTATCCTGCGGAGATACTGTGAGTTAGGCATCGACCCGTCAACGTAACAGCGAATTTTACCAAATCAAGCGATTCTTGACAATCTTCGTCACCTGAATTGATGCAAGTGGACCATGGCACCGTACGGTCATTTGGTCCGAAGCATAGCAGGCGTCATTTCCCATAAGGAGGTCTAGCGACCCTATGTAGGATATGGCAGTGACTCACATTATCAGGTTCCGATACCCGGTTTCTTACGAGCGCCTTAATCTTTGGCGCCGCAAACCGACCGTATACAGGACACTTGTCGTGGGTTAAGGGCTTGCCGATTCATGGAAAAGATGGACAATAGGCGCCTGGCGTTTCCAAACATAACAGCGGGGTATAATAAATGACGACATCTAGCCAGCCTCATACAGGGCTCTGGAAACGTGGGCCAGCTTTGCCAGTAGCTCGTTCGCATTGTCCAACCGCCTGTTATGGCGGAAAGATATACGGCTTCGGTGGCGGCGGTCCTAACTTCAAGAGCCAAAACTCCGTCATCATTTATGACCCTGCAACGGATGAGTGGACTAACGGTTGCCCTATGCCCTCCTACCGCTCCGGGGCGATCGCTACCACGGTTGGGGACCATATTTACATCATCGGCGGTGGTTTCAAACAACCCGATGACACATTCCGTTTCCTGAGGACCACCGAGATCTATCATCCCGCAACCGATTCGTGGGCGACCGGACCGGATATGATCATGCCGCACGATTACCCTGCTGGCCTGCTTCTGGAGGATCACATATATATCCTAGGCGGACATCATCCAGATGCCACTTTGTCCGGGCCTAAAACCGACCCCGGCTTTCATTTTTGTGAAAGGCTAGATCTGAGCGTCGGTCAATGGGAGGAAATTGCGCCCCTACCGACTCCCCGCTTCGCCCTTGACGCCGTAATCCTGAACGGACGTATTGTGACCATGGGTGGAGTGGCGTTTACTCCCGAGGGTTTCAATAACTTCGATCATCTCGAGTCCTTCGATCCGAATACCGGAAAGTGGTCGCGCGAGGACTTCACGTTACCCTGGACCGCCGCCGGTGCTGGCGCTTGTCAGACGGATGGCCAGACCATGTTTATCTTTGGTGGTTACAGTGGCGATGGCATCAGCGATCATGCGGCCTGTTATGACGCCCAGGCAAAGACCTGGCATATCCTGCCACCGATTCCTCAACCCCTGGCCGCAATGGGTGTCGTAAGCATCGGGCGGACCATCTACCTATTGGGCGGTTGGGCGGATGACGGTAGGACGCCCCAGGACTGTTTTTACTCCTATACCTTCTGAACGTTACGGTGCCCGAGCAGTTTGATGATGCACAACTGACGCGTTACAGCCGTCACTTTCTGCTAAAGGGCTTTGATGAAAAGGCGCAGGCGGCCTTACGGTCGTCCTGCGTCCTGATCGTCGGGCTTGGCGGACTTGGCGGGATAGCAGCGCTCTATTTGGCTGCCAGTGGTGTCGGCGAGCTCACTGTCTGTGATCACGATGCCGTCGATCTCTCTAACCTTCAGCGTCAGATCATCTACTCCGGGGCCGATCTGGGGGTGGCCAAGACCGGCGCTGCTCAGCGCCGGCTCCTTGACTTGAATCCGGACGTGCGCGTGGTCACGATAGACGAGCGGTTGAACGGCGATAGCCTCACCGAGGCGGTCGCGCGCGCAGATCTGGTTATTGATGCGAGCGATAATTTCGAAACACGGTATGCTTTGAATCGGGTCTGTTTTGGAGCTGAAACACCGCTGGTCTATGGCGCTGCGATCGGCGCTGCGGGACAGGTAACCGTCTTCGGGCCGGACCGGGCCGCGGGTTGTCTTCAATGCCTGTTTGATCCCAACCAGGAAGATCCGAATGGCGACTGCCATTCGGTGGGGGTATTTGCGCCGTTGACCGGGATAGTCGGCAGTATCATGGCCGGTGAGGCCATTAAGGTGCTGACCGGTCTCGGCACGCCCTTGAGCGCGCATTTGCTCATGGTCGATGCGTGGGACGCCAGCATGCGTCGGATCCGGCGTCACCGCGATCCCGGATGTGCGCTTTGCGGCTCGGCTGGGGAAGGAGTCACTGGCTAATATTTGATTAGACCGAGTAGGAATTCATTGGGCAGGTCTTAAGATCCATGTCTTTCCTTCCGATATGCGATATAATTACCGCCCCGAATCGTCTCTGGATTAGCGTTTTTGCGCTTTGTGGTTGCGAGATCGGTATCTCAACAGCATTCACGGGATCGCCCTTGTGGCGAGTCCCAAGCCCCCCTGGAGGTCTATATCTATGAAGGCAAAAGACCGGCGATTGGCCGAACTGCGTCACAGTATTCCGGAAGTCAGTCCTGAAGAAGCGCTTGCGATGCAGAAGGCGGGTGCGGCTCTCATTGATGTCCGGGATACCGATGAAATCGCCCAGGGCAGCCCAACAGGGGCGCACAGGCTGGGACGCAGTTACCTCGAGCTACGTGTTGAGGAGGCTGTGCCGGATACGGACCAGGATGTGATCGTGATGTGTGCCGGTGGTGTCCGTTCTCTTTTCGCTGCCGATGCCCTGAAGAATATGGGTTATACCAAGATTCATTCGATTGCCGGAGGCTTTAGTCGCTGGAAAAACGATGGCCATCCTTTTGAGGTTCCGAAGATTCTCGATGCGGAGTCACGAGAGCGCTATGCGCGCCATCTCTTGATGCCGGAGGTCGGCGAGGTCGGCCAATTGAAGCTCCTGGGCAGTAAGGTGCTGCTGATCGGCGCTGGTGGCTTGGGTTCACCCTCCGCCTATTACCTGGCCGCCGCCGGGGTTGGCACGATCGGTATGGTGGACCATGATGTCGTTGATCAAAGCAATTTGCAGCGTCAGATCCTTCATACCGAAGAAACGGTCGGTATGCCTAAGGTGGAGTCTGCGCGCAAGGCCCTACTGGCACTGAATTCGCGCCTGAATTTTGTCGCGCACGAGACCCATCTCGACAGCGGCAATGTCGAAGAGATCTTTTCTGATTATGACGTGATTGTCGACGGGACCGATAACCTTGCCACTCGTTACCTGATTAATGATGCCTGTGTGAAGATGGGGCTACCCAATGTCCACGCGGCCGTTTATCGTTTCGAGGGCCAACTGACCGTATTCTGGCCAGAATACGGCGCCGTGCATGGCGGATGCTACCGTTGTATGTTCCCGACTCCGCCGCCGCCGGAGATGGCGCCATCGTGTGCCGAAGCTGGCGTACTGGGCGTCATGCCGGGCACGCTTGGACTATTGCAGGCTGTCGAGGTCATCAAAATCCTGCTCGATATCGGCGAGCCGCTCGTCGGCCGTATGTTGCATTATGATGCCTTGGGCGCACGTTTCACTGAGCTTAAAATCAAGCCCAGGCCAACGTGTCCCTATTGTAGTGAGGGGGCTGAATTCCCTGGCTATGAGGATTATGCCCAGGTCTGTGCTTCATCCTAGGTCTGGCTGAGTATGGTATGAGAAAAGGGGCGGCCTAAGTTCGCCCCTTTTTATTGAGTCAAACCTGAATCCGTGACTTCAGGGCGGATGCAGAGTGCAAGATATTGGTTTCACAGTGGAATCAAAAAATCTTAGCTTCACCCATCGGTTAAGCGCGCATTTTTTGAACCGCTGTGGGATCAAGAGTTTGTGCTAGGCGCCGTCATGAAGTCACGGATTCAGGTCAAAGACATACGTCCTAGCTGGCAATGCTAAAGGCCATCGATTCGAGTACCTCACACTCATCCATGATGCGAGTGGCGATACTGTTTGCCTGGTATTCCGTGATGCCCAGGTATTCCAGCGCACATTGAGGCGCGCCGACATGCGTGCCATCACCCATCCCGAAACCCTTCAGCAAACCGTCGGACAGCATAACCAGATGGGCATAAACGGCATACGCGCCCTGATAGTGCTCGTCATGGTGATATTGCGTCGCGACAACGACCTCTTCCGGCAGTTGCCAGGACTCCAGCAGCCAGGCCCCGATTTCGCCGTGGGTCGCGCCAAGAGTTTCTTTTTCTATCTCAACGATAGGGCGTTCTGGCGAGGCGCTGATGAACTTGTTTAGAATTAGGAACTCCTGGCGGAACAGGTGTCCCAGGATCAGGTGCCCAAAGTTGTGCAGTAGGCCCGTGAGATAGGCGATACCTGCTGGAGGCCTCTGGTCGCTTGGCAGGACCGCGCTCAAGGCCTGAGCTAGGGCCGCGCTGAAGATGGCGTGTTGCCAATGCGCCTCAAGCCCCAGAGGTACGTTGCGAGGGATCTTGAATGCACGGGCTGCGGTTGCGCCCAGTGCCAGGTTCATAACAGTGTTGAAGCCCAATACACGCGTCACTGCCGTGAAGACAGAATCGATTCGCCCGCTATAGGCGAAGAAAGGCGAGCTCGCATAACGCATGACAATTGCAGCGAGACTGGGGTCCAGTTCGATGATCTTGACCAGATCTTTCGTCTCGGCGTTGGAGTCTCCGCTGAGCTTGAGAATTTTGGTCGTCATCTCGGGCATTGGCGGCAGTTGTGCAAGATTGGCGATCCGCTGCTTTAGGTCCAGCAGCGGTTCGGCCTCGCCGGTCTTCCCTGATCTGGCTTCGTTTATGATTCCGACGGAATTGCCAGTGTGACTCATGATCGATAACCCATAATTAATAAGGCCTAGATGCCAGTAGACCGTGAATTGGAGTGTGATTCTTTGAAGCGCTTCACGGTATGGCTGATTCATCTTTAAGCGGGCCGCGCCGCCCTGCGCTGCATACTTCATGCTTGTTTTAGCGGCAAATGTCGTTTGAGCTTGATAGTTGAAGCGCTGGTGGCGGTAGAGCTGCCGCAAGGAAATCACAGATGCCTGGTATATATCGCCCATTGCCATCACGATAGCCATCATAATGGGGTCCGCTGATCTCCAGCAGCGATTTGGGTTCCTGGGCCGCATCAAATAGAGCCTGTCCGTGACTGAAGGGGATGAATTCGTCCGCCCTGCTGTGGATGATCAGTACGGGCGAGGTGATCTCGGTCATGCGACTCAAAGTTGGGAAGGATGCGCGTAACAGCCATTGTCCAGGCACGAGGGGATAATGCCGTCGCGCTAGCGCCCTCATCGAGGTGAACGTAGACTCCAGGATCAAAGCTGCCGGGTGGTGTTGGCTGCCGATATAAGCGGCTACCGCCGCGCCGAGTGATCGTCCATGGACGATGACCTGTTCCGGGAGCAGTCCCCTATGTTCTATAAGATAGGTCCATGCGGTCTCGGCATCCCGGTACAATCCCTGCTCCCCGGGGCGCCCACTGCTGAGGCCGTAACCTCGATAATCAATGGCGAACACATTGAGACCAATGGAGTGGAATTTTTGTAGGGAATCGACGACCTCGGACAGGCTGTCTCGGTTGCCGTGGAAGAACAGCAGGCAATAGCGGCTCTCCGGGCGTGGCAAAAACCAACCATTGATTCGTTCACCGTCAGATGTGGTCAGAGTCTCCTGGCTATACTCCAGCCCTAGGTCCTCGGGCGTGGCGGTTAGTCCCTTGCGGGCCTTGAATATCATTCGATCCTGGCCGAGGAACAGCCCTATCAGGAGCAGGGCGTAGAACAGTGCCAGTACGAGTAGGAGTGTCATGAGGTCGTGGGCCCCGCGATCCAGATCAGCGTCGCCATCCGCCCGGTCTGGCCGTCACGGCGAAAGGAGTAGAATCGCTTGTGATCGGAATATGTGCAGCTCGAATCGGCGTAGATATCACTGATCCCGCATCGTGTCATCTTGATTCGGGCGAGATGTTGCAGATCGGCCATCCAGCGTCCTGAATTCTGGGCCTGGAACGCCTGTTCCGCCTCGGGGTCGTCGTCCAGAAAGGCTCGATAAACCTCCGTGCCGACCTCGAAGGCCTTGGGTCCGATACAAGGCCCGAGCCATGCGAGAAGACGGGCGGAGCGGCCCTGAAAAGGTTTCAGGGCCTCTTCGATGATCCCTGCTGCAAGCCCTCTCCATCCAGCGTGTATGGCGGCGACCTGGGTCCCCTCTTGATCGGTGACCAGTATCGGCAAGCAGTCGGCTGTCATGACCGCACAGACTCGGTCGCGGTTTTGCGTCCAGATGGCATCCGCCTCAGGCGAGGTAGTCCCAGGGTGTGCAGTAGCAGCGATTGTTTTGGTCCCGTGAACTTGTTTGAGCCACAGGGGTTCGGTTGGCAGGCATCGAGTTAGGTGTTCCCGGTTCGCGGTCACGGCTGCGGGGGCATCACCGACATGGTCAGCGATGTTGAACGCCTCGTAGGGGTGCTCGCTACAGCCCCCCGCGCGTAAGGTCATGAATGCCCGTATCTGAGGCGGTGCCGGCCAATTTGGGATCAGCGTCTGCACAGTCCGTGTACGGACAATCAGTGACGGGTGTTGTCCAGCGCGGCGCGGGCCATCTGCGCCGGTGATGTGTGTCGGACCACTTTGCCCTTGACGAGAAAGATGATGTACTCGCAGATGTTTTTAGCGTGATCGCCAATGCGTTCAAGCGCCCTGACCGACCAGATGATGTCTAGTGATCGCCGGATCGTGCGCGGATCCTCCATCATGAGCGTCATTTGCTGGCGTAGAATGCCCTCGTATTCCATATCGATTAGCTCATCCTCTTGTGTAACCGCGAGCGCGGCCTCGGAATCGAGTCGTGCGAAGGCATCCAGAGTGTTATGGAGCAACTGGCAGACTCGCTCCCCGAGGCGCTGAATTTCGATGTACTGATTCCTGGGCCGTTCCACCTCGGCCAAATCAAGGGCGCGACGGGCCACCGTGGTTGCTTGATCGCCGATACGTTCGAGGTCATTGATGGTCTTGATGACTGTGAGCACGAGCCTGAGATCGCCGGCCGTGGGCTGACGTCGGACCAGGATGCGAGTACACTCCTCGTCCAGATCGACCTCGAGTGCGTTGACACGATGATCGTTCTCTATGACAGCAAGGCAGGACTTGACGTCATTGTGAATAAGCGCCCGTAGTGCTTCGGTAATCTGCTGCTCAACGAGGCCACCCATGATCAGGGCTCGGTTATGGATATCTTCAAGTTCACTGTCAAATTGGCGGGAGATATGATGTCTCCCTCGAGTCTCGGCCATGGTCATTCTCCTGTGTCTGCGTCCTGGACACGATCACGTTTAGTTGAAAGCGTTCTGCTACTAGGGAATCGGCAAATGAAGCGACTACCTTCGCCTGGTACGCTCTCGATCAATAACTTAGCTTCATGCAATCTCAGTACATGTTTGACGATCGAAAGGCCCAGTCCGGTTCCCCCGACCGATGAAGAACGACCGGGGTCGACCCGGTAGAACCGCTCTGTCAGGCGGGAAATATGCTGACTTGGGATCCCGATGCCGGTATCGGTGACGACGAACTGACAACCCCCGTCTATGCGTTGCCACGATGTCGTGACTCTACCACCACCGGGGGTATATTGCACTGCGTTGCTCAGCAAATTGGCGAACGCGCTATAGAGGTGCTGTTCGTCCCCCAACAGCCAAAGTTCTGCGTCGATTTCTTCGGGATCGATGGTGTGCGCGCCGTTACTTAGTGTACGCGTTTCTGACAGGATGCGTTCTAGCAGGGCTGGGACATCGACCGCCGTGTCGCGCCGGCCTGGTTCCAGCGTTTCTAGGCGCGAAATCTGCAGCAGGTCCTTGATGAGTTGGTTCATGCGGCTTGCCTGGCGTTGCATCTGAGTCAGCGCTGGCCCGAGAGATGGATGGTCGTGGAAACGGTCGATCAGGGTCTCGAGGTAACCCGAGAAGACGGTTAGCGGGGTCCGAAGTTCATGAGAAGCGTTGGCCACGAAGTCCCTGCGCATAACCTCCATGCGGTGGATCTGGCTGATATCCCGGGCCACCAGCAGGTACTGATCCCCGCCATATAGGATGATCTGCATCGACAGCACGCGATCGCTCTTTCCAGGCATGACTAGCTTGAGCTGATCATCATGGTTTTCGGCCTGAAGATAGCGAATAAAGTCTGGATAGCGGACGAGATTGTCGATGCGTTGGCCGAGGTCCCGCGGCGCCAGCCCCAGCCAGTTGGCCGCAGCCCTGTTGAACCAGCTGATGCTATAGTCCGCGCGCAGGGCGACAACCATATCGGGAAGTGCCGCCGCCGAAGTTTGATAACGCTCCAGGAGATCGGCTAGGCGTTGTTTGCGGCGTCGCGAGCGGCGCCGAATCTGAAAAACTTGGCGATAGACCTGGGTCCATATGTCGTTCCCTTCGCGCACGGGAATCTGTTCCTGTTCGTTGCCTTCGAGCCATGTAGAGAATCGGTGTGTCTCGCGCAGCTGCCAAATCAGGCAGAGTGTCAGTACGATAATGATCGTCGCTGGGATGGCGTTAAAAATCGCACCCACAAGCAATGCCGCCAGGACCAGCGCCAGTATCCGAGTTACGGTGCCAAGTATAGGCGACACTATGGTTGCCTCCGGGGCGGGCTCTCTTGATCTTCTCGCAGGCATGCAAGAAGCGATTGCATGTCGTCGGGCAGTGGCGATTGCCATGACATCTCTTGCCCGGAGAGCGGGTGAGTCAATCCGAGCTCGGCCGCGTGTAAGGCTTGGCGTCGGAAACCGGCTAACATCTCGCGTAGCGGCGCCGTCGCGCCTTTGGGGATTCGTAGTCGACCGCCGTAGACCGGGTCCCCGACGATAGGGTGATTGATATGGGCCATGTGGACACGAATCTGATGAGTCCGTCCGGTTTCCAGTCGGACAGTTAGCAGGCTATGACCCCGAAAGCGTTCTAGGACGCGGTAATGTGTGATCGCCTCCCGACCGCCGTGCGTGACAGCCATGCGAGTCCTTTGCTGGGGGTGGCGGCCGATGGGGGCATCGACGTGTCCGCCCGCGATTAACACACCCCAGACCACCGTCTGGTACACCCGCTGGAACAAGCGTTGTTGCAGTTGGTCGGTCAGTGCCGTATGGGCCTGCAGAGTCTTGGCCACGACCAGGAGGCCGCTGGTGTCTTTATCAATGCGATGGATGATCCCCGCTCTGGGGACGGTGGCCAGCTCAGGGGCGTGATGCAACAGGGCGTTGAGCATGGTGCCTTGGCGGTTACCTGCCCCGGGATGAACGACCAGCCCGATAGGTTTGTCGACAACCAGCAGGGCCTCGTCCTCGTAGACGATTGCCAGCGGAATGTCCTCTGCCGTTACCCGCACATCGACCTCTAGCACGACATCGACCTCGATGTGCTCGCCACCCCGGACCCGATCGCGCTGGCGGCGCTGCGCCCCGTCGACCTTAACCAGATCATTCGCAATCCACGTCTGCAGGCGTGCCCTGGAAAATTCGGGAAACAATCGGGACAAGGCCTGGTCTAATCGTAGGCCCGTCATATCATCGGGGACGCTAGATGCTAGTCGCTGGTGGGCCTGCTTCGCGTCACCGGGCAAGGAACCATCCTCTGCTTGAGGCCTGTTGGGCGACATCCATTATTTCCTGTAGTATTCGTTATCATAGCCATCGGCGCCCCATCTTCTCGGCGGCAATGGCGCGTCTGCTTACCATTAAACGGGCACATTATCCATGAACACTGAACCCCTGTCTTTTTTCAAGATCGATCGGCAATATGGGTCACTTGTTATCGTACTTCTCCTGGCGCTACTCAATGCCGCATGCGCCAGTGTGAAACCGGTAGCTGAGAGCACCGCACCCGTTGCTCGCGAGACGGCAGCGCCAGCTAGTCCTGATGTTCAGCCGGTTGAGCAACCGGCACTTGGATTTGATGGTCGCTATGAAGCGGCAAAAAAAGCGCTCATGGCAGGGGATTTTCCCGATGCCGTGCGGATGTACCGCGAGCTCGATGTTTTGGATCCGGACGAGGAAAAGGTCGTTCAGGCCCGGATCGAACTAGCCTATGCATACTACCGGTTCGGTGACAGCGCGTCTTCTATTGCCGTCGCGGAACGTTTTATCGGGCGATATCCGGATCACCCCAATCTAGACTATCTCTATTATCTACGCGCGTTGGCTAATTTTCGGATCGCCAAGCAGGGCGTTGCCGAACCGGATGCGGAAAACCTTCCTCCCGAGGCCGCGCTTGCGATCCGTGACTTTGAGGGCTTGATCCAGCGCTTTCCGGAATCCAAGTACAGCAAGGATGCGGCGGAGCGAGTCTTGGAACTTAAGACCGCGATGGCGCGACAGGAACTGGCGATCGCCAAGCGCCTGCTTGGTAAGCAGCGTGCTAGCGAGGCAGGTTTGCATGCCATTGATGTCAGTAGGTTGACTCAGGATCCTGCCCTCAATCAGGAGGCCAAAACCCTGCTGAATATGAGCTATAGCCAACTCGGCTTGCTCGTTAAGGCAAAGAAGAAAGCGCCCAAGGCACCCGCCGTTCGGTTGCACGACGAGACCTGGATTATGGCTCAGAAACCCAGCGATCTGACGCTGCAGTTGCTGGGCACGAGCAACCAGAAGGCCCTGCGTCGTTTTATTCACAACGCGGAGCTTAAGGGTGACATGGCCTATTTCGAGGCAACCGCATCCGGGAAGCCGTGGTTTACATTGATCTATGGACGCTATACCGATCGCGCCGCGGCCGAACAGGCGAGCGCGCATGTCCGGGACTTGGCGCCGGCCGTTAAGCCCTGGATCAGACCCATGTCCGCGGTGCAGAAACATGTTACCGGTGTCGTCTTCGGCAAGGGACGAATGGCAGGCCCGGCAGCGCTCTCGAAGGCCGTAGATGTTGAAAGGCCCTCTACCGTGCGAGCTGGTGAGCCCGAACCGGAGCAGCCGCCGCCGGCGCATGGTTCCGAAACCTTGCCCGAGTCCACAGCGGGTACCCCGGAGGCTAATGCCCATGAGTAGTCGTTTTCGCGGTATTCGCCTGGCCGGTTTGGTCGCACTGGGGTTGTTGCTAAATGCCTGTGCAACGCTTAATGAGGAGGCGCCGCAGAGCGCTGATCAGATCTATGAAGAGGGTCGCAAGGCGCTCGCGGGCGGATATTATGAAACGGCGGTGAAGCAGTTTGATGCCTTGTCGGCGCAATATCCTTTCGGGGCTCACGCCCCTGCCGCATTACTCGATCTTGCGTACGTCCACTACAAGTTGAAAGAGCCGGAATCGGCTGTCGCGGCCGCCAATCAGTTCATCAAGACCTATCCGCGGGATTCCAATATTGATTATGCTTATTACCTTCGGGGTTTGGCGACCTTCGATGCTAACGCGGCCTTTGGCGACGCTTGGGTCGATCTGGACTCGGCGGAGCGGGATCCCAAGCAGGCGCGCCAATCCTTCCAGTATTTCGCCGAGCTCCTGCAACGGTTCCCGGAAAGCCGCTATGCCCCCGATGCCGCGCAACGCATGGTCTATCTGCGCAACTATTTGGCTCGACACGAGATCTACGTGGCTCAATACTACATGCGCCTCGGCGCCTATCTGGCCGCAATCAAGCGCTCGACTTATGTCCTTGAACATTTTCCAAGGACGCCATCGGTGCGTGACGCCCTCAGCACTATGAGCGACGGTTACCGCCATCTTGGCATTGATGACTTGGCGGCTGATACCGATCGGGTCCTCAAAGCGAACCCTATTCCCTAGAACCTTCTCAAAACTACTGCGCTCGCTACATTGAGATAGGTTTTAAATCAACCTTTCCAGCCTGATGTGATCGGGTAGCGCCGATCACGCCCAAAGGCTAGGCGGCTGATGCGTACCCCCGGAGGCGCCTGACGGCGTTTGTACTCGTTTCGGTTGATCATAGTGATGATACGTTCGACCGTGCCGGCGTCGAAACCTGCGGCGATGATCTCCGAGGGCGATTGGTCCTCGACGATGAAGCGCATCAGTATGGGATCGAGTACATCGTAAGGCGGTAAAGAGTCTTCGTCCTTCTGGTCAGGCGCCAGTTCGGCGCTGGGTGGCCGGTCCAGCACACGTTGGGGAATCACGGGATGGACCTCATTCCGGTAGTGCGCCAAGCTATAGACTAGGGTCTTGGGTACATCCTTTATGGGCGCAAATCCACCTGCCATATCCCCATAAAGCGTGGCGTAGCCGACGGAGAGTTCGCTCTTATTTCCGGTCGTCAGGACGATCTTTCCTTTCTTATTGGCGATGGCCATGAGGATAATTCCTCGACAGCGTGCCTGAATGTTCTCCTCTGCGGCATCCACAGTGCGGCCCGCGAATACAGGATGTAGTGAGTCCAGGAAGGCCGAAAAACTGGCCTCGATCGAGATGGTTTCATGTGGGACGCCCAGTGCATCGGCCTCGGCGCGGGCGTCTTCCAGGCTCATATCCGAAGTGAACCGGGAGGGCATAAGGACCCCTTCAACCCGGTCCGGTCCAAGGGCATCAACGGCCAGGCTCAACGTAAGTGCGGAATCGATACCGCCTGATAGACCGATGATGACACCGGGGAAGCGATTCTTGCTGACATAGTCCCGTATGCCGAGCACGATGGCCTGATAGATTGCCGCCTCGAAAGACATTGCCGGCGCGCGATGGCCTGGGACCGAGGTCAGTAGCGGTTGGGTATCCACGAAGTCGGCAATCAGCAGGGTCTCCTCAAGGAGTTCGGCTTGACAGGTGATTGTACCGTTGCAGTCCATGACGAATGAGCCGCCGTCGAAAACGAGTTCGTCCTGCCCACCCACTTGGTTGACATAGACGATGGGCACATCGTTTTCGCGCACACGCTCGCGGCAGACTGCTTCACGAGCCTGTCGCTTATCCTGACGGAACGGTGAGGCGTTGAGGTTGATAATGAGACGGGCGCCTGCTTGCACGGCTCGATGCATGGGTTCCGGCCCCCAAATATCCTCGCAGAGACTCAGCGCTATCGGGATACCCCTGATGTCGATGAGGCAGGGATCTTCTCCAGCCGCAAAGTAGCGTAGCTCATCGAATACACCGTAATTCGGCAGGCGCTGCTTGTGGTAAATAGCTTGGATCCCGCCGTCACGAATCAGCGCGGCGGCATTGTAGAGAGCATCATTTTCCTTGTGCGGAAAACCAATGACGACATCGATTCCACTCAAGGTGTTACAGAGGTACTCCAAGGCCTCGTTGACGCGGTCGATGACGGCCGTACGGAGTAGCAAGTCTTCCGGCGGATAACCCAACAGGGTCAGTTCCGGGAAGATCACGGCATCGGCCTGGTGACGGTCGCGGGCATGAATAGCGGTTTCAATAACCCGCCGGCAGTTGCCCGCGATGTCGCCCACCAGCGGGTTGATTTGGGCTAGTAACAGGCGCAGGCGCGCTTCTGTAGAAATGGATGGCGTCAGGGACTTCCCCTCGTCAGCGGCCAGGACCGGTCTTAGAACGGGATATCGTCATCAAACGGAGCCGCTCCGGCGTCTCCCGTGTCTGCAGTCGCAGGCTGGTTCTGTCGGGGGCTGGATTGCTGCCGGTTGTAGCCGCCGGACTCTCCACCGCTACCGCCACGTCCATCAAGCATTTGCATCTCATTGGCATTGATCTCGGTGGTATAACGGTCCGACCCGGTATTCTTGTCCTGCCACTTACGAGTCCTCAGGCTGCCTTCAATATAGACCTTGGCCCCTTTCTTGAGGTACTCGCCAGCGATCTCGGCAAGGCGGTTATAGAAGACTACGTTATGCCACTCGGTACGCTCCTGCCGCTCCCCACTCTGTTTGTCTTTCCAGGAATCCGTGGTGGCCACGGTGATCGAACATACCGCTCCGCCGCTGGGCATATATCGCACCTCGGGGTCCTTGCCTAGGTTGCCGATTAGGATAACCTTGTTGATACCTCTAGCCATTTTTCAATCCTCAACGTATGCCCCGCCATTTGTGGGCGGATAGTTTTTTCGGCTCAGCCTTCCGTGGGAACCGGTGTGATATAGCGTTCCAGTTGTTCACTGTCCACGATCCTGGAATCAACCTTCAGATAAGCGATGCCTTCGTCGTGAACAATAACAGATTCCGCGACTCCATCGATAGTCAGCAATTCCTGTTCAAGTGCGCGCGCCTTGTCGGTTGGCATCGTTCCGACGTTGAGCATCTGCGACGTTAGTGGTGGAGGAGTGGCCATCGTGCGAGCGATAAAAAACCACACGGCTGTCATCAGCGCGGACATCACGAAGATGCCTACAATACCTGCCCAGGTTGCTACCAGACCACCCACCACGCCACCACAGAACGCGCCCAGAAACTGGGCGGTTGAATAGACGCCCGTGGCCGTACCCTTCATCTGTGGGGGTGCGAACTTGACGACCAGGGATGGCAATAGCGCCTCAAGTACGTTGAAACAGATGAAAAACACCAGCAGCGCGGCGACGATCATGATCAGTGAGTGGTAACCGACGACCAAGAGGACCTGGGACAGGCATATTCCCAGAATGGCGAACTGATATACTTGGCGAATTTTGCGTTGTTTCTCCGCGACAATAACCAGTGGGACCATCAAGAACAGCGCGATTAGTAGGATGGGCAGATAGACGTAACCATGATGCTCGGGCGCAAGTCCCGCCAAGTCCCGCAGTGCGAGTGGAAGGCCGATGAAGGTCGCGGTCAGGGTCATGTGAAGTATGAAAATGCCGACATCGAGACGTTGCAGTTCGGGGTTGCGGATGACGGCTGAAAAGTAGGCTGGGGTGGACTCGGCATCACGATGAAAAGAACTGCGAGCCGGCGTGGGGACGGCGAATTGAACGATCAGCATGGCCAGGATGGCGAGGCCGACGGTCAGCCAGAAGATACCGGGGACTCCGATCCAGGCGTCCAGTATCGGGCCAAGGGCGAGCGAGACCGCGAATGACAAACCGATGCTCATACCGATCGTGGCCATAACTCGGGCCCGGCAGGATTCACGAGTCAGGTCGGCCGCTAGGGCCAGGATCGCGGCTGCGATCGCGCCGCTACCC
Source organism: uncultured Gammaproteobacteria bacterium (assembly GCA_964487925.1). Lineage (GTDB taxonomy): Bacteria > Pseudomonadota > Gammaproteobacteria > SZUA-140 > SZUA-140 > RI-283. The sequence continues at coordinate 49,371 of CAZASZ010000005.1, forward strand.
TGAATAGCGCGGCCGATAATGACGCCGGTGATGGTGTCTGCCGTTGCGGCGATAGCGCTACCGATTGCAAACAGCAGGAGCCCGCCTAGAATAACCGGTTTGCGGCCTATGCGATCGGAGAGCCGGCCGAACGGGATCTGTAGCAGTGCCTGACTCAGGCCATAGACGCCGATCGCGAGCCCGACCATCGCATGGGATGGGGGTGTCGAGCCCAGGTGTTCCGCATACAGTGCGAAGACCGGCAGGATCATGAATAAGCCCATCATACGGGTGGCATAGACTGAGGCAAGGGAAAACGCGCCGCGGCGTTCCATTGGCGTCATCTGGGGGGCGGACATAGAACGATCTCCTAATTACTTGAGATAAAAGTTAAGCGCTCCTTGATCAACTCCGGAGCTGGCTGGTTCGGGCAGACTATACCCGGCAGGGGGTGTGATCAGGATGACACCGCTTAGATCCATGGTGCGGGGCGTGTTATCGATCACGAGTATTTTAGGTCATGCACTTAGCCAGATAGTACTTACTTATCCGATCGAGGCGCAACGCGTCAAGGCTTGCAACATAATGTCACTATACATGCCTGTGTGGGGACGCAAAATTCAAAACAGGGGCCACTCAAGACTGAGGCCGATTTTTTGTCCTCTAGTCAAGAATCCCGTATATTATCAGGTTGGCCCATGTTCGGAAAACCGCATTGGACACCATTCGGATACGTGGGGCTCGAACCCACAACCTCAAAAACATCGACATCAATTTGCCGCGCAACCGGCTGATCGTCTTTACTGGGCTTTCCGGGTCAGGCAAGTCATCGCTGGCCTTCGATACCATCTATGCCGAGGGCCAGCGGCGGTACGTTGAGTCTCTGTCCAGCTACGCCCGGCAGTTTCTCTCCATCATGGAAAAGCCCGACGTCGACCACATCGAGGGCTTGTCGCCTGCGATCTCGATCGAGCAGAAGACCGCTTCTCATAACCCGCGTTCCACGGTCGGCACGGTCACCGAGATTTACGACTATCTACGCCTGCTCTATGCGCGAGCGGGGGAGCCGAGGTGTCCGGAGCATCAGGTGATACTCAGTGCGCAGACTGTCAGCCAGATGGTCGATCAGATCCTGGAGCAACCCGATACGGAACGCTATATGCTGTTGGCGCCGATGATCGTTGAGCGCAAGGGCGCCCATGAGCAGGTCTTTGAATCGCTGCGGAGCCAGGGGTTTCTTCGGGTCCGGGTTAATGGCAGGGTTCATGATCTCGATGGGCTGCCGAACCTCGAAGCGAACTGCAAACACAGCATCGATGCCGTGGTTGACCGCTTTCGTGTCCGACCGGATCTCAAACAACGTTTAGCCGAATCATTGGAAACCGCGCTTGCCCTGAGCGATGGCGTGGCGCGGCTTGTTTCCATCGATGATGAGGCGAGCGAGGGTCTATTGTTTTCGGCCCGCTTCGCCTGCCCTCATTGTGGTTTTAGTATCGCCGAACTCGAACCTCGCTTGTTTTCGTTCAATAATCCGGCGGGTGCCTGTTCGAGCTGTGACGGTCTTGGTCGCACGGAATTCTTTGATCCCGATCGCGTCTTGACCCAACCGGAACTGAGCCTTTCGTCGGGCGCAATCCGGGGTTGGGATCGCCGCAATCCGTATTACATGCAGATGTTGACGGCCCTGGCCGCCCACTATGATTTTGATCTCGATACCCCATTTTGCGACTTGCCCGATGCAATTCGTCAGGTAGTGCTTTTCGGCAGCGGTGATCAGGCTATCGAGTTCAGTTATCGGAACTCGCGTGGAAGACTTAAGAAGCGCCGTCATGCCTTCGAGGGCATCATTCCTAATATGCAGCGTCGATATAGGGAGACCGAGTCCAATCTCGTCCGCGAGGAACTCGCGCGTTATCTCAGTGACAAACCTTGTCCTGAATGTCAGGGCAGTCGTCTATGCGGCGCCGCGCGCACTGTCTATATCGCCGACTACGTGATTACCGAGATCACGGCCATGCCTGTTGGTCGGGCTCGCGACTTCGTTGCTGCCTTGACCCTGCCTGGGCGGCGCGGGACCGTGGCCGAGAAGATCGTCCGTGAGATCAGCCAGCGGCTCGACTTTCTCGTCAATGTCGGGCTCGATTATCTGTCGCTGGATCGCAGTGCGACGACGCTGTCCGGAGGCGAGACCCAGCGCATCAGGCTGGCAAGTCAGATCGGCGCCGGACTGGTCGGGGTCATGTATGTACTGGATGAGCCATCTATCGGCCTGCATCAACGTGACAATCAACGCCTGCTGGATACGCTGCTTTATCTACGGGATCTCGGTAATACCGTCATCGTCGTAGAGCATGACGAGGACGCAATCAGGGCCGCCGACTACGTCGTCGATATCGGCCCCGGGGCGGGAATTCATGGCGGGCAGATCGTCTCACATGGTACGCCGGCGGAGGTTTGCAGCGACGAGGCGTCTTTGACCGGGCAGTATCTGGGTGGGCGAAAGTGCATCGACGTACCAGCCGTGCGAGCCATAAACACGGGCGTCAGCCATTGCTCGATCAAGGGCGCGAGTGGCAACAATCTCCGGTTGGTCGATATCGATATCCCAATCGGTCTCATGACCTGTATCACTGGAGTGTCCGGCTCCGGAAAGTCCACCTTGATCAATGACACCTTATACCGCCACGCCGCGCGTACTCTCTATCAGGCCAGCGAGACCCCCGCGCCATGCCGGGAGATCAAGGGGCTGGAGCAGTTCGATAAAGTCATCAATATCGACCAGAGCCCCATCGGCCGTACGCCGCGCTCCAATCCGTCCACCTATACCGGTTTGTTTACGCCGATACGAGATCTCTTTGCGGCTACGCCTGAGGCGCGAATGCGCGGATATACGCCCGGACGGTTCAGTTTCAACGTCAAGGGTGGTCGTTGCGAGGCTTGTCGAGGCGACGGCGTTATTAAGGTCGAGATGCACTTTCTGCCTGATATTTATGTCCCTTGTGATGTCTGTAAGGGGCGTCGTTACAATCGGGAGACACTGGAGGTCACCTACAAGGGACGGAATATCCACGAGGTGCTGCAGATGTCGGTCGAGCAGGCCTTGGGTTTTTTCAAGGCTATCCCCGTGGTTGCCCGAAAATTGCAGACACTCATGGATGTGGGGCTGTCTTATATCGAGCTCGGACAGAATGCGACAACGCTCTCGGGCGGCGAGGCCCAACGCATCAAACTGTCGAGAGAGTTGGCCAAGAAGAGTACCGGTCGCACACTCTATATTTTGGATGAGCCGACGACAGGTCTGCATTTCCACGATATTCGGCAATTGTTGGAGGTTTTGCATCGATTGCGTGATCAGGGGAATACGATCGTTATCATCGAGCACAATCTCGATGTCATCAAGACGGCCGACTGGATTATCGATATGGGACCCGAGGGAGGAGACAAGGGCGGCACCGTCGTTGCTGTAGGGACTCCGGAAACGGTGGCGGCGGATCTAGGGTCTTATACCGGCCACTATCTTGCGCCCCTATTGACCACTGCCACCCACCCGGACCAAGTGGCGGGCTGATGTCTCGCCGGGTCCTGACCTCCGGACTGTTGGCCTTGTTGCTGACCGTGGTAGCTTGGCGTCCCGTAATTGCATCGGAGCCGGAGCTGCCAGATATCGGCGGTGGCGCCGCGACCGCATACCTGAGTCTTGCCGACGAGCAACGTCTGGGTGACGAGTTCATGCGTAATATCAGGGGGGCGATGCGGCTGATCGATGACGATTTAGCAGTGTATTATGTGCAGCGAATCGGAGACCGATTGACGCGCCATGCGCGAACCGATGGCCGAAAGTTCGATTTCTTTATCCCCGACGATTCCAGCATTAACGCCTTCGCCGGCCCCGGAGGACACATCGGCATCAACAGTGGCATGATCCTGATGGCGGACGGCGAGCCGGAGTTGGCAGCGGTCATGGCGCATGAAATCGCACATGTGACGCAACGCCACCTGGCCAGGACCTTTGAGCAGGCGTCGCGTATGAGCTTGCCCCTGGCGGCCGCGATTGTGACGAGTATCATCTTAGGCAGCCAGGACGGTCAGGCGGGGGCAGCGGCCTTGGCGGCTACTGCAGCCGGCAGCGCCCAGACCCAGATCAATTTTACTCGCGCCAACGAGCAGGAGGCCGATCGGGTAGGTCTCGATATTCTGGCCAAGTCGGGCTACGACCCACGCAGTATGCCGGAGTTTTTTCTGCGCCTGCAGCAGGCCACTCGCATAATGGACAGCCAAGATTTCGAGTTTCTGCGCACTCACCCCGTGACCACTTCACGTATCGCGGACTCTATGGGGCGAGCCGAGCAGTTCCCAGCCGTCGTAACGCCCTCTGGCGACTTTTTCTTGATACAGGCGGGACTTCGAGTGGTTTCCCGAAATGATCCGGCGGCCCATGAGGCTTTTTTTCGGGCGAAACTGGATAAGGGCTCTCGGGATCAACGAATCGCTGCGCAATACGGTCTGACTTTGGCTTTGCTTCAAGGGAAGGATCTGGACGCGGCGCGGTCGGCGTTTCAGGTGCTTGCCCAGGCAGTCGTTGGCGAGCAAGGTTTTGCCCCGTTTGTGACCCTGCTGCTGAAGGCGCGTATCGCGCTTGAGGATGGCCAGGCCGACAAGGCCGTCGATATCCTGGGGCATTCCGATGCCGACTACCGAACGCGCATGCCTTTCTTCATGCTCTACACCGATGCATTGTTGCAGGATGACCGTCCGGAGCAGGTCAGGACGTTGACGACGCAACGTCTGGCTACCGAGGGTCGGCATGCCGACCCTCGCCTCTATCGTCGACTTGCAAAAGCCGAGGCCAAATTGGGAAGAAAGGCAAGGGCCCATCAAGCGCTCGCAGAGTTTTATTTTCTCGACAGCGATGTCGGGCCCGCCATACAACAGATCGAGATTGCACTCTCGCAGCTAGATAAGCAGGAGGCGGATGGAAATCTTGCCGCGCGTCTCAAAACGCGGCTAGCTGAGTTAAAAGCCCTAGCGCTT
>CAZASZ010000006.1:0-52289 GCA_964487925.1 uncultured Gammaproteobacteria bacterium
ATCGTGGAGCTGGATCCGGATGGCCACGCACCCGACTCAATCTCGCACGATGCAGACACACTGAACCTTGCAATCGGGAGCCGGGCAATGATATTCGCGCTAGAGGAGATGCCGAATGTCCCGTTAGTCGTTGCACTGGTCCCGAGCAATGTCTACGAAGAGCTGCTAAGGGCCCACGGGCACCCGCCCAACGAGGGTAAAGTTTCAGCAGTCTTTCTGGATCAGCCCCTGGAAAGGCAAGTTGCATTCGTCCGCCTCCTCATGCCAGACAAGCGAAGGATGGGTATCCTGGTCGGTCAACATTCCCATCAATATGTGAAGCCGTTGAGACACTTGGCTGCCGTATACAAACTCACGCTGCGAATCGGAGATGCGCGAGAAGACCGTATCTCGGACGCCATCAAGGACATAATTGGTAGCAGCGATTTTGTGCTCGCCCTTCACGACTCGAGTCTGTTGACACCTAACCATGCCAAATGGCTCCTATACATGGCCTATCAGCGCAGGATACCGGTAATAGGCTACTCAAGAACATATGTCAAAGCGGGCGCTCTGGCAGCCCTATACAGCGGGAATGAGCAGATCGCAGATCAAATAGTGTCGCTACTGACAAGATCGGGACTTGGCAGCGGACACCAAGTCTCAGGTTTACAGCTGTCTAGCCCCGAATATCCCGACGATTTTTCCATCGAGATCAATAAAAGTGTTGCCTATTCCTTCGCCATCCGGGGAATCGACCTGGACGCGATCGCAGAGCAACTTCATCGGCTTCACATGGAAAAACGACGACCATGAAGAGGCATTTTTCCGACATACGCCTCAAGGTGATCCTGCTGGCATGCCTGCCCGTCATCGTCATCAGCCTCGTTCTGAGCGTTCACATGGTGAAAACGCGCATGAACGATATCGGTCAATCGCTGCTAAGACAAGGACAGTTGATCGCTCGCAACCTAGCCCCCGTTTGCGAACTAGGACTCTTCGCCGGTGACAACGAGTTTTTGCAGAAACTCGCCGACAACACGCTTCGCGATCCAATCGTCAAGGCCGTGTCGATTATCTCTGCTGATCGCAGAGTGCATGTGCAAGTGCTTGCTTCGCGATCAAATACTATTTCGATGACCGGACCTGTCACGAGAGCGCCACATACCCTGCTCTTTACGGAACCGGTATACCAGACTGGCACACCTATTGACGAATACGGTGGTGGAATTCAGAACAATACCGTCATCGGCTGGGTCACGGTCGAAATCGGTCAAGACGAGGCCATGCAGAAGAGAAAAGAGGTCCTGGTGAATGGCTTCTCGATCGGTTTGCTCGGCGCACTGATCAGCATCCTGATCGGACTGCGCCTCGAGAAGGGAATATCCAAACCTATACTGAACCTCACAAGTGCAATTGAACGTATGCAGGATGGCGACCTCGACGCGCGTGCGGATGGCCACGCCAAGGGAGAGCTGGCCGTGCTGCAAACGGGGTTCAACTCGCTCGCAGACATCATTCGCGCGTCGCAAAGAGATCTTACTCAGCAGGTGGACAACGCGACCGAGCAATTGAGAAAAAACGTGATCGAGCTCGCAAAAAAGAATATCGAACTCGATCAGGCGCGGAAAAAAGCCGTAGAGCTCGGTGACGAAAAATCCAATTTTCTTTTTAACATGTCCCACGAAATACGGACACCGCTAAACGCCATTCTGGGCTACAACACCCTGCTCGAGAAGACAGAGTTGGGTCAGCAGCAAAAGGAGTATGCGCAAATTGTTCATCAGGCCTCGAAACAGCTGCTGAGCGTCATCGATGACATCCTTAGTTATGCGCGACTAGAATCCGGGAAGGTGGTTCTCGAAGAAGTCCCGTTCAATTTGATGGAATGTTGCGAAGATGTCATGGCGCTCATGACTCCATTGGCGATGGAGAAGGAACTGGATTTCGCTCTGATCGCGGTCAGCGAAATACCGGCATCCGTGATCGGCGACCCCAACCGGCTGACCCAGGTCCTTTCCAACCTGGTCAGCAACGCTCTGAAATTCACCGAGATGGGATACGTAGCGGTCGAGATTGGGACCGATGACGAAAATACCCATGATCCGTGGATAAAGATCGCCGTGCGCGATACCGGTATCGGTATGAGCCAGGAGGTCCAGCCCCAGATCTTCGAACAGTTTCAACAAGGGGACAATACCATCACCAGACGATTCGGTGGCACCGGCCTGGGCTTGACTATCGTCTCTAGATTGACTCGACTAATGCAGGCACATATCGATGTCGACAGCTCGGAGGGATACGGTACGACGTTCACAATTCGCCTCCCCCTCAAGCTGCCTGATAAGGAGCTTGCCCAGTCCGACATCGAACCTTCCGAGCTTGCAGGACTGCGCTGCCTACTATACGACTCCAGTGAGATCGAACGGGACGCGGTCAAGGCATTGTTCGAGCTTTGGCGGATGGATGTTGTCATTGCTACGCACCTCAACGAGGTCATCCCAATACTCGATAAAGAGAACGCTGACGGGACGCGCGGCGTGGATCTCGTATTTGGTGGGCTACGCCTGCGCCAGAACGATATCACAGACTTGGCGGACGCCTTGACGGCGCTGAGAACGCATTATAGTGGCCCTGTGCTACTCCTTTTGAATCATGAAAAACAGGCGCGGGATCCCCGTTTGCATTTGGATGACAAGATGCTGGTCGTTTCACGACCAATTCGCCATCGTCTTGTCTATGACCAAATCCGCTCGCTCATCCATCCGGAAACAGCTAGGCCATCGGTTCGGGCCACGGCTGAAAAGTCCAAACAGGGATCGACGATTGGAGGGTTGCGGATCTTGCTCGCCGAGGACAACGACCTCAACCGGCGGTTACTGATGACGCTTGCAGATCAGAAGGGCGCCACTGTCATTTCCGCCCATGATGGCCAGCAAGCCATGAGCATCGCCTGTGCAGAGCCACTGGACTTGATTCTGCTTGACCTGCATCTTCCTGAACTGGATGGCATTGAGCTAGCCAGACAAATCCGTGGCCTGGCCGGCAGTATGGGGCAAGTTCCCATCATCGCATTTACCGCCGATATCTTCCGAGGCAAAAAGGAACCGCTTAAGTCGGCCGGGTTCAATGGCTGCGTATTTAAACCTATCGACGAAAACCTGCTCTGGGCCTGCATCGATGACGCGCTCCAAGGCTTAGATACGGCTAGATGCTGGCCTGGACAAGAGGACCCTGAGGCCTTTCGTGAACAAGCTCTACGCGCCCGCGCGCAGGAGATCCGAGAGTCATCAACCCTGCTCCCGGAGCTTAGCGACCAGTTTATTTCCGCTAGAAATGCGATTGCAACCGCGCTTTCCACCGGCAACCGAGATGAAATACTTAAACAAAGCCACGATATCAGCGGCGTAGCCGGTATCTTTGGCTATACGCAAGTCGCCCTGGCCGCAGCTGCAATCGAGGGGGCCATTCACCAGAAGGTAGAACTTGCTAGACTCTCTGTGCTATTCGATGAACTGTGCTCTGCGTTCGACGATGTCGCCATGAATGGATAATAGATCAGCGCTGAGTTTTAGGCCTCGATGCCGAAAAACAGTCTGCGAAAATTGGCGCTGGTCAGACGTGCAATGGTTTCAAGATCGGTGTTCAGAACCTCTGCGAGTGTTGTGGCCACTTGACGGACATAGGCTGGTTGGTTGGTCCTGCCTCGGTGCGGAACTGGCGCGAGATAGGGCGAATCAGTCTCGATCAGGAGTCTATCGTGCGGTACCCTGGCCGCAACATCACGCAGGCTTTGAGCACTCTTAAACGTAATAATGCCTGAAAACGAGATATAAAAATCGAGGTCCAGTGCGGCTCGAGCAAGCGCCCAGTCGCTCGCAAAACAATGCATGACCCCGCCCGCTGCATCAGCCCCCTCCTCCTTGAGCAGGCGGATTGTATCGGCATCCGCGTCCCTTGAATGGATGATCAGGGGCTTCCCGCAAGACTTTGCGGCCTCGATATGTATGCGGAAACGCTGCCTCTGAACTTCAAGATGTGTTTCATCACTCCGAAAATAATCCAGACCCGTTTCACCTATGGCGATCACAGTGGAATCCTGAGCCAGTTGGATCAAGGCATCAAGGTCCGGTTCCGCTCCATCCTGTACGTTGGGGTGCACGCCGACCGAGGTATAGATCTTGGCATAGCGGTGAGCGATAGCGAACACCTCAGGCAAGGTCTCTAGGTCAATCGAAACGCATAACATCTCGTCGACGCCGCAGGCATGTGCCTCGGCGATGACGCTTTCAAGATCCATCCCAAGCCGATCAAGCTCCAGACAGTTCAAATGACAATGCGAGTCTATAAGAGAGACATCGTTTTGCATGATGCAGCCCTCCTCCAATGGTAGAAACAGCAAGGGCGGTCAATGACCGCCCTTGTGTACAAATCAGCAGACCTTTGCTTAGTTGATACGCGGATCCATCTCGCCCGAGGCATACCGCTGGAACATCTTCTCAAGGGAAACCGGCTTGATCTTGGAGGCCATACCAGCGCAACCAAAGGCCTCGTAACGCGCTTTACAGATATCGGTCATACCCTTGGTGGCTTCCTTCAGGAATTTACGCGGATCGAAGTTCGACGTATTTTCGGCGAGGTGCTTGCGGACAGAGCCCGTGGAGGCCATGCGCAGATCGGTATCGATGTTGACCTTGCGAACACCGTGCTTGATACCCTCGACAATCTCCGAAACCGGCACGCCATAGGTTTCACCCATGTCGCCGCCATAGCTGTTGATGATCTTGAGCCAATCCTGAGGGACCGAAGAAGAACCGTGCATGACGAGGTGCGTATCAGGGATACGAGCATGGATTTCCTTGATGCGATCAATGGCCAGGATATCCCCTGTGGGCGGGCGCGTGAACTTGTACGCGCCGTGGCTGGTACCAATGGCAATGGCCAGGGCATCCACCTTGGTCTGCTTAACAAAATCGGCAGCCTGCTCGGGATCGGTCAGCAGCATGGACTTATCGAGTTTGCCCTCTGCGCCGTGGCCATCCTCCTCGCCCATCTCACCGGTTTCAAGCGAACCCAGGCAACCCAGCTCACCTTCGACGGAGACACCGCCGGCATGTGACATGGCGACAACCTGTGAGGTGACCTCCACGTTGTACTCATAAGAAGACGGGGTCTTCATATCAGCCATCAGGGAACCGTCCATCATGACAGAGCTGAAGCCACTCTGGATCGAGCGCAGGCAAATGGCCGGCTCGGAGCCGTGATCCTGATGCATCACGATAGGAACATCGGGATAGGTTTCCAGCGCAGCCAGTATCAGATGACGCAAGAACGCCTCGCCGGCATAGCTGCGGGCGCCCGCTGATCCTTGCATGATGACAGGGCTATTAGTGGCGGATGCGGCCTGCATGATGGCATGCACCTGTTCCATATTATTGACATTGAACGCCGGGACGCCATAAGAGTGCTCCGCGGCATGATTAAGAAGTTGTCTTAGTGAAATTAGAGCCATCGTGGTTATCCTCCGGTAAAAATTGCTTGTGTTTAGTTCGTGACCCGATCGATCCGTCGTTCTGATTGTGCATTCCGTTCAAAGAAGAGAAGCAGCGCGCCCAATCAGGTTTCGCCCACCCTCAGGATCTTCATGGTGTTCGTATGTCCCATCGTTCTCATCATATCACCCTTGGTGATGATGACCATCTCGCCCTCCCGAACAGTGCCCTGACGCAACAACTCGTTCGTGACGGCCTTACTGACCTCGGTATGATTCTTGTCCGGATCGACATCAAAGGCGACAGGGTAGACCCCCCGATAAACAGCGACCTTACGCCGTGTCGATTCATGACGGGTCAGGGCATAGATCGGGATACCCGAGCTCACGCGAGACATCCATTGCGCCGTGGAGCCCGACTCCGTCATGGCGGCAATGGCGCGAACACGGAGGTGATTGGCAGTATACATCGTGGCCATGGCCACGGCCTCGTCGACATGGGTAAATTCCGTGTTGATACGCTGGCGAGCAACCACAGACACCTTCTGACGCTCCGCGCCCAAACAGACACGGTCCATGGCGACAATCGATTTCACCGGATGCTTGCCTATCGCGGTTTCATCGGAAAGCATGACGGCGTCGGTGCCATCGAGTACGGCATTGGCAACGTCGAAGACCTCGGCACGAGTCGGAATCTGATTGTTGACCATGGACATCATCATCTGGGTTGCCGTGATGACAACACAGTTCATGCTCCTGGACAGGTGGATCAGGTGTTTCTGGACACCCGGCAGCTCGGCGTCACCAATCTCGACACCAAGATCACCGCGCGCCACCATAATTACATCAGATGCAGAGATAATCCCTTCGATCACGCCAAGGGATTCGGCGCGCTCGATCTTGGCGACAATACCACCCTTTCCACCAGCCGCGCGCAACAGACGGCGAGCCTCATGGACATCATCCCCATTCCGCGGAAAGGAAATTGCGACATAATCGGCGTTGATCCGTGCCGCCGTGATCATATCAGCCTTGTCCTTTTCAGTGATGGCCGCTGCCGAAAGGCCCCCACCCTGACGGTTGATACCTTTATTATTGGAGACCTCGCCCCCGACCAGCACCTTACAGTGGATCCGGCGGTCATCCGATCCTGTAACACGCAAGACGACCTTACCGTCGTCGACCAGCAGGATATCCCCTTCGGAGACATCCTTTGGCATGTCTTGATACGTCAGTCCGACCCTGTTCTCGTCCCCGTCATCGTCAGGACAATCGATATCGAAGGTGAAGGCATCCTCTTCCTTCAGCCGGACCGGCCCGTTTTTAAATCGAGTCAGACGAATCTTCGGACCCTGCAGATCGGCCAAGATCGCGACGTCCTTGCGCACGGATAAGGCGGCAGCCCGTATGGACTCGGCACGGCGAACATGCTCGCTTGCATCACCATGCGAAAAATTCAGGCGAAAGACATCGACGCCAGCACGAATCATCTCTTCGATGATGGCTGGATCATCACTTGCCGGACCCAAGGTCGCGACAATCTTGGTCCTACGCAACACAGATTGATTGCTCATATTAAGAATAAACCCGCGCCACTGGGACAGCGGATCTGTCTATCCTCCAGTAAAATCGATTGGTCTTATAGATTTCAGTCTGCCGCACGTTCTTCAAGAATGGCAACAGCAGGCAGTTTCTTACCCTCTAGAAACTCTAGAAAGGCCCCGCCGCCAGTGGAAATATAGGACACTTTATCAGCAATCTTATACTTATCAACCGCAGCCAAAGTATCACCGCCACCCGCGATCGAGAACGCGTTGGATTCGGCGATCGCCATGGACAGCGCCTTGGTTCCATCGCCGAATTGATCAAATTCAAACACGCCAACGGGACCATTCCATACAATTGTACCGGCGCTCTTGAGAATCTCGGCCAGTTGCTCGGAAGTCTCCGGACCAATATCGAAGATCATGTCGTCATCCGTAACCTCGGTTACACTCTTGAGGGTCGCCGCAGCGGTTTCAGAAAACTCCTTCCCACAAACCACGTCGACAGGTACCGGAATGTCACCCCCGCGCGACTGAGCATCGGCTGAAAGCCGCTTACAAGTATCGATCAGATCTGCCTCATAAAGCGACTTGCCAACATTATGGCCAGCAGCGGCAATGAAGGTATTGGCGATACCACCACCAACGATCAACTGATCAACCACCTTGGATAGCGACTCAAGAACCGTTAGTTTGGTGGAAACCTTGGAACCACCAACGATGGCAACCAACGGACGCGCAGGGGTATCCAGAGCCTTACCTAATGCTTCCAGCTCTCCGGCCAGCAGAGGGCCGGCACAGGCTATGGGCGCGAACTGCGCCGCACCATAGGTAGAACCCTGAGCGCGGTGCGCGGTGCCAAAGGCGTCCATAACAAACACGTCGCACAACGCGGCATATCGCTTGGCGAGGGCTTCGTCGTTCTTCTTCTCACCACTGTTGAAACGAACGTTTTCCAGGATAGCGACATCGCCATCGGCCAACTCAACGCCGTTCAGGTAATCCTTCACTAGCTTGACGTCCTTGCCCAACAGACCACCCATGTGATTTGCAACCGGTGCCAGCGAAAACTCTTCAGCGTATTCGCCTTCGGTCGGACGTCCCAGGTGGGACATGATCATGACCTTGGCGCCCGCCTTCATGGCATGCTCGATGGTAGGTAACGAAGCGCGAATACGCGCATCAGAGGTAACTTTGCCGTCTTTGACGGGTACATTCAAATCCTGGCGAATCAATACACGCTTGCCGGCAAGGTCAAGGTCAGTCATCTTGATTACGGACATTAGTCATCTCCTGATATTTTTGAAAAAAATTTGCTCAAACCGCCGCCTGAGCAAATTCCTCTCGATCCCGTGAACCGGGGAAGTGGCGTGGGAGCACTCCCCCACGCCTTGTTTTCCAGAACTACCTAATACGTATCAGTTTGCCGCGACGTGGCGAACAAATCGCATCATGTTGCAGGTATAACCGTACTCGTTGTCGTACCAGGTCACCAACTTGACGAAGGTGCCATCGAGTGCGATGCCCGCGCCGGCATCGAAGATCGATGAGTAGCTGCAACCCCGGAAGTCGGTGGAAACCACCTTCTCATCGGTATAAGACAGCGTCTCACTGATCGCCTCGCCGGAATCGGCAGTGGCCTTTACGGCAGCGCAGATCTCGTCGTAGGAGGTCTCATTATCCAGCTCAACCGTCAGGTCGACGACAGAGACGTCGGAGGTCGGCACGCGGAAGGCCATACCGGTCAGCTTGCCATTGAGATCCGGCAGCACCTTACCAACGGCCTTAGCAGCTCCAGTGGAAGACGGAATGATGTTTTCCAGGATACCGCGACCACCGCGCCAATCCTTCAGGGAAGGACCGTCAACGGTCTTCTGAGTTGCGGTAGCGGCATGTACGGTAGTCATCAGACCACGCTTGATACCGAACTTGTCGTTAATCACCTTGGCCAGCGGCGCCAGACAATTGGTGGTGCACGATGCGGCCGAGACGATTGCCTGACCGGCATAGGTCTCATGGTTAACGCCGTAGACGAACATCGGCGTACTGTCCTTGGAAGGAGCACTCTGCACGACCTTCTTGGCACCGGCATCGATATGCTTTTGGCAGGTTTCCTCAGTCAGGAAGAAACCTGTGCACTCCAGGACCACGTCGACATCTAGGTCGCCCCATGCCAGGTTGGCGGGATCACGTTCGGCAGTCAGACGAATCTTCTTGCCATTGACGATCAAAGCGCCGTTATCGACCGCCACGTCGCCATCGAAACGACCGTGGACAGAATCATGCTTGAGCATGTAAGCCAGGTAGTCCGCATCCAGCAGGTCATTGATCGCGACGACTTCCATATCCTTGAAATCCTTTGCGACGGCGCGAAAAGCCATACGACCGATACGACCGAAACCATTAATAGCAACTTTCACTGCCATAGTTGTACCCTCCGATTTTCTAATAAAAACTTATTATTAACGCTATAAGCTGATGTCGATGATTAACTTATTGCAGACTCGACAGCGGCTACAACGTTTTCAACGGTGAACCCAAATTGCTTGAACAACTCGCCAGCCGGAGCAGATTCACCAAAAGTGTTCATAGCTACGGCCTTGCCCTGGGTACCGATGTACTTATACCAACCATCTGCGATACCGGCCTCAACCACGACTCTGGCGGTCACGGATGACGGCAACACAGACTCACGATAGCCTTCATCCTGGGCGTCGAAAACATTGGTCGATGGCATCGAGACGACCCGGACCTGAGTGCCTTTGCCAGCTAGCTGCTCAGCGGCGTCCATCGCCAACCCGACCTCGGAACCCGTGGCGATGATGATGGCGTCCGGCGTACTGTTTGTATCTCTCAGAACGTAACCACCACGCGCGATATCAGCAATCTGCTGCTCACTGCGCTGCTGGTGCGGTAGGTTCTGTCGTGAAAAGATCAGACAGCTTGGGGCGTCACGACGCTCGACTGCATCCTTCCAGGAAACGGCGCTTTCAACGGCGTCACACGGACGCCAAACAGCCATATTAGGAATCATACGCAACGTGGCAGTCTGCTCAACGGGCTGATGGGTCGGTCCGTCTTCGCCCAGACCGATGGAGTCATGGGTATAGACAAAGATGCTGCCCTGTTTCATCAAGGCGGCCATACGCAAGGCATTGCGGGCATATTCCGAGAACATAAGGAAAGTCGCGCCGTAAGGGATAAAACCACCGTGTAAGGTGATTCCGTTCATGATCGCGGACATACCAAATTCACGAACACCATAGTGGAGATAGTTACCACCTGATTCGGTATTGCTGACCGCAACGGATCCCGACCACAGGGTCAGGTTGGAACCAGCCAGATCAGCGGATCCACCCAGGAACTCGGGCAACAGAGGGCCCAGGCCATTGAGCGAATTCTGTGAAGCCTTACGGCTTGCGATTGTCTCCGCCTTGTCGTTTACGGCACTCACGAACGCACTGGCATCGGCATCCCAATTCGGAGGAAGTTCTCCAGCCAATCGGCGCTTTAACTCAGCGGCCAGCTCAGGGTGAGCGGCCTCGTAAGCGGCAAACTTGCTGTTCCAGTCGGATTCAGCGGCCTCGCCCTTCTCCTTCGCATCCCAGGAGCCATAGACCTCCGAAGGAATCTCAAAGGGCGGATAGTTCCAATCCAGATTTTTACGGGTTGCGGCAATCTCGTCATCGCCTAGCGGCGCACCATGACAATCGTGGCTACCACAAAGGTTCGGAGCACCAAAACCAATCACTGTCTTACAGCAAATCAGCGTCGGTTTATCGTTGACCGAACGGGCCTCAAGAATAGCCTGACGGAGGGCCTCAGGATCGTGACCATCAACGCCACGAACAACGTGCCACTTGTAGGCTTCAAAACGACCCGGGGTATCATCTGTAAACCAACCTTCAACGTGGCCGTCGATAGAAATTCCGTTGTCGTCCCAGAAAGCGATCAACTTGCCCAGACCCAGCGTACCAGCCAGCGAACAGGCCTCATGCGAAATGCCTTCCATCAAGCAGCCGTCGCCCAAGAAGACGTAGGTGAAATGATCGATAACATGGTGACCGTCACGGTTGAACTGCCCGGCCAGCACTTTCTCCGCAAGCGCCATGCCTACACCGTTGGTAATGCCCTGTCCCAGCGGACCAGTGGTGGTCTCAACGCCAGGGGCATAACCATATTCGGGATGCCCAGGAGTCCTGGAGTGCAGCTGACGGAACTGCTTGAGGTCATCAATACTCAGGTCATACCCGCTCAGGTGCAGAAGCGAATAAAGCAACATTGAACCGTGGCCATTCGAGAGTATGAATCGGTCTCTATCCGCCCAATTAGGATTGCTCGGGTTGTGCTTTAGGAAATCATTCCAGAGCACTTCGGCGATATCCGCCATGCCCATTGGGGCTCCTGGATGGCCGGACTTGGCCTTTTGGACGGCATCCATACTCAGGACACGGACAGCATTGGCTAAAACTCTACGGGTAGACATAAGCGCCTCCTAGAAAAAAACGAAACCTTGATGTGTTGCCCATACGCCGGGAACGGGACTTTGAGATCCTGATAGAAATAAGGAATCCTAAAGATCCCCATAGATCAGAAAAGTCTATAGCCGGAGCGGTCAACAACATTACGTTAATAGTAAAAAAGTCAATTAGATAGTAGGTGATTGTTATGGTTATAACCGTCCCGAACTCGCGGCGATGACCGAGGGACCGACATCTTCGTTCGGCGGGGACTCAAATCGACGGGGTACATTCTCGCTTACCTGAGCGAATTCGGCAAGCACAATCACTCGCGCTCACCCTCACCCTTCTGGATATGGGTTATTCCCGCCATTTGATGGAACACCCCATACTGGGGATCTGCACTTTCGGCCCCAAACCCGTCTCAGCGACTCGTTTCATGGCTTCAAACAAGTCCCGGCGCGCATCTTCCGGCGCTGCCTCCTTTCGACTGGCGTCCAGCCTGCCCCGGTACTGCAAACCCCTTTCGGCGTTATACCCGAAGAAATCCGGAGTACAGACGGCGCCATAGGTCTTCGCCACCGACTGGTCCTCATCAAACAGGTAGGGAAACGGGTACTGATATTGCTCGGCGATCTGCTTCATACTCTCGAAGCTATCCTCCTGGTAATCCGAGGGATCATTGGACATGATCGCAACGCTCCTGATTCCGAAGTCAAGCAGCTCCCGAGTATCCCTGACCAAACGATCGCGGATAGCCTTGACATACGGGCAGTGGTTGCAGATAAACATCACCAGGAGACCATTGTCGCCGAAACAATCGTCCAGCGACCAGACCTTGCCGTCGACTCCAGGCAGAGAAAACCCGGGCGCAGGCAGATCAAATTCACACACGGGCGTCTCGAGACTCACCACTGCGTTTCCACCCCCATATAGAACCACGGATACGGGGTAGCGCGCACGCTACCCCGAACCAAGGGTTTTAGTTACCTAACCGGACAACCCGTCCATTGACCGGCTGAACCGGACGGGCATCGTGAAAAATGCTGCTCCGGAACTGCTTCAGCTGGGCATCAGACACCTGAATCGGCGCCGATAAAACGAACCAATTCACGCCTTCACTACACGGCGGCGTCGTCAGCGAGCCGCTGTAGTTGAAGTGATTGAGGTCTTTGGGCAACAGATCTGCCACGTTAACCTCGACACCCTCCGGCGTATTGTGATCACCGCTGGCGCTCGGGAAAGCTGACCAGAGTTTGCTAATAAAGGCATTTTCGGCGCCACCACCATCGATCATGACCCCGATGACAGCGAGTTGCCCATCGTCGGCCTTATGAACGAGGTGGGCAACCATGTCATGAGCCTTGCCACCGATGGTGTGCTCGCTGGGGGAATGGAAGTGGAACTGCAGTAGCTTATAGTTCTTACCGGCGACCGTGATTGAGCTGCCGGCTGCATAGTTGACCTGAATAGCATGCCCGTTGTTAAGGATATCCAGCGGCGTGGGCTGATAATCAACCTGAATACTTGGCAGGCTTGCGATCGTGGCCGCCGAAATATCGATAGGTGACTGCTGGCTTCCTTCCTTACAAAGCACGTAGTCTTCCTTGAGGTCCCCCCAATACTGTGGCGCGCCAATCCCGGTATAGCCCCAGTGAATGGAATGATGAAAGATGCTCATGTCGTGGTGGGGATTTTCTTTACGCTCTTCCACCGGCTCATGATGTCCGGTAACCATGGGGTGCATGGCCGGCGCGTCGGAAGGATGGGCCGCAGGCGTCTCGGCATGATGAGCAGCCGGCGCCGTCTTGACAGTGGACGTGACGTGCGGCTCGGGCGCTGACTTTTCCACCGTGACATTGGGGTGAGACCAACCCATCGCCCCTTGGGTATCACTTGCATGCGACGATATCGACGAGGCCATTAGCGCCCCGCCCACGAGTAATCCCGATGTCCACAACTTCATCATATGCTTATCTCCTCCGTTCATATTGCCTATTCGTTATGTTATTTATTCCGTATTCCAGATCGGCGAGGATAGCCGTAAAATCACAAAAAGGCCA
Organism: uncultured Gammaproteobacteria bacterium; assembly: GCA_964487925.1. GTDB lineage: Bacteria > Pseudomonadota > Gammaproteobacteria > SZUA-140 > SZUA-140 > RI-283. The sequence continues at coordinate 13,538 of CAZASZ010000006.1, forward strand.
GTCTTGGAAGCTCTCGGCATTGGGGCTAAGATCCCTTGTGCATTGACCATAAATCTAGTCTATCCATGCTGAAACAATCGCCATAGCGTGGCGCGCATTCAGATAACGCTGGGAACATTCGGCGTACGATATCGCCGCCGCGCTATCAGAATGACTTCATTTGGGAAATATAACCATGAATTACTACCTTATCATTCTCGGCCTGCTCACCGTAGGGGGAATATTGACCACGATATGGGGACTGCGGAGTTGGCGTCAAACGAGGCGTGTCGGCCATTGGCCAATAGTCGACGGCACTATTGAATCATCGACTGCGCAATCCATAGATGACGACCTCCTGCCGGAGATTGTTTTTCGCTACGAGGTGGATGGCAAGCAGTACAGAAACACAATCATGCTTCCTTCCGGGACGCTGCCTTCACAAGAACTCGCCAAACATTTGGAAGAGGATTATCCAGTGGGAAAAACGGTGTCCGTTCGCTACCACCCGGATACTCATGGGACATCGTCAGTAGAAGGGACTCAGAACAAGGGAGGAGATATCTTCATCATCATCTTCGGCGCCGCCAGCACCGTATTCGGCATACTGGCAATTATTCAGGGCGTCTGATCACCCCGACGGCGCAAATTTCGGACTTCGCTATTCTTCCGGGAATTCGGATGCCCCCGGCTTCATCTGAGGATGAGACATGATCACGGCGACAAAGGCGATCATGAAAAAACACGGGAGCATCGCCATCCAGGAAATAAAATACCCAGCATCGATCGCGACTAAGATGAGAGATACGATAACCATCGCGAAGATAGTCCGATGGCTCCTTTCCAGAAAGAACGACGATAAGATCGCAGTGACAATGATCGCCAGAAAAACCTCATAAAACGATGCCATGGTAGTTGCCCCCTTTAATCTGGTTGTGATTCTATATCACGCATATTTATCAGGGTATATTAGCGGGTATGGCTGGATATGTAAAATCTACGGCTTCTCTCTGTAACGGCAAGCTTTGCACAGAGATAAGAATGTAGCGCCAAGGGCGCTATTCACCTGATCGTCACAGGCCCATCACTTCTCTGACTGATGAAGCAAGGCCACCATGCGACGATGCTGGCGGAAGATCAGCCGTTCCAGATGATCCTGGACGATCTCCGACAAGCCCTGAAACTGTAGAGCAACCTTGACTGTACCCTCGCCAGAGGACTCGATACCCACGACGCTGGCGCATACCTCCAGCGGCTTTAGGTATTGTCGGTTCAGATAGACGGAAAGTTGGAATTGCCGCCCGCAAACAGGAGCCTCGGGCATATGACATACGAGACCGTTGGCATTCATTTCGAGCCGTGATGCAGCAGGCAAGTCCAGCTTTTGAGCCAGCACCTGCGACACCATTTCCATGAGGATGTTGACCTTGAACTCGAGGCGAGCCACGTCGTGCGCCAGTGGATCACCATCCTTGCTTTCGTGCAGATATTCGTCCAATGAACTCACATATCTCAGCAACCGTTCATTCTCGTCATTAAGAATGGCGAGCCGAGTATCGGACGGTGTTGCATCCAGCATCGACCACCGAACCGGTACATCATCGACGTAGACCAAGCCATCGCCAAGGTAGTTGCTGATTATTGATGGTGTTGCAGTATCTGTCACGACGCGCCCTCCCCCGCTAATTGATAGCGATGGCTGACCTTATTGGCCCGCCCCATGAGCTCGAGCCTCTCCAGGGTGAGGTCCCGTTCATTGGCACAGCGTTCGACAAGTGTATGGTCACCGTGTAGCAAGGATTGTAACTCAACAAGGAGGGCCCGTTTTTCCTCCGGCACACACTCAACATGTAGACAGCGCTCGATAAGCTGTTGGCGATCGCGAACAACCTCCAAAAGCGCTTCCCAGTCCTCATCCCGGGCCAAGTCAAACATCAGCACGGTATTGCCGGCAACCGCCTCCAGGAGAGGGCCGACCGAACCGTTAAGTTCAGAATTCACTGATCGTTCCGTCAACTCTGTGCCGCCTGCCGCCTTGCATGATCCTGAATGATGCCTTGAGGAATGGCGTCCCAAGCTTCCTTGATCTGTTCTAGCAAATCCGTCACCTCGTCAAGGTACTCCGATTCATCGCGCACGTTGGCCTCGAACAGCCGACGAATCATATAGTCATAAAGGTCGTCGAGGTTTTGTGCGATGGTGTGGTCACCGCTACCGGATTTGTCCAAACTCGCCCGCAGTCCATCAATCATCGAAATAGCCCAACTGATCTGCTGCCCCTTGCTGGGAATATCGCCATTTGCCAACTGCTGCTTAGCCGAAGCGATTTTCTGTATGGCGCCGTCCATGAGCATCTGAATCAAACGATGAGGGGTTGCCGACTCAACATGGTTGGTCAATCCAAAACGTCTGTACTCGTCCAGTGCTGCATTATGATTCATGGTCTCTCCTCGTTAATACTTACGTGCCCTGATCATGTCGTTGGTATATTACAAAAGGCGCTACCCAAGCCTGTGTGGGTACTCCCGCCCTTAGCGGATCTTCGGAATCGAAGCCAACTGGCTCGCCAGTGCATTGCTGGTTGCGGTTAACTGACCCACCAAGGTATCGAGCGCTACAAACTGTTTTTTCAAACGAGCACGAAGGCTCTCCTGCCGTACAACTAATGCCTCACGCCGACTAGTGATATCGGCAATTTCCGAATCGATGCTGTTGGTCTTGTCTTTCAGCGTGCCATCGGTATCGAGCATACTCGTCATCAAGGCATCTAGCTGTACGCCAATGCCCCGTGTTAGCGTAATCGAGCCTCGGGTTCCGGTCGCCGCTCCAGTTACCTTGACCTTAAGACCAAATGCCCCTCCGTCTCCGGTCAATTCTTGGCCGGACCCGGTTCCCGATACTGAACCTATGGAGCCCACGATATCGGTGCCGCCAGTCGCCACCGGGCTACCACCAAATATATCGGCTTTGCCGACACCGCCTGTAATGTCGATTGTCGAATTCGATCCGTAACTGTCCGACGTCAACGTCAATATGCCAGTGTTCTCGGTAACGGCTACCGAGATTCCAGCATTGGAAAACGCGTCCACACCATTGATTGCCGCCTGTATAGCGGCGCTCAGCGTTGCCGCCGTATAAGTACCGGCTGTCAGGGTGATCGATCCGGCAACTCCATCAATCGAGAGATCTAGGGCGTCGTTGACGCCAGCGGAAATAGTAAGGTTGGCCGCTGCAGAACCGACATACGTCCCTTGAGTCGCGTGTGAAGTAATATCAACAGCATAGGTGCCCACCGGCGTAGTCGACAATGATTCGACATAGCTGACCTGGGCATCCGTCGCGTTCCCCTGATCGCCAAACAGCCTTGCAACACCGTCAGGATTATCGCGAAGCGCTGCGTCCAGCTTGGCGCTGTCGACGACCATGGTGCCATTGCTACTGCTGCGGGTAATCCCGACATCCGCCAGGATACGATAAGGGGCATCGGACGGCAGTCCGCCCACTGCACTTGAGAGGATTGTATTCAGCTGCGAACGAATACTCAGAAGCGTCACATCACCCTGTAGCGTGCCGGCTTTCTTGGTAGTCGGATCATATGCAGAGAGACTATTCATGGTGCCGACAAGTCCATTGTAGGCCTCAACAAAGCTGTCGATCGAGCCTCTGGCCGACGAGGTGTCCTGACCGACCGAGATAGCCGAAGTACCGATGCTGTTCAGCGTGATATCTAGCCCACTGACCGCAGACGACAACGTATTGCTGGCACTCGAAATAGCGATGCTATTTATCGACAACTGGGCGTCCTGTCCGGCATTCGTTTGAGAAAGGTTGGTCGCGGAGCTGCTAAAGGCTAATAACGACAAGCCAGAAGCATCCATATTATTGCTATCGTTATCGGTAACCGTGATCTCCATACTTGAGGCCGCACCATCGGTGGAAGTGACCGCTAACCGGTAATAGGTACCGTCATTGATGATGGATGCATTGACCCCCATTCCGGCGTTGTTGATAGCATCGCGTATACCGACCAAACTGCCATCGGTGATATCAATGCTCTGACTCCCCTTGTCCGCGTTTTGAACGAAACCTGTATAGGTATCGGTTCCCGAGTCATAGGTCGTCGTGCCGAATTTGAAGGTGAGCGTCCCCGTCCCCAGAATGCTGGTATCGCTGGTAAATTGCGCCCCGGTCAGCGCGGAGTCTGTGACCAGCGAGTGGGCATCGGCCAACTGTGTCACGGAGAGGTTAAAATTGCCGGCTGCGGCAGTTTTGGTCGCAGTGACATCCGCCACGGCCGTATCGCTCGAAGTGGCGCTGCGACCGTCGAAAGTGAGTTGTCCCTTGAGCCCAGCCAGACTGGTTTGAAAATTCGACATGGACCCTTTCAAGGTGCCGACGGCCGAAATCTTTGATTGCAGGGTAACTTCACGCCGATCAAGACGATTTGCTTGCGGAGCAATCTCAGCGGAGACGAGTTGAGTCACGATCCCGTTGATATCCAAACCGGAACCTAAACCCGTAGCAGATGTAATTCCAACCATCTCAAAATACCTTCAAATTACCGTTGCAAAAATACAAGCAATTCGCATGCCCACTTTCGGCAATCAGGGAACCTCAAAAAAAAAGAGACCCTGCGAACAAGGTCTCTTGATCATGCACTTGCGGTTACCGTATGTTTCAAGCGCGCGCATCGAGTATATGCGGTTTGTCCGCCTCGCTCATCGTGCGCGCCATGCGAATAAATTCTTCGGATGGTATCTGCCGGATGACATCACCCGTATCACTGTCATGCACCGTGATAATGACTTTTCGCAGTCTCTCATCTACGGAAAACTCAAGTTCACGGCGAACATTCTGAAATTGGCCCTTGACCTGAGTCATGGCTGCCTGAACATCTTCAGGGCGTGTGACATCGCTGATCGGCGCAACTGTGCTGTCGGCGGTCTTCAGCGCCTGAACGTTTGTTTGCGGTTTGAGCATCGATGAATCGGCGGGAATCTCCGTTCTTTTCCCGTTGTTTATCGAGCTCACCTGCGACGGTGTATTGATCGATGACATGACGTCCGCCTCACGCAAAATCCTTATGTGACTCTCTTACGTTGCCCTCCGGGGCCAGACGGCCCCGGAGGTTACCGTAGTATCCCTTATCTCAGAAGAGAAAGGGCGAGCTGTGGTAAGGAGTTTGCCTGCTGGACAATGGACACACCAGCTTGCTGCAGGATCTGAGCCCTGGTCATCATGGCGGTCTCCTTGGCGAAGTCGGCATCCTGAATACGTGACCTTGCTGAATTCAGGTTTTCCGAACTCACTGTCAGATTGGAGATCGTCGATTCCAGACGATTCTGCAGCGCACCAAATGCCGCTCGCTGTCCCACGATGTTCGTGATCGCGCTATCGATGATATTAAGTGCAGCGTTAGCGTCGGTCACCGTGGAGACATCCAGAGTGGAAACAGTCTGCAGGGTTGCCGTATTGGCCACTGCGGCGAAGTTACCACCCGTGGCCTCGTTGACACTGAAGGACTTGTCAGAGTTGAACTTAACCTGACCGGTCACCTGAGTACCCTCTGCGACTGAGTCAGCGGTCAGCGTGGCCGTACCCACGGTCACATTACCGGCATTGGCCGTAGTCGTATCCCGGACAATGATGTCGTTGCCTGACGAGTTGGTCAGGGTAATGCCCGTACCGGCGGTGTTCAGCTGCGCCGTGACACCGGTCTTCGACGATGAATCATTGAAGGCCTTGACGGCACCGGCCAGACCCGTGGCGCCAGAGGTTGCCGAAACGCTAAATGAGATCGACTGGGCCGCAGTGTTGTCGGAAACGACCGAGAGCTGATAGGACCCAGCGGTAGCCAGAGATACATCGATCGCCGTCGCCGCCGTCGCCGTAACTCCGGTCGAACTCGTCACAGAATTGACCTGCTCCGCAACGGCCTTGGCCGTGGAATTTGCCACGGGCGTCACAGTCGTGTTGCCCAAAGCGCCATTGATCGTCAAGACCTGGGCACTCGCAGCGCGCGAGGTTTCAGAACCTGAAGCGGCAGCGGTCGTCGCCGAGGCAGCCGTGCCCGCTACATTGTAGTTACCATACTGGTTGGTACGGAAGTTACCGGTGGTCGCGATGATGGTCTGGCCTTCGTTGGCGCCAATCTGAAAGGCGGCCGTACCGAAAGTACCATCAAGCAACTTGGTACCGTTAAACTCGGTGGTCTGGGCCACGCGATCCAACTCAGACACCAACTGACCGACTTCGGAGTTGATGGTCAGGCGGTCGGAATCGGAGTTCGTGGCATTGGCGGATTGAACTGCCAGTTCACGGATACGTTGCAGGATTCCGCTGGCGGTGCTCAGCGCACCCTCAGCTGTTTGTGACAGCGAAACCGCGTCGTTGGCATTTCGAACAGATTGGTCCAGGCCCCGCACCTGCGAAGTCATACGCTCCGCGATACCGAGACCGGCAGCGTCGTCCTTTGCGCTATTGATTCGCAGACCCGAAGACAGCCGCGTCAAGGCAGTCGACATATCGTTCTGAGTGCGGTCCAAGTTGCGCTGAGACGTCAGCGAGGCAATGTTCGTATTAATAATCTGAGGCATGATCGATATCTCCTACAGACACCGAAACCTAGCTATATCGATTAGGCTTCGGTGTATTCATTCTCAGCGGATATACTCCAAGTTAGGAATATTTACCGCTCCCGAATGCCTTATCGGTCGATCAAGCTATCGCCTTTAGCCCTTGCCCGGATTTAATACCGGACAGGAAGAGATCATATTTTCGGCCTGAACTACCCTCAAATCACCTTAGAGAACCGTTGCTCGCCGTGGCCCTTGAGGTAGCGGTCGAACACCATGCAGATGTTACGGATCAGCAAACGGCCACACGCCTGAACAACGACGCCGTGTTCGTCCATCTCGAGCAGACCGTCGGCCTTCATCTTTCCAAGTTCCTGCAACTCGGAAGCAAAATATTTCGCGAAACTTTCTCCACCAGGGATCTCGACTTCGTCGAATCTCAACGAGAAATGACAGATCAATTCGGTCATGACAGCCCTACGCACAATATCATCGTCGTTAAGGGCAATCCCTCGCCAGATCGGCAGCGTGCCAGCGTCGATCGCCGCATAATACGGTTCGGTTTCTTTTCGGTTCTGGCTGTATGTATTGCCCACCTTGCCGATCGATGTGACGCCCAGACCGATCAGATCACAATCCGCATGTGTGGCATATCCCTGAAAATTTCGATAGAGACTGCGTTCCCGCTGTGCGACCGCTAACTCATCATCATACTTGGCGAAGTGATCCATGCCGATGTAGACATAGCCCTCAGCCGTAAGTCGCTCGATCGTAGCCTGCAGGATATCCAGCTTCTCGGCCGCCGAAGGCAAGTCCAAGGCATTGATCCGCCGTTGAGGCTTGAACATCTCCGGTAAATGGGCGTAATTAAAAACCGACAGACGATCAGGGTCGACCGCGATGATCTTCTCCAGCGTCGCCATAAAACGATCGACGGTTTGGAATGGAAGCCCATAGATAAGGTCCAAACTGACTGATTTAAAGCCTACCCGACGAGCCTCGTCAAGGACTGTAAATGTCTGTCTTTCGCTTTGAATTCGATTGACTGCCTCCTGGACCTTAGGGTCGAAGTCCTGAACCCCCATACTCATGCGATTGAAGCCCAATTCCCTAAGCACGGCGATGGTATCGCTACGCACTTCACGAGGATCGATCTCTATGGAGTACTCACCGCTGTCGTCGTCGCAAAGTGTGAAATGATCTCGCGTGTGTTCCATCAGGGCTCGCATTTGAGCATGATCGATGAACGTGGGGGTCCCGCCGCCCCAATGCAACTGTTCAACACGTCGATTGCGATCAAACAATTCGGCCTGCATGGTGATTTCGCGATGCAGATAATCCAGATAAGGTACCGCGACGGCGCGATTCTTAGTCGCAATCTTGTTGCAGCCGCAATAGAAACAAAGGGTGTCGCAAAACGGTATATGGAAGTACAAAGACAGGGGGCGCCCGCTGGCGTTGGTCTCCCTGGCGGCCTCGATATAGGCCCGGTCGTCGAAACCCTCATGAAACTGCACGGCCGTCGGATACGAGGTATAGCGAGGCCCACTCTTGTCATAGCGATGAATCAATTCAAGATCGAATTCCAGCGTCTGCTCCATAGTCGTCTCCATTCTCCTGATTACTCTGTAGGAAGCTCGATTGCATCAGCCCGCCGCTCGGGACGCATGTGCGGGAACAACAGGACATCGCGAATCGACGGCGAGTCCGTGAGTAACATGACCAGTCGGTCGATACCGATCCCCTCTCCCGCGGTTGGCGGCAAACCGTATTCGAGTGCGCGAATATAGTCGGCATCGAATTCCATGGCCTCCTCGTCGCCACGCGCCTTGGCCTCGAGCTGTCCCCGCATGCGCTCGGCCTGGTCCTCGGGGTCATTGAGCTCGGTAAAACCGTTGGCGATCTCACGCCCACCGATGAACATCTCAAAGCGATCGGTAACGGACGGGTCGCTGTCGTTGCGACGCGCCAGCGGCGATACCTCTGTCGGATAGGCCGTAATGAAGGTTGGCGATATCAATCGATGTTCGACAGTCTTCTCGAAGATCTCAACCAGTATCTTTCCCGGCCCACAACCGTCGGGCAAAGACACATCAACACGCGCCGCGGTCGCGCGCAGTGCGGTCTCGTCGGCGAGATCCGATTCACTAATATCCGGGTTGTAATGCAATACCGACTCACGCAGCGTCAGACGCTGGAAAGGCTGCGAGAAATCATATGCCTCCCCCTGGTAGGTGACACAAGGACTGCCCAGGACCGTATGCGTCAGTTGGCGAATCATATCCTCGGTCAGGTCCATGAGCTCATGATAGTCGCTATAGGCCTGATAGAACTCCAACATCGTGAACTCGGGATTATGTCGAGTCGAAAGGCCTTCGTTACGGAAATTTCGATTGATCTCAAAGACCTTTTCGAATCCGCCAACGACCAGACGCTTCAAATAGAGTTCCGGGGCGATACGCAGATAAAGCGGGATATCCAGCGCATGATGATGGGTCACAAACGGTTTGGCTGCCGCACCACCGGGCATGACCTGCATCATGGGGGTCTCGACCTCCATGAAACGTCGCTCAACAAGGTAACGGCGAATAAAATCGATTGTGGCGGCGCGCACCCTGAAGGTCTCTCGGGTGGCCTCATTCATCATGAGGTCCAGATAGCGTTGCCGGTAGCGCGCCTCTTGATCCACCAAACCATGGAACTTCTCCGGCAAGGGCCGCAGGGACTTGGTCAGCAGCCGGATCTCACTTGCACGTACCGAGAGTTCTCCGGTACGGGTCCGGAATAAGGTGCCGACCACACCGACGATGTCACCGATATCCCACTTTTTGAAATCGGCGTAGACCTCTGGGCTGACGACGTCCCGCTGCACGTAAATCTGGATACGTCCCGACATATCCTGAATATGCGCGAAGCTCGCCTTACCCATGACCCGTCGAGTCATCAGGCGTCCGGCGAGCCGTACCTGGACGGTGGCGCCCTCAAGCGCCGCTTCGTCGTGTCCCTCATAGTCTGAAAGCAGGTCGGCGGCCAACTGGTCGCGCCGAAAGTCACTCGGATAGGCGCCGCCGTTCTCACGCAGGGCAGAGAGCTTGTCACGCCGCTGTGCGATCTGTTCATTTTGCTCTCGTTCCGACTCCAAAGGGAGCGGCGCCGCTTTTACTGTCTCACTCATCTGTAATCCTATAATCCACTTTTGAGGCTTGCCTCGATAAATGCGTCCAGGTCTCCGTCGAGTACGGCCTGGGTGTTTCCGGTCTCGACCCCAGTGCGAAGGTCTTTGATACGTGACTGATCGAGCACGTAAGAACGAATCTGGCTACCCCAGCCGATATCGCTCTTAGTTTCCTCAATGGCCTGTTGCTCGCCGCGCCGTTTCTGCATCTCCTGTTCGTAGAGCTTGGCCTTGAGTTGCTTCATGGCCGTCGCACGATTCTTGTGTTGAGATCGATCGTTCTGGCACTGCACGACAATACCCGAGGGCTCATGGGTAATCCGAATGGCCGACTCCGTACGATTGACGTGCTGTCCACCGGCGCCGCTCGCACGATAGGTATCGATTCTCAAGTCCGCGGGATTGATCTCAATGTCGATGTCATCATCAATCTCTGGAGAGACAAAGACGGCGGCAAAGGATGTATGACGGCGATTCCCAGAATCAAACGGCGACTTGCGCACAAGGCGATGCACACCGGTCTCGGTGCGTAACCAGCCAAAGGCATACTCCCCGCCAAAATTGATCGTAGCACTCTTGATACCGGCGACCTCGCCGGGCGAACATTCGATCACCTCAGTCGTGAATCCCCTGCGCTCTCCCCAGCGCAGATACATACGCATGAGCATCTCCGCCCAGTCCTGGGCTTCAGTGCCCCCTGAACCGGCTTGGATATCTAGAAAAGCGTTATTGGGATCCATCTCGCCGGAGAACATGCGCCGGAACTCCAACACAGCCAAGCCCTTTTCGAGCACAACCAGATCAGCACAGACTTCATCCACAGTCGCCTGATCATCCTCGTCAGCGGCCAGCTCAAGCAACTCACGACCTTCAGACAGACCATCATCGAGCTTGCCGATAGTCTCAACGAGTGTCTGCAGCGACGCGCGTTCCTTCCCAAGTTCCTGCGCACGTTCCGGTTGAGACCAGATATCGCCGTCCTCGAGCTCTCGCTCAATCTCGATCAGGCGTTCGCGACGATTATCGTAGTCAAAGATACCCCCTGAGGGTCTCTGTACGATCCTCCATGTCTTTGATGCGATTCATGTGGGGCGCAATTTCTATCATTACAACGGGTTCCCGGCTAAAAGCGAGTATTCTACACAACTCGCCGGGGATTGTAATGATAAGGTGGCAACCCGAATCGGGGCTCAGGCCGCAGATTGCTGCCCTGATATAACGGCGGCGATCCCGGCCGCAAGGCGCTTAACGAGTTGCGCATCGCTACCTTCAACCATGACGCGTATCAACGGTTCGGTACCTGATTCCCTGAGTAGTACGCGACCCTCATTACCCAGTTCCGACTCGGCGTCTTTAAGTGCCTCGGTGACCGCACTGGACTGGCGAAAGTCGAAACCGTTATTCAGGGGCACATTGATCATGTGTTGAGGAAATTTTGTTACCCCCTGGCGCAACTCGTTGAGCGTACAGCCACTTTGAATCAGGGTCGCGAGCACCTGTAAAGCAGAAACAATCCCATCGCCCGTGGAGGTGCGATCGAGACAGATTATATGACCCGACGATTCGCCGCCCAGTAACCATTCGTTCGCTCTGAGTCTTTCCATTATGTAACGATCCCCGACGGAAACCCGCTCGAAGTCGATTCCAAGGCCGTTGAAGGCCAGTTCGAGGCCAAGATTCGACATCAGCGTACCAACCACGCCGCCGCCAAGTAGCCCTTGCTGCATACGGGAACGTGCGATAATGAAAAGCAATTCGTCGCCGTCCACGACCTCGCCCTTATTATCCACCATGATGACGCGATCGCCGTCACCATCCAGCGCAATCCCGACGTCGGCGTGATGCTCAAGCACTGTTTTCTGTAACGTTTTGGTCGACGTGGCGCCACACTGCTCGTTAATGTTGAGCCCATCGGGCTGTGCGCCAATCCTGATGACGTCGGCCCCAAGCTCGGTAAAGACGTCTGGCGCGACATGATAGGTGGCCCCGTTCGCACAATCGACAACGACACGCAATCCATGCAACGTCAAAGTGGACGGGATCGTACTCTTACAAAACTCGATATACCGTCCCGCAGCGTCAACGACCCGCTCGGCCTTGCCGAGAACTGCCGAATCAACCGTCACCAGCGGTTGGTCGAGCTCCGATTCAATGGCAGCCTCGATGTCATCCGGCAGTTTGCTCCCCTCAGCGGAGAAGAACTTGATGCCATTGTCGTAGTACGGGTTGTGCGATGCGCTGATAACAATCCCTGCCTGGGCGCGCAAGGTCCGAGTCAGGTAGGCGATGGCGGGGGTAGGCATTGGCCCCAGCAACAGGATGTCTACACCCGCAGCAGAAAGACCCGCCTGCAGCGCGGATTCAAACATATATCCCGAAATGCGCGTGTCCTTACCAATGAGCACCTTGCGTCCGCCGTGAGACTCTTCTCCCGCTAGGACCCTACCGACCGCCCAACCTAGTTTCAGCACGAACTCGGGGGCAATAGGCGGCTCTCCGACTCGCCCACGAATGCCATCGGTCCCGAAATAGCGTCTACTCATCATCTATCCCTCTAGTCTCAATAATCGCCTGACAGGTGCGAACAGCATCGACCGTGGCGCCCACATCATGAGCGCGGATCACAGTGACGCCCCGCTCCACCGCAAGGGTCGCCAATGCAACGCTGCCATACACGCGGCTTCCGACCTCATGCCCCAACATCGCACCGATCATCGCCTTGCGCGATACCCCAATCAACACCGGAAATCCCAGGCTAACGAACCGCGGCAGATCCCTGAACAACTGGAGGTTATGCACCAGATCCTTGCCAAACCCAAATCCCGGATCGATCAATATGCGGTTCTTAGATATACCTATTTCACTGCAAGCCTGTATCCGTTGCCTCAGGAAACCCAATACCTCGGCAGTCACATCGGCATAATGGACATCCTTCTGCATACTTCGCGGTTCTCCACGCATATGCATAAGACAAACCAAGGCGCCGGTGGCGGCAGCGGCATCAAGGGCCCCCGGCGCTCTGAGGGCGCGAACATCGTTGATCATGCCGGCCCCGGCCGCAACAGCCTCCTTCATGACAATGGCCTTGCTGGTATCGATAGATAAAGCCACATCGAAATCCTGATGCAAGGCCTCGACCACTGGGATGACTCGCTCCAACTCCTCTTCCGCCGAGACCGGCCTAGCCCCTGGACGCGTGGACTCACCACCGATATCGATGATAGTGGCGCCTTCGTTCACCATCCGCTCCGCCTGTCTGCGCGCCGAATCCAGACTAAAAAAAACACCCCCGTCCGAGAAGGAATCAGGGGTGATATTGAGGATGCCCATGACCTGGGGGGTGGTCATATCAAGTCCTATCCAAACTGTCGCGCTTCAGTCAGTCACAATGAAACTGACCAACCACACTAATGCTGACCGGCAGGGTCACCGATGGGTTTGTCGGTATCCTTGTCGCCCTTGTCGGTCTCGGACGTGGCTTCGGACTCCGGTTCGACCTTGACCCCGCCCTCACCGGAACCACTACCGGTTGACTGATCGGGATTCTGCCAATCACGAGGTGGCGGCACATCCTTGCCAGCCATAATGGCGTCGATCTGATGTGCGTCAATCGTCTCATATTTGATCAAAGTCTCAGCCATGAGATGGAGTTTGTCCTTATGCTCGGTCAATAGCTTGCGGGCGCGTTCATAATTTCTATCAACGATTACGCGCACCTCCTCGTCGATCGTATGGACCGTCTCGTCGGAAATGGTCTTGTGCTGCGTCACTGAGCGCCCAAGAAAGACCTCGCCCTCGTCCTCGCTGTAGGTCAACGGACCCAGCCGTTCGGAAAGCCCCCACTTCGTAACCATGCTGCGGGCAATTTCAGTGGCTCGCTGGATGTCATTAGATGCACCGGTGGTAACGGCATCTGCACCAAAGATCAATTCCTCCGCGATACGTCCCCCGAACATACTAGAGATCTGACTCTCCAGACGCTGGCGGCTATAACTATGGCGGTCTTCCTCTGGCAGAAACATCGTCACGCCGAGCGCTCTGCCGCGCGGGATGATCGTCACCTTGTGCACGGGATCGTGTGACGGCACGAGGCGACCCACGATCGCATGACCGGACTCATGATAGGCAGTCAAGCTTTTCTCTTCTTCACTCATGACCATGGAACGACGTTCCGCGCCCATCATGACCTTGTCCTTGGCCTTTTCGAGATCGGCCATATCGACCACACGCTTGTTGCTGCGGGCCGCAAACAGGGCCGCTTCGTTGATCAGGTTGGCCAGGTCGGCGCCGGAGAAGCCCGGCGTGCCGCGTGCGATGATCGCCGGTTCTACGTTATCTCCCATCGGGACCTTGCGCATATGGACCCGAAGGATCTGTTCACGGCCACGGATATCCGGAAGAGGCACGACGACCTGCCGATCGAAACGGCCCGGACGCAGGAGCGCCGGATCCAGCACATCGGGGCGGTTGGTCGCGGCGATTACGATTACGCCTTCACTGCCCTCAAAACCGTCCATCTCGACAAGGAGCTGGTTCAGGGTCTGCTCACGTTCATCGTGACCACCACCGAGACCGGCGCCACGGTGACGGCCGACGGCATCGATCTCGTCGATAAAGATGATACAAGGCGCATGCTTCTTGGCCTGTTCGAACATATCACGGACACGGGCTGCGCCTACGCCGACGAACATCTCTACAAAGTCTGAACCGGAAATCGTGAAAAAGGGGACCTTTGCCTCGCCAGCGATGGCCTTTGCGAGCAACGTTTTACCCGTCCCGGGCGATCCGACCATCAGGACACCACGCGGGATCTTACCGCCCAACTTCTGAAATTTGCTCGGGTCACGCAGAAATTCGACCAGCTCGCTGACCTCTTCCTTGGCCTCCTCCACGCCGGCAACATCCTGAAAAGTGATCTTGACCTGATCCTCGTTGAGGAGACGCGCACGGCTACGGCCAAAGGACATCGCACCGCGACCACCGCCGCCACCCTGCATCTGCCGCATGAAGAAGATCCATACCCCGATCAACAACAACATCGGGAACCACGAGATAAAAATCTGCATCAGGACACTCTGCTGCTCTTGCGGCCGGGCCTGAATGATCACGCCATTGTTCAGAAGGTCTCCTACCAGTCCGGGATCTCCGGGGCTGTAGGTTGTGAATTTGTCGCCTGCCTGAGTCGTGCCCTGAATCGTGCGATCACTAATAACCACCTCGCGAACATCTCCATGTTTGACGCTGGAAATGAATTGAGAATATGAAAGCTGGTGCGACGAAACTTGAGGCGGACTAAAATTATTGAAGACGGAGATCAGGACTACAGCGATGACCACCCATAAGATGATGTTTTTTGCCATGTCGTTCAAATCGAAACCCTCTATAAGTGGTCCACCGGACCCAGGTATTTTCCATGCCGTGTATCGAAGCGGCACGGTCAGTAGAATCTTATCGGTAATTGGTCAGTTTTGCGAAATCATGTCTCTCGAGAGGGCATAGACCTCCCGTGATCGTGGCCTCGACGCCTTGGGTTTTCTCACAGTCACCCGTTTGAAATGTTGCCTCAAGAGGCGAATGTAGTCATCCGAACCCTGGCCTTGAAACACCTTGACCAAGAAATTGCCTCCCGGATTCAATACCTTCAAGGCTAAGTCGAGCGCCAGTTCCGCCAAAAACATCGATCGAGGCTGGTCCATGGCGGCTACACCACTGATATTGGGGGCCATATCGGAGATTACAAGGTCTGCCTTGCCTTCCCCGAGTGCCTCCAGTATCTGATCTACGACCTCCTGTTCACGAAAATCGCCTTGCAGCATCTGAACGCCAGGCAGGGGATCCATCGGCAGTATGTCCGTCGCAATAATCCGGCCGTTGCCTTGAAGTTGGCTCGCCGCAACCTGAGACCACCCCCCCGGAGCGGCGCCCAGATCTATGACGGTCATGCCCTGCTTGAAAAGCCGGTCACGCTGATCGATCTCCAGCAGCTTATAAACCGCACGTGAACGGTAGCCCTCCTTCCGGGCCCGTTTGACATAATCATCGTTGTGGTGCTCTTCTAGCCAACGCCGCTTGCTCTTATGGGATGTCATTTCACACCTACGCAGCCCAATCAGATTGATGTATGATTCGCCGATGACACTCGAACCCACTCAAAAAAAACAACTCAGAGCGCTTGCCCACAAGCTTAAACCCGTCGTAATCGTTGGCTCCGCCAGCCTCACTCCGGGGGTGATAGACGAGATCGACCGATCTCTTGAGCATCACGAGCTCCTCAAGGTGCGCGTTAACGCCAGCGACCGAAAGACTCGATCCGATATGGCTTCGCAGATTTGCAAAGAGACCCACAGCGAACTTGTGCAGGTCGTCGGCCACGTTGTGACCTTGTTCCGAAAAGGCAAATCGTCCCGCTCAGTCGGCTAGATATCGGACGGCCACAATCTCATACTCACGCATGCCTCCGGGCGCGTCGAAAGTAATCTCGTCTCCCTCCTCCTTGCCAATCAAGGCGCGTGCAATCGGCGAATTTACCGATATCTTGCCCAGTTTAATGTCGGCCTCGAGATCTCCGACGACCTGATAGGCGACGACCTCATCCGTTTCGATGTTCAACAACTCCACCGTTGCGCCGAAGACCACCTTCCCCCCTGCATTGAGCGTCGTGACATCAATAATCTCCGCCAGCGATAGCTTGCTTTCGAGTTCGTTAATCCGACCCTCAATAAAGCTCTGTTGCTCTCGCGCGGCATGGTATTCAGCATTCTCCTTGAGATCGCCATGTTCCCGTGCCTCCGATATCGCAGAGATGACCGCCGGTCGTTTGACGTTCTTAAGTTCCTGTAACTCCGCTTGCAGGCGCTTGGCGCCGGGAGCGGTCATTGGTATCTTCTGCATCGTTATGACATCCCCTTGTGCAGATCCTGAAGGCTATTGACCTCAATATCGTCTTCACAGGCCATCGCCATACACATAGCCCTCGCGCCTGCAGCCGTGGTTGTATAGGTCACTTTGTGTTGCAGGGCCGCGCGCCGGATTGCCCCGGAATCAGCTATGGCCTTACGACCTTCGGTTGTATTAATGATTAGATGAATATCGCCGTTCTTGATCATGTCGACTATGTGCGGACGCCCTTCACCAACCTTGTAGACACTCTCGCACGAAACGCCGGCTTCGCTCAAAGCAACTGCGGTTCCTCGCGTAGCCACTATCTCAAAACCCAGGCGAATCAGTGACCGTCCCACCTCAACAACTTTACCCTTATCTGCATCCCGAACGCTAAGAAAGGCCTTGCCTCCGGCGGACAGATGAATACCGGCTTCCCTCTGTGACTTGGCAAACGCCTCTGCGAAACTGCGACCAATCCCCATAACTTCGCCCGTCGACTTCATCTCCGGGCCGAGGATTGTATCTACTCCAGGGAACTTGGTAAATGGGAACACAGCCTCTTTTACCGATACGAATTGGGGAGAGATTTCACCACTAATACCCTGTTCTGGAAGCGTTTTCCCCGCCATGCAACGCGCGCCAACTGCAGCCAAAGGCCTGCCTGTAGCCTTAGATACGAAAGGCACGGTGCGCGAAGCCCTAGGATTGACTTCCAGCACATAGATCGAATCCCCCTGAATGGCAAACTGGACATTCATGAGACCGACTACCTTAAGTTCCAGCGCCATCGCCACGACTTGCTCGCGCAATCGTTCGATAAGCCCATCCCCCAAGCTGTAGGGAGGCAGGGAACAAGCCGAGTCTCCGGAGTGAACCCCAGCCTGCTCGATATGCTCCATGACTCCACCCAGGATCACCGTGCAGCCATCACTGACTGCATCGACGTCAACCTCGATCGCGTCATCGAGAAAGCGGTCCAGCAACACCGGGGCATCTGGAGTGACATTCACCGCAGTGCGCATGTATTGTTCGAGCTCCCGTTCATTGTGGACGATCTCCATGGCGCGCCCGCCCAGCACGTAGGATGGGCGCACCACGAGTGGGTAGCCAATTTCGCGGGCGAGCACGATGGCGGTATCCGTATCCCGCGCAATTCGGTTAGGCGGCTGCCGAAGACCCAGGCGTTCGATCATGGCCTGGAAACGCTCACGGTCTTCGGCTAGGTCAATAGCATCCGGCGAGGTGCCAATAATCGGTGTGCCGGCAGCCTCCAGGGCGCGCGCAAGATTCAACGGCGTCTGCCCGCCATACTGCACGATCACGCCCCAGGGGTTTTCAACGTGGATAATCTCGAGCACGTCCTCAAGCGTCAACGGTTCGAAATATAGCCGGTCCGAGATATCAAAATCCGTCGATACCGTCTCCGGATTGCAGTTGACCATAATCGTCTCATAACTGTCCTCACGCATGGCCATGGCCGCATGAACACAACAGTAGTCAAACTCGATCCCCTGGCCGATTCGATTCGGGCCGCCACCCAGCACCATGATCTTGCGACGATCCGTCGGCTCGGACTCACATTGCGCTTCATAGCTCGAATACAGATAGGCAGTGCTGGTGGAAAATTCTGCTGCGCAGGTATCAACGCGTTTAAAGACAGGCCGGATGCCCATGGCCCAGCGCGCCTCGCGCACGGCTTGTTCCGAGACCGTCAACAGCTTCGCCAAACGGCGATCGGAAAACCCCTTACGTTTGAGTCCACGCATCGAATCTGCGTCAAGCGTGGTCAAGGAACCACTGCGGACCTGCTCTTCGGTCGCAATAAGGTCCTGTATCTGAGCCAGAAACCACGGATCGATACGCGTAATCTCATGAATCTGATCAGATGTCATGCCCGTGCGAAAGGCATCCGCGACATACCAAAGCCGGTTGGGCCCGGGAAAACGCAGTTCTTCGATCAAATCATCTTCGGCAGAAGCGGATTCACGATCAAGGATCTCGTCCAGCCCATCCACTCCGGTCTCAAGCCCCCGCAGGGTCTTTTGTAGTGACTCCTGAAAGGTCCTGCCGATCGCCATAACCTCGCCGACAGACTTCATTTGAGTACTCAGCCTGGCATCGGCTTGAGGAAATTTTTCGAATGCGAAGCGTGGCACCTTGGTCACCACATAATCGATCGTGGGCTCAAAAGAGGCCGGGGTGGCGCCACCAGTGATTTCATTGGCCAACTCGTCCAGACGGTAACCTATGGCCAATTTGGCGGCGATCCGAGCGATCGGAAACCCGGTGGCCTTCGACGCCAGCGCGGAGGACCGCGACACCCTGGGGTTCATTTCAATAATGATGCAGCGGCCGTCCGCGGGATTGATAGCAAACTGCACATTGGACCCGCCTGTATCGACGCCAATCTTTCTAAGCACCGCGATCGAGGCGTCCCGAAGACGCTGATATTCCTTATCCGTGAGCGTTAATGCCGGGGCGATCGTAATCGAGTCACCCGTATGGATACCCATGGGATCAAGGTTTTCGATGGAACAAATAATGATGCAATTGTCCGCTGTATCGCGAACCACCTCCATCTCGAACTCTTTCCATCCCAGCAGGGACTCTTCAATAAGCAGTTCGTTGGTCGGCGAAAGATCTAGCCCACGCTTGCAGATCTCGATGAACTCTTCTTTGTTGTATGCAATGCCGCCGCCACTACCGCCCAGCGTGAACGACGGACGAATGATCGTCGGAAATCCTACCTGAACCTGAACCTGAAAGGCCTCTTCCAAGCTATGGGCGATTGCCGCGCGCGCTGACGAAAGTCCAATTTCGTTCATGGCCTTGCGAAAACGATCGCGATCCTCAGCCATGTCGATGGCATCCTTGGATGCCCCGATCAGTTCAACGCCAAACTGCTCAAGGACTCCTTCACGATCCAGATCCAACGCACAGTTCAATGCCGTTTGCCCGCCCATGGTCGGCAGCAAGGCATCCGGGCGCTCCTTTTTTATGACCTGGGCTACCGTTCGCCTATCCACACTTTCGACGTAGGTCGCATCGGCAAGGCCTGGATCGGTCATGATCGTCGCAGGATTCGAGTTCACGAGGATCACCCTGATCCCCTCTTCCTTCAGGGCCTGGCATGCCTGGGTCCCGGAATAATCAAACTCGCAAGCCTGACCGATCACAATCGGACCGGCCCCTAGAATCAGGACACTCTTTATATCGGTTCTTTTGGGCATCTAATAGTTACTTAAAAGATTGGGTTACTGTACAGATTGATTCAATGAGGTTTTCGATGCAGCCATGAGCGCGACAAACTGATCGAATAGACCATCGGCGTCATGCGGCCCAGGGCTGGCCTCGGGATGTCCCTGAAAGCCGAACGCGGGACGGTCTCTATGACGCAAACCCTGCAGGGTTCCGTCAAAGAGCGAGCGATGGGTAATCTCCAGGATATCGGGGAGCCCTTGCTCCGCGACCGCGAAACCATGATTTTGGCTCGTGATAATAACTCGCCCCGAGGTAAGGTCCTGGACAGGATGATTGGCGCCATGATGCCCGAACTTCATCTTTTCGGTACGCGCCCCGCTGGCCAGTGCCAGAAGTTGGTGGCCAAGACAGATCCCGAAGGTTGGGATACCCGTATCGACCAGAGTACGGATACTTTCGATAGCGTACTGACAGGGTTCGGGATCACCTGGACCATTCGAAAGCATGACACCGTCGGGCGCTAGGGCCAAGACCTCATCGGCAGATGTCTGTGCCGGTACCACGGTCAGTTCGCATCCTCGATCGATGAGCATACGCAAGATGTTGTGCTTAACACCGAAGTCATAGACAACGACCTTAAAGGGCTCCGAATTCAGAGCACTGCGAGTGCCGTTCATCGGCTCCGACTGAGCGGCATCCCAACTCCCTTCGCGCCAACTGTAACTCTGATCGGTGGTCACCGTACGAGCCAGATCCATACCCGCAAGCCCACCAAAAGAGCGTGCTTTCTCAACCGCCGCCTCGGTATCTATCTGCGCACCTGCCTGAATACATCCCCGCTGCGCGCCTTTATCGCGAAGGATACGGGTCAATTGGCGGGTATCGATTCCGGCAATGGCGACAATGCCCTGATCGTTCAGAAAATCGGAAAGCGAACCCTCACCCCGCCAGTTGCTATATGTCAACGGCAGATCACGAATGACCATACCGCTGGCAACAACGCGTGGCTGCTCAAGGTCTTCCTCGTTGAACCCGACATTTCCGATATGCGGACAGGTAAAGGTGATGATCTGTTGGCAATATGAAGGATCACTGAGGATCTCCTGATACCCAGTCATGGCGGTATTGAACACCACTTCACCCATGGTTTCACCGGAACAACCGATCGAAAGGCCTGTAAAACAGGTCCCATCTTCTAGCGCCAACAAGGCCGGTTGGTACACCCCTACCTCCACAAATTGAAAGAACTAAATCTACGCATACAATTGATTACCCACCAATACAGGACCACTCACGAGACGGGAGACCATGTCGCTCGACCCGGCGCGATCATGTTTCGATCATCGGGGATTTTGTACGCAAACGGCCACCGATTCTATATGATCCACCGACGCTCGTCCACGCCGGAATCCCGCACGACCCCACGACCTTTTCGACCCTGAACCACCTGACACCGATTCGATAATATTGCGTTGATTTACTACTTATCTGATATCATTGCTCCTTTGGCCGGGACAAGCCCTATCAACTTTAACCGACAGAAATAACATGACCGAATTCCCCAGAATCAAGCGGTTACCGCCATATGTTTTCAATATCGTAAACGAGCTGAAGGCCGCCGCGCGTGCGCGGGGGGAGGATGTCATCGACTTCGGCATGGGCAACCCCGATCAACCGACGCCTCAGCATATTGTCGACAAGCTCGTCGAGGTTGCGCAACGAGAGGACACCCACCGTTACTCCATGTCCAAGGGTATCCCACGTCTTCGTAGGGCCATCTGCAACTGGTACATGAACCGCTACAGCGTGGAACTCGACCCTGATCATGAGGCAATCGTAACGATCGGGTCCAAAGAAGGTCTAGCCCATTTGGCGCTCGCGACCATGGGGCCCGGCGATGCAGTACTAGTGCCAAATCCGGCCTACCCCATACACCCCTATGGCTTTGTGATCGCCGGAGCTGATATACGGCACGTACCATTGGTCCCCGGCGTGGATTTCTTCGCCGAGCTGGAAAAGGCCATTGTAGACTCCTGGCCGCGCCCCAAGATGCTGGTACTGAACTTCCCGGCCAATCCGACAACGCAGTGTGTCGAACTCGAGTTCTTCGAAAAGGTCATACAAATCGCGACCGAGCATAAAATCTGGGTCGTGCACGACCTGGCCTACGCGGACATAGTTTTCGACGGTTATGTTGCTCCCTCGATTTTGCAGGTCCCGGGTGCCAAGGAAATCGCCGTGGAGTTTTTCAGCCTGTCCAAGAGCTACAACATGCCGGGCTGGCGAGTCGGGTTTATGTGCGGCAACCGGGAACTGGTTGCCGCGCTAACCCGAATTAAATCCTACCTCGACTACGGCATGTTTACCCCGATCCAGGTGGCCGCGATTGCGGCGCTGGAGGGCCCGCAAGAGTGTGTCAGCGAAATCTGTCAGCTCTATCGTCAACGTAGGGATGTGCTGTGTGACGGCCTAAACTCGATCGGCTGGAAAGTTGAAAAGCCCAAGGCGACCATGTTCGTCTGGGCCAGGATCCCTGAACAGTACCGCGACATGGGTTCACTTGAGTTCAGCAAGATGCTGTTGAAGGAGGCCAAAGTGGCCGTATCGCCAGGCGTAGGTTTTGGCGCCTATGGCGACGACCATGTCCGTTTCGGCCTGATCGAAAATGAACATCGCACCCGTCAGGCAATCCGCTGCCTGCGCCAGATGTTTCGCCAGGAGCGAACTTGATTTACCCTTGGGAACCTCATAATTTAGTGGACCTTCGATCTTCGAAACGCAGCACACCCGATATACCAATGACAACGAGGAAATGCTTTTGAACGCGGTGAAAATCGGCCTCCTGGGCCTCGGAACAGTAGGAGGAGGCGTGGCCAACGTCTTGTCCGGCAATCGGAATGAGATCACGCGCCGAGCCGGGCGGGAAATTGTGCTGACGCACGCTGCGTCGCGTGAAGCCCCGTCAGCTGACGTCGACACCAATGGCGTGACCGTTCTGCAGGACGCATGGGGCATCGTAGAAAACCCGGATATTGATGTCGTCGTCGAGTTGATCGGCGGTTACGAGCCTGCACGGGAGTTGACCCTGAGGGCCATCGAAAACGGTAAGCATGTTGTGACCGCCAACAAGGCGTTGATCGCGTTGCATGGCAATGAGATCTTCGCCGCAGCGCAGAAGAAAGGCGTTACGGTAGCCTTCGAGGCAGCGGTTGCCGGCGGCATCCCCATCATTAAGGCCATACGGGAAGGCCTTGCCGGCAACCACATCGACTGGGTGGCAGGGATCATCAACGGCACCGGCAACTTCATTCTGACCGAGATGCGTGATAAGGGACGCGATTTTGCCGATGTGCTCGCCGAGGCGCAGGCCCTCGGTTACGCAGAGGCCGATCCAACCTTCGATGTTGAGGGTATTGATGCTGCGCACAAGCTGACCATTCTGGCCTCTATCGCCTTCGGTATCCCGCTACAGTTCGACAAGGTCTATAACGAAGGAATCGGACATATCGAGAGCGTCGATGTCCGTAATGCCGAGGACTTCGGCTACCGCATCAAGCACCTCGGTCTGACCCGGCGCACCGAAGCCGGTATCGAACTGCGTGTCCACCCGACGCTGATTCCAGGTCGACGCCTGCTCGCCAACGTCGATGGCGTCATGAACGCCGTTCTGGTTCACGGTGATGCCGTCGGTCCCACGCTCTATTACGGTGCTGGTGCCGGACGCAACCCCACGGCATCGGCAGTTGTGGCCGACATTATCGACGTCGTCCGTGCCCTCACGACGGACCCTGAAAACCGGGTGCCACACCTCGCCTTCCAAGCTAATGCACTGGCGGATACGCCTATTCTGCCGATCGGCGAAGTCGAAACCGCATACTACCTACGTATGCAGGCCGAGGACCGCCCTGGCGTCCTAGCCAGTGTGACGCGCATCCTAGGCGATCAGGGCATTAGTATCGAGGCCATGACGCAAAAGGCATCCGCGGACGACGACGAATACCTGCCTGTGGTCATGTTGACGCATCGGATTCGAGAGAGACAGATGGATGAGGCCATTCGCCAAGTCGAGGCCCTTGATTCCATCCGCGGTCATATGACGCGCATCCGCATCGAGACCCTAGACTAAGCAAATTTTTAGACATTAATTTAAGGAGTACACCATGCCATTCAGACCGCGATATACCGGTCTCATTGAGAAATACCGGGACCGCCTGCCGGTTAGCGATGACACCCGCATCATCAGTTTGGGTGAAGGGGCCACTCCCCTCATCAAACTGAATAACATCCCTAAGAGCCTGCCCTCCGAGGTCGAGATATACGTCAAGTACGAGGGCTTGAATCCTACAGGATCTTTTAAAGATCGCGGCATGACCATGGCTGTCACCAAGGCCGTTGAGGAAGGGAGCCAGGCAATCATCTGCGCATCGACGGGAAACACTTCGGCCTCAGCCGCCGCCTATGCCGCCCGTGCCGGAATCACGGCCTTCGTGCTGATCCCAGATGGTAAGATCGCGCTCGGCAAGCTTGCCCAAGCCATGATGCATGGTGCCATTATCATCCAGATCAAGGGCAACTTCGACGCAGGTATGCAGCTCGTTAAGGAAGTCGGCGACGCCGCCCCTGTCACAATCGTCAACTCCATCAATCCCTTTCGCCTTCAGGGGCAGAAGACCGCAGCCTTCGAGATCATCGAGGAATTGGGAGCACCACCGGATTTCCACTGTCTTCCGGTTGGCAATGCGGGCAACATCTCCGCGCATTGGATGGGGTACTGCGAATATCAGGACCACGGAATCGTCAACAGCCGACCAACCATGGTGGGCTATCAAGCCAGCGGCGCGGCGCCCTTCCTGCGCGGCAAGATGGTCGATAACCCGGAAACGGTCGCCACGGCCATCCGTATCGGCCACCCTCAGAGTTGGGAAAAGGCCTGGGCCGCCAGCCGCGAGTCAAATGGTTGGTTCGCCGAGTTCTCGGACGAAGAAATCCTGGCTGCACAAAAGCTATTGACTGAGCAAGAAGGGATTTTTTGCGAACCGGCCTCGGCGATCTCGCTTGCTGGCGCCGTGCATGATATAAAGTCCGGAAAGATTCCGGCGGGAAGCCGCGTCGTATGTACACTGACGGGTCACGGACTCAAGGATCCGGACACAGCCATCCAGCAGAGCCGGGCGCCGCTACAAGCGATCGACGCGAATCTGGAGTCCGTCCGCCGCGCCATATTGGATAACCTGCCGGGCTAAATGATCAGGAAGTCGATGTGGGTCGGCTCCGGCCGACCCACATCTCGTAAAATCGGCCAATGATGTGGCAAATACGCAGCTATAAACCTTTGTTTGCGTGAAGCCGATCTTCCCAATACCGGGCCAGATCAGTGTTACGATCCAGGCCAAACCACCCTTCGCTATAAGCTGCGACCAGATATTCCTGGGCCTCGCGAATACCGTTTTTCGCCGCTTCTCGATACCAATGCACCGCCATGGCCTCATCAATCGGGCCAAGCAGTCCGCCGTGATAGATCAGTGCGAGATTGAACTGCGCCCTCGCATCCCCAGCCCTCGCCAACGGCATCCACTCTGAATAGGCAGCCTTATAGTCGCCATCGAAGGCATGGTCGTAACCCTGGCTATAGGAATCAGCCTGTGCGGTTCCGGCGAACAACATAAAGGCTGACAGAAGGATTCCATATGACAGTTGCATCGCTCGTTTGGTCATTGTGCTGCGCTCCATGATTTCAGTCACATCGTGGACATGATTCGGAACGCCTGACTATGCGACGAAACTCAGACCCAAACTGGGTGGACGGTCACAAATCCGTAAATCTATTGCACCCTACCTGCCGACGCCTCCGGCAGTATGAAGGTAGGTAGCGAGTTGCGGAAAACAGCCCTATCCGTGATAAAAATCTGGCCAGACTTCAGTACCCAACGTTTGGCTAGGTTGTGATATCGGCGCCCATACATCTCGACTAAGAGTCTTTTTTTCGTCGCCGGCGTCAGGATCGCTTTCGCAAACGCAACCATGGCTTTTTGGTCAAGTTGACGAACGGCGTTCGCGAGTCGTTCACGATGATCAAAGTCAAGATACTTGAGCCCGAGATCGGCAAGATAGCGATGGCTACGCTCCGACAACCGCGTATCACGTTTTTCGATGGTCGACAGCAGACCGCTCCGCCCTCGCTCAAACTCGACTGGATCCATAACCTCGAGCTGCGCGGAAAACCCAGCCAGAAAGTGGTCGATATGGGTGAGCACGTCATCGGGCGAGTGCGTAGGAGACTGGACAACGAAGGTGATGCCAGGAACCCGGTCGAAAGAGGCCTCAGCGGCGTAGACAATGTAACCCAACTGCTGTTCCGTCCTTAGCTGTCCAAAAAAAGGTGCTCGGATGAACTGATGCAGCAGCGCCATACGCGCCTCTTGTTCTATATCATCCCGGTCCGCTTGGTAGTAGACCGAAATAGCTGAATCTTCATGGTCTATCTCACGTATAAAGGTATACTCGTGCCCCCTATCCAAGCGTACGACTTCACGCTCGACCGGTAGCGTAGGCTTGGCAACCTGAAAGATCTTGCCAAGTGCCGTATTCGATAACGCGCGCGCCTGCTTACGATTGATATTTCCATGTATCAGAGCCCTCACATACAGCGCGGAACGGGCCTCAGGGATATACGCCCGCAGATCGTCGGCCGAGCTGTCTTCCAGGGCCTTGAGAACGGAATCCGCTCCCCAGGTACTGTGTACCAATAGCTCGTTCAGATACCGACTGCTCTGTACATATGGCCGGTCCAGGGCTTGGTTACGAAGCCCCTGCAAGGCATGTTCTTTTATGACGGAAAAACGTTCGTCGTCGACCTTCAGGTCCAGAAAGGTATTCAGCACGAGCGACAACAATTGCGGTTCTTTGTCGCTAAATCCACCGACATTGATCGAGATACCGTTCCTGCCAACACCCAGACGGTAGCTGAGACCTGCGAGCTGTGCAGGATAGACCTCGGGATTCAAGGCATCGTTTGCGAGATCTACCCATAACGAAGCCAAGATGCGGTCCCTTGGGCCATCACCAACCCTGGGAGATGTCATCCCCCAGATGATGTCAGCCTTCGGCACATTGAAATCGCTATCCTGTTGATGCCAGATCTCAAACCCGTCACCGTGCAGGATGACTTCTGGTTTTTGCGCCACCGATTTCCCTTTGAGGACGCCCAGATGTTCGGGTAAGAACGGGTTTTTTTCTGGAAGCGCCAACTCAGGATCAGGTTTCATCGCAGCCCAACCGGCGAGCTGAACATCGTCTAAAGGAGTAACACGATAGGGAGTCCCATACCAGGGCTCCTTATTATCTAGCGCGTCGCCAGGCGCCATTGTGACCACCCTCGCCTTGGCGGGCACAAAGCGCGCCAAGATGCCCTGAAGACGTTTGGGATCCTCACCCTCAATGATAAAGGGTCCCTTGAGGACGTCGTCCACAGGATATACCTGTAGGTTGTTGGCGAGGCTGATTGCTTCATGGAGCGCTGGCGGCTGATCCCTAAAACGAAACTTCAATTCATTGATAGTGCGCAACTCATCAACGAACCAAGGAGGAACACCCTGCTCCTTGATAAGGTTGATATAGGCAAAGGTCAGATCTTTAACTTCCTCGGAGTGGGCGAGACCAGCCTCGGTCAGTTCGATATCGACCGCGAACACCGCCTCGTCGCCGGCCTTCACGGTCCTGCCTGCATTGATCCCAGTAGCCCAACCACGACGTTTCAACAAGGCAAGCAGACTGCCCTCCCCTTCATGACCGACTACCTGTCCGATGATCATGGCTGGTTTCATCAGGTAATCGCTCTGTCTCCAGGGATAAGCAAAATAGATTGCGATATCACGTTCGGTCTTGATCGGCCGCACTTCAATTGCGATGCCAAGCTGCTTCTCGGAGAATAGCTCTGGCCACGTGTCTCTGCGCTTGACCTCGTTATCCGGAACCTGAGAGAACAACGCCGACACGGTCTTCGTCATCTGCGCCAGGGAGTCACGCCCGACTACCGCCAGGGTCATATAACGCGCCGAATAATGTCTTCGATAGAAAGTGATCAGATCGTCACGAACTGTTTTGCCTGGCTGATCGTCCAGAGTATCCAGGCTACCGACGCTAAAATGCGCAAACGGATGCTCAGGATTAGCTGTCGCCTTTATTACCTGCCACACGCGTCGCCCATCGTCCTTGATCTTGAGCCGATATTCCGAATCCACCGCATGGCGTTCGCGGTCCACATACTTAGCG
Source organism: uncultured Gammaproteobacteria bacterium (assembly GCA_964487925.1). Classification (GTDB taxonomy): domain Bacteria; phylum Pseudomonadota; class Gammaproteobacteria; order SZUA-140; family SZUA-140; genus RI-283. Next base: position 41,621 of record CAZASZ010000006.1, read on the forward strand.
TCGAAAGTCGGCTCAATAAAGAATTGCGCGAAATGATCCAGGGCCTCTGCAAGGGCTGAATAACTGACCTCGAAGTGGAAGTTTGTAAACTCATCGGCGGTGTAGGCATTATCTCGTCCGCCATGGGCGCTGATAAACTCGTGATAGGAATCTGGATCCGGATATTTCTTTGTACCCAAAAACAACATGTGCTCCAGAAAATGGGCCAATCCAGGCCTATCAGTGGGATCATCGTTCGAACCCGCATGTACAACCAAACTCGCCGCAGCCTTATCGGCCTTTGGATCGGAGACCAAAACAACCTTGAGTCCATTATCCAGCACAAGGGCCTTGAACTGACGCTGATCATTCTCCGGCTTAATGATCCCTCCCGCGTGGCCCGAGACAGGTAGCGAACACAGGAAAAGAAGCAGCAATACTTCCGGAAAACGCAATCTATGATTCATGAACAACTGTTAAGCCTTTTGTGTTGGAATGCCAAAGTTGGACGTATCTGATCAATGTCGGCCAAACGGCCGGGGACTTCATGATGCGGGCATCATGACTGATAGGCAAGCCCGGCTTAGCCTCTCATTAAGATCCAGAGCGAGCCCGAAACAACTGCCCCAAAGAAGGCCCTGCCTGCGCACCCAGAGGTACGTATCGAGGAATTCGACAAAGACGACTCTCTATCTCTACAGACAGCTCGCCTGCATTCGGTTCTCGCCACCGTACATCAACCCTCATATCATCACGCCACGGCCCGTCGGGACGCACTTCCCAGCGAATCACGTAGACTCGTTCCAGGCCAGGGCGTTCATCAGCCGCGCCCGAACCCGGTGGCCCCATGCGCTCCTCCCCGGAACCCAAAACACTCGCAGGTCCTCCTAACGACACGAATCGCATGTCTTCGAGATGATTCAGGGCAAGCGTCAAGGCGCGTTCCTGGTGAGGAGCGGTTGCCGCAGCGGTGACAATTTCGGCCTGTAAACGACCTAGCGCTCACATGGCCAACATAATCGTGAGAAGGGTGACCATGAGTTAGAGCAGCAGCAATCCCTTTTCCCACACCCTTCCCCGGCGCCATGGGGCCGGGGCTTCCGCCTGTGTGTTCATCCTTGATCACCTCCAATATAAGCTACCGACAACATACAGGCCAGAAGCTCGACATCCATGTCCAGTCCAATAGGTGAGCATGGTTTCTAAGTCTGCTAGACTGCGCAGCCTGTGAAGAAACCCCTGATCAATCCATGACTCCAGCAAAGCATAGCCTCATCGATAACGCCGCGTCGAGCGATCCATTCAAACCACCGCTTCCACAGGAGCAAGGGAAGGAATTTCGCTGGGGTGGTCTGCGCGGCAGTTGCCAGGGGCTGGTCATCGCCTCTGCACTTCGCAGGCACAAGGTGCCCTTGCTGCTAATCACCTCGAGCATGCTAGAGGCTGAGCGGCGCGAGCGTGAGATACGATTCTTTCTCGACCGCACTGACACGCCATCCGATGAGTTCGAGGTGTTGGTCTTTCCCGATCGAGAGACACTGCCCTACGATGTCTTTTCGCCGCATCAAGACATCACCTCCGAACGTCTGTCGACCCTGTATCAGTTACCTTCCCTTCGCCAGGGCGTCGTCATCGTACCGATCGACACATTGATGTCACGCCTGCCGTCCAGACGCTTCCTGGATGCCAACTGCCTCATGATCGATGCCGGGGAGACCCTGGATCGAGATCAACTGCGCGAACGCCTCGACCTGAGCGGATATCACCATGTCGGCCAGGTCATGGAACACGGGGAATACTCGATCCGGGGCAGCATTATCGACATCTACCCTATGGGCAGCCAGATGCCTTACCGTATCGACCTCCTCGACGACGAGGTCGATAGCATTCGGACCTTTAACCCGGATGACCAGAGATCCATAGCGCCCATCAATGCCATTCGGCTCCTGCCTGCCCGGGAATTCCCGATGACCAAGGAGGCCATCGAACAATTCCGTCACAGCTGGCGCGACAGATTCTCGGGAGAGACGAAGCGGTGTCCTATTTATGTCTCTGTCAGCGAAGGACAGTGCCCCGGCGGAATCGAATATTATCTGCCTCTGTTTTTCGAAGCAACCGCGACCTTATTTGATTATCTTCCTGCTCATACCGTCGTCATTTCGGATGCGGGTCAGGCGCAGGCAGCCGATCGCTTCTGGTCCGAAATCGTGACGCGATATGAGGCCCGACGACACGATAAAGAGCGCCCCCTCCTACCACCGGAAGACGCATTTGTTACCCCAGATCGTGTTGCCTCGCTCGCGAGCGCGCACCCTCGCGGATATCTCGATGGTTTTGGTATCTCCTCCGGAGAGGGACACTATCAATTCAAGCTTAAGACACTTGCCTTGGGCGCTTTGTCGTCAGATGGTGTTGACCCAGTCAAAAAGCTGTCCGAATTCATCCAAACCTTCCACGGGCGTATCCTTATTACGGTCGATGGCCAGGGGCGCAGGGAGTCCTTGAAAAGGCAGCTCCGCGAACATGCATTCAGCCCAACCGACTCTATGGGCTGGGAAAGTTTCGTTGCCGATGACGCCAAACTGGCGATCGCGATCGCCAGTTTGGAAGAAGGCTTTATCCTGGAACAGCCCCGGATTGCGCTGATCACGGACGCCCTGCTGTTCGGGATATCGGTCAATCAGCGACGGCAGAAAAAGAGACTTCAGCAACGTGATGCCGACGCGATTATCCGGGATCTCAATGAACTCGCGATCGATGCCCCGGTGGTTCACGAGGAGCACGGTGTAGGACGTTATCTCGGTCTCGTGACGCTTGATAACCAGGAATTCCTCCAGCTCGAATATGCCGACGGCGACAAGCTCTACGTTCCCGTCGGATCGCTGCAATTGATCAGCCGCTACAGCGGGGCAAGCCCCGATCAAGCCCCGCTGCATCGTCTCGGAGGTAGCCAGTGGCAGAAAGCCAAGCGCCGCGCTGCTCAAAAGGCATCGGACGTTGCCGCCGAGCTGCTCGATATTTATGCCCGCCGACAAGCGCGCCAAGGCTACATCTATCCAATGCCCGGGGACGAATATGCGGCCTTTGCGGCGGCTTTTCCCTTTGAGGAGACTCCCGATCAGCAATTGGCCATAGAACAGGTCGTCGCCGACATGACGACCGAAACGCCGATGGATCGCCTCGTCTGTGGCGATGTCGGCTTCGGTAAAACCGAGGTTGCCATGCGCGCCGCCTTTATGGCCGTCCAGGGGGGGAAACAGATCGCCGTGTTGGTCCCGACCACCCTACTCGCTCAGCAACACTATCAGAACTTCTCCGACCGCTTTGCAGACCTGCCTGTGCGCATCGAAGTCCTATCGCGGTTTCGTACCGGAAAACAACAGGACGTTACGCTTGAGGCTATCGCCGACGGACGAGTTGATATCGTAATCGGGACACATAAGCTCATTCAACCCAATATTCGATTCAAACGCCTGGGCCTTGTCATCATAGACGAGGAACACCGTTTCGGCGTGCGCCAAAAAGAACGCCTGAAAGCGCTGCGTAGCGAAGTCGACGTATTGACTCTGACCGCAACCCCAATCCCTAGAACACTAAATATGTCGATTGCCGGGATTCGAGACCTATCAATCATTGCCACCCCGCCCCTACGCAGACTAGCCATCAAGACCTTCGTCCGCGAATGGGATACCTCCCTGCTTCGAGAGGCCTGTCTGCGCGAGATCCACCGTGGCGGACAAATCTACTTCTTGCACAACGAGGTCAGCGACATCGAGCGCATTGCCAAACAGCTACGGGAGATCGTACCCGAGGCGCGCATCGGGATTGGACACGGTCAGATGCCCGAGCGGGAGTTGGAGAGGGTCATGCTGGATTTCTATCATCAGCGCTTCAACATCCTGCTTAGTACGACCATCATCGAGAGCGGGATCGATATTCCCAACGCCAATACCATCATCATCAACCGAGCAGACCGGCTGGGACTCGCCCAGCTCTACCAAATCCGCGGGCGTGTCGGCCGTTCTCATCACCAAGCCTATGCCTATCTGATCGCTCCGCCTCGAGGCCAGATGACTGCCGATGCAGCCAAACGACTCGAAGCGATAGAGTCGATTGAAGACCTTGGTGCGGGATTTACGCTGGCCACCCATGACCTTGAGATTCGAGGCGCAGGCGAACTCCTCGGCGATGAACAAAGCGGTCAGATCCATGAGGTGGGGTTTTCGCTTTATTCACAGCTACTTGAGCGCGCAGTTGCAGCCATCAAGTCGGACAAACAACCTGAACTCGATGCCCCGCTAAATGCGGAAATCGAAGTCAAATTCAATGACCCGGCGCTGATCCCAGAGGACTACGTGCCCGATGTCCATATCCGTCTTGTCATGTATAAACGCATCGCGAGCGCCGACAGCCAAGCGGCCCTTGATGAGCTTCAAATCGAAATGATCGATCGCTTTGGTCTGCTTCCCGATGCTGCCAAGATGTTGTTCCTATCCGCAGAGCTGAGGCTTGCTGCCGCTACGCTAGGCATTCAAAAGATCTATGCCAAGGGCGAAGACTGCCGGCTGACATTTTCGACACCACCAAAGGTTGACCCATTTGCCTTGATTCGTCTCGTTCAAGAACAACCCAAGCGCTATCGGTTAGCTGGAAACGACCGCCTGAGTATCGTGACAAAGGCCGACCATTGCCTTGATCGCGGCGAGGAAGTCAGGCGCATCCTTGACGAAATAAAGACCTCAGATGAGGCCTTGACACCGCTTCAATGACGGCAACTTCGGTCGCACGAATGTTGAATCTCAATTCTTCGCCCAATTCTTCGCCTATTGTGGCGACATGGCGAATCAACTAACATTAGCTTTTTACCCAACTAGCCATCGAACTGGAGCGTGTTGCCCAATACCTGGGTTACACAGGCAGCAGGCGAATTTCCGGCAATGGATTTGCATCCGACATCTGGAGACATCTATGTCCGCCACGGTCAATGATATTGTCACCCGCAATCCGGTCGCCCGGCATGCCATCTGGTTAATGGCAACGTTGCTCATGTTATCCGCGTGTGCAAACCTGAAGTTCAATGGTACTCAAGGCTCGCCCAGCCTGACCCTGACCTTCCGGGAATGGGCGATTGATAAGGATCGAGAAGAGATCAAAGCCGGCGCCTCGACCTTTCTGCTCCGAAATCAGTCGGGACGCACCCATGAGTTCGTCGTGGTCCGGATCAACAGCAAGTCAGATCTGCCCAAACATACGGAGTCAACCAGCGAACCTCTAGATGAAGATCAGTTTTCGGAAGAACAGATCGTCGCTGAATTGGAACATCTGCCGCCAGGCGCGGAGGTTCGCTATGACGTCACCCTAGATCCCGGAGAATACCTGATCTTGTGCAATGTGATGGAACCGACCCCTGACGGCGGCATGGTCAGTCACTATGGCATGGGGATGCGAACCACATTGAAGGTCGTCAAGTAAGCGGAACTCAAGACGCCTTATCCACCTTTGATCGTGACATGCATAATGCGCCGTTTACCGACTTGGATCAGGTAACGGTCCCCTCGCTCCAATCCGTGACTGAAGTCCTCGACACGTTCACCGTTAACACGTACCGCCCCTTGCGAGACCATACGCCGCGCCTCCGAGGTACTGGCAGTCAAGCCGGTCTCCTTGAGCACAACAGAAAGATCCATGAAGGCCTCGCTGCTGTCTAAAGACATCTCAGGTATATCATCAGGCAGTTTTCCCTTGGAGAAACGCGCGCTAAAGGCCTCGTGCGCTTGCCGGGCATGCGCCGCGGAATGATAGCGCCCGACGAGTTCCTCGGCGAGCATATATTTTATAGTCATAGGGTTTTCACCCTCATTGACTCGGCATTTTAAAGCCTCGACATCTGCTGCGCCTCTGAAGCTCAGAAGCTCGAAGTAGCGCCACATCAGGGTGTCCGAAATCGACATGACCTTGCCAAACATCTCGTTCGGGGATTCCGTCAGCCCTATGTAGTTCCCCAATGACTTGGACATTTTCTGAGCACCGTCGAGCCCCTCTAGTATCGGCATAGTCATGACGACCTGCGGCGACTGACCATATTGCTTCTGCAACTCCCGACCTACGAGCAGGTTGAATTTCTGATCGGTTCCACCAAGCTCCACATCGGCCTTGATTACGACCGAGTCATAACCCTGAATCAAGGGATAGATGAACTCATGAATACCAATCGACTGACCGGATCGGTACCGTTTGCTGAAGTCATCGCGCTCGAGCATACGGGCCACGGTCTGCCGGGCCGTCAGCTTCAGCATTTCGCCAGGAGACATACGATCGATCCACTCCGAGTTGAAAACGACACGGGTCCGATCGCGATCCAGCACCTTGAAAATCTGCGTTTCATAGGTCTGCGCATTGGCCACTACGGCCTCACGAGTGAGAGGCTTCCGCGTCACGTTCTTGCCGGTAGGATCACCAATCATGCCGGTAAAATCGCCGATCAGGAAGAATATCTCGTGCCCAAGGTCCTGAAACTGACGTAGTTTATGCAAGAGCACGGCATGTCCGAAATGAAGGTCTGGGGCAGTCGGATCAAACCCCGCCTTGATTCTCAATGGACGCCCCTCCTTCAGTTTTTCCGTGAGGTCATCGGGCAAGAGGATTTCGTCTGCGCCGCGCCCCAGGTCGGCCAGCATTTTTTCGATATCTGTCATTGATTTACCAAAATAGGTTTTCGTTTATTTTATGAATTTTAGATACTACGCACTAAAATTCGGATGAAAATCATGTTATAAGTTCAAACATTCGAGATTATGTCCTTTTCAGACGGGCGTCATCCAAAACCATTCATATTTAGCTCGACGCCGACCGATAACCTAACGAGGTAGGTTGGAGTCATTAAGTTAATGCATGCAGCGCCAAGCGCAACTTTTTGGTCGATCGTCGCGTCTGAATTCCGACGACCCTAACCTGGAATATGACGCACAAGATGATAACAAAGGTTATTCATGAATAAAGCCTATCTTTTGCTCAAGCCACGCAAGCGTATGGCGCTTAGGCGATACTCCGGACGCAGAAACAGCTATCAGCGTTTCTGGCTGGTGCCGATAATCCTGACGGTTGCCGCTACCGCCGCCGCATTCGTCGCCCCCAGCAATGAGGTCAAGGCAATATCTTCTTCTCCCTGGACCCCTTCTGCTACCGATATCCCTCTGTCGCTACCGTCCCAATCGGCGGATACGACCACGACACCTGCTGCTGCAGTCACGTCCGCAGGCTTGAAAAAAGTGGCGTTTTTAGTTCCGGCCACAATTGACACCCCGCTGGCGCAGCCGACGTCTTATACGCGCTCAGATACGAGCCAAGAGCAGAAGTGGTCCAGCACGCATGTTAGGAATGGAGACAGCCTGTCGCTGATATTCACCCGCCTGGGCTTCACTGCCCGCGAGCTGCAGAATATTCTCGACAGCGATAAAGACACGCATAGACTGAAACATCTCTATCCTGGTGACGAAATCCGTTACCAGAAAGACCGCGATGGGCATCTGCAGACCTTGGCCTACCGTTTTGAAGAGGCGCGCTCGCTAATCATTCGCCGCCAGGATCAGGGGTATGAAAACGAAGTCATCGAACACCCCTTGGAATACCGCAGCCAGCACGTCAGCGGGACCATTTCTGCGTCCCTGTATCTCTCTGCGAAAAATGCCGGCTTGTCAGATCGATTGATCATGGAGCTGGCCGGCATATTCGGCTGGGATGTGGACTTCGCTCTGGATATTCGCTCAGGAGACCGCTTCACAGTTATCTACGACCAACTTTACCAGGATGGGGAATACCTTCGCGATGGCACGATCAGGGCCGCCGAATTTGTGAATCAGGGGCGCACCTTTCGAGCCATCCGTTACACCGACAGCAAAGGAAAAACCGATTATTACAGTCCCGACGGAAAGAGCCTGCGCAAGGCCTTTCTGCGGACGCCCGTATCGTTTACACGGATTTCCTCGCGCTTTACGACCGGTCGATGGCATCCTGTACTTCACCGTATGCGCGCCCATAAAGGTGTGGATTACGCCGCACCCACAGGCACCCCGGTCAAAGCGACCAGTGATGGAAAGATCGCCTTCCGTGGCCGCAAGGGTGGCTACGGAAGAGTCATCATCATTCAGCATGGCCAACGTTACAGCACGCTCTACGCCCATCTATCCGCCTACAAACGCGGTCTACGTAGAGGCAGCCACGTCCGCCAAGGGCAAACGATCGGCTATGTCGGCAAATCCGGACTTGCCACCGGACCCCATCTGCACTATGAGTTCCGCATCAACGGGGTACACCACAACCCCCTGACCGTGCACCTGCCGGATGCCGCGCCACTCCCAGCGGGGCAGATGATGGCGTTTCAATCCAGGGCAATTCCGCTGCTTGCTCAACTCGACATACTGGGCCGCGAGGCAACTGTAATCGCGTCTCGATCGGCTGATTAAATCAACAACATGATCGATGAAGGCCTCTATATTGGCCTGATGTCCGGCACCAGCATGGATGCGCTGGATGCCGTTCTTGTACGCTTTACCGATGATGCTCGGCCGAGCTTGAAGGCAACCCGCTCCTCCCCAATCCCTGAAAACTTGAAGCAGCGGCTCCGGGATGTCTGTCACTTTCGCCACGATCACCTCGACGAATGCGCCCGACTCGACAGTGATTTCGGCCAATTTCAGGCCACGGTTGTAAGCGGACTACTGCAGGCATCAAATACATCTCTGGAGGAGGTTCGCGCCATTGGCAGCCACGGACAGACCGTTCGACACCTCCCGGACGCAAACCCACCCTACAGCATCCAAATCGGCGATCCGGCACGCTTGGCAGTCATGACCGGCATCGATGTCGTCGCGGATTTTCGGCGTCAGGATATAGCCGCCGGTGGACAGGGCGCCCCCCTAGTACCGGCCTTTCACGCCGCATTCTGGCGAACACCCAGCGAAGACAGGGTACTGTTGAATCTCGGCGGCATCAGCAATATCGCAATTCTGCCGGGGAATCCGAACCAGCCGGTGACCGGACTGGACTGCGGTCCGGCCAATGCGCTGCTTGACGCCTGGATAAGGAAAAACCTTGGGCTAGATCTCGATGAAGACGGCAGATGGGCCGCCAAGGGACGAATCGTCGAACGATTGCTCGAGCATATGTTGTCGGACCCCTACTTCGCCCGCCCGCTACCCAAGAGCACCGGCACCGAATACTTCAACCTGAATTGGCTCATGACCCAGCTCGAGGCCTCGGCATCAACGGATGCCCATCCGGCCGATATTCAAGCCACGCTGTGCGCCTTGACCGTTGAATCCGTGACGCGAGCGATTCAACAATTCGCCCCCGACACCAGGAACGTTTATGTCTGCGGGGGAGGTGCGCTCAACGGCCATTTGATCGAAGCGCTCCGCGTCAGGATGGACCCGATCAAACTGGAAGCCACCTCCGTGCTGGGCTTGGATCCCCAATGGGTGGAGGCTACGGCGTTTGCCTGGCTCGCCAGAGAAAACCTGCACGGACGACCGGGCAATCTGCCTTCGGTCACCGGAGCGCGACAAGCTTTGATATTGGGAGGACTCTATCGAGGCCGGATCAAGTCTACGAAGACGTGAGACGAAAACGGAGATCGCCCATCCCAGGGACAACCTCCGTTTTCTGATCCTTAGCGTGAATACATTACATATCGAACGAGCGCGAGATGCTCACGATAGGGAACGGACGCGGATCCTTGGTGTTTTTCACGTTGGCGTAGTTCACGGTCGCCGCCCAGGACCATTCGGTACCCGAAATGGTCTTACCGATGCTGACGTTGCCGTCGATATAGTCATTCCCCGTGTCAAGGGAATAACTGCCAAGATGAGCCCCGACGTCAAAGCCCTTTAGCGTCGTCCCATATGCAACCTCGAGATAGCCATTCTTGTTATCGGTGTCATAGGAATACTTCCCACTGAAATCGCCATAGCTCAACCCCAGATAGACCTCACCGAAATCGCTACCCGACGGAGGCGCAGGATAAATATATTCAATATAACCAACGTCGACGCCGACGCCCTGAAATTCCGCGCCATAACCGGCATAGAGATCGAGCTCCGTATTGCTGGAGACATTGGACGCCCAACCGCCAACGTAGGCGCCCGAATCATGGCTGTAATCGATACCTCCCGAAACCGCAGAGGCATGGTCGGTCTGCGTTATCCCGCGCCAAACATAATCCGATGAGGCTGCGATGTTGCCGGTGACACCTGCATTGGCTGCAGCGGCCCCACAAAGACTTGCGACCAGGATCGCGATCGATGACTTCTTCATTAGAAAATTCTCCTCAAATTTGATGAGCACCCAATGTGCACCTGAGGAAAAGCAATTAAGATGCCATTTATATTTATCCTTTATTATCAATAATTTACTCTATTCACGATCATTTCGACCTGAATCTGGAGTCACAAGATATGTTCCGACAGTGCAAACCCGCACCATTTTAGTGCAGGATCGGATTCTGTAAAGCGGGGATAGCAGAATTCCGGCCTGTCCGATAGAACAGACCGGATTACATCAGGGAGCGTTCGTTAAACGCTAAAAGACGAACCACACCCACACGTGGTCGTGGCATTGGGGTTACGAATCACAAATTGTGCGCCTTCGATCCCCTCGCTGTAATCGATCTCAGCACCGACGAGATACTGAAAAC
>CAZASZ010000007.1:0-51237 GCA_964487925.1 uncultured Gammaproteobacteria bacterium
CCTTTAACAGCCTGTTAATGCCAAGACATGTCGTTTACCGGAGCATCATGCTAGCACAACTGACCTACGCCCAGACCCTGTTCGCAAGTTAGCATCTGCTGGTGCTGATACCGAAAGGCAAGGTGATTCCCGAGGGTGATGTTAATGGCTTCGGTATGGCGTGGGGAGAGGGAATATTGCAGGGGTATTAAAATGCACGGAGTACCTTAGGTCTCGCATTGCAGCTGTCGCGGGGTAGGACCAATACTACCTATTGCCAAAATCTCTAAGCTGCCAGCATCACATCAGTTGGCAGGCTGATTTCCATGGCAATGGGCAGGTGGTCGGATAGGAGGTGATCCAGTACGTGCACATCGTGCACTAATAGCGACTGTGAGGTAAGGATGTGATCAATTCTGCGCACCGGTTTCCAGCTAGGGAAGGTCATCAGGTCGTGTGCCGGATCGCACAGGTTGGTGGTGTTTAGCAGATACATCAGTTCCGGGCTGTCGGGCGCGCAGTTCAGGTCACCCATCACCACCACGTGTTCGTAATGGTTGACAATTTCGCTGACAAACTCCAGTTGCATGCGCCGCGAGCGTTTACCCAGCGCCAGGTGCAAGATCAGCAATATCAGTGGATTCTCCGGTGTCCCATAGCTAACCACCATCACCCCGCGCCCGGGAATGGGTCCCGGCAGCTTGTAGTCATTGACTTCGTAGGGCTGGTAGCGGCTTAACAGGCCGTTGCTGTGTTTGGTGATCTTGCCGATTTCGCGATTAGTCTGATGAAACCAGTATGGAAAGTCGCCCTTGTCGGCTAAGTGCTCAATTTGGTTGATAAAGCTGCTACGAAAGCTGCCGGCGTCCACTTCCTGAAGGGCGACAATGTCAAAGCCGTTGGTGACTTCCGCGATGCGGCGCAGGTTTTCATACAACTGAGCATGGGGGAAAACGTGCTTCCAAGCCATGGCGATGGAACTGCGTAGGGAGGTCGAGGCAATACCCACCTGGATGTTGTAGCTCAATAATCGCATGGATCGGTCCTGTGTACCGGTGTTGGTATCGTTTCAGCGGCAGGGAGCCTGTATTGTAAGAAAGCGCTTAGCTCCCAATTAATTAACATGGGGGTGTCAGCTCAGATTAAAAGACTATTTAACTTGCAAGCGAATATTAAGGAGGTCTCAGGGGGGGCAACAAGTGGAGAGGCTGAGGGAAGAGTGCGAAGTCACGCCCTATCGTCTGGCCAAAGAAATTCATGTATCGCAAACGCGGATAGCGGATATTCTAAAAGGCCGGCGACCGCATTGCGTCTTGCAAAAACTTCGGGAATATGGCCCAGTTTTGACTGAACCTGCAATCGCATTACGACGTGGAGGTGGCGCGCGATGCAATTGGCGACGAGCTGGATACCATAGCGACTTGTGCAGCCTAACCGGCAGAGAGTAATGTGTAATACCGCAGTGCGTTTCACCACATCGGTATGTCCAACAGCAGCAGCTAAGTACAGGAGGGTGTTATGTGTAACTTGGTACCAAATATGGTCTTCAAAACACGCGTTAGGGACAAGTCTCTTGGTGGTGATAATCCTTTTCGCTGGCAAGACGTGTCAACCGACGACATATTTAGAGATAAGAATATTATAGTTTTTTCTTTGCCCGGCGCCTTCACACCTACTTGTTCCAGCACGCATCTCCCCGGTTACGAGGGGCGGTATGATGAGCTAAAGTCTTTGGGTATTGATGAGGTGTATTGCCTAAGCGTGAACGACGCTTTTACCATGTTCCAGTGGTCAAAGAACCTGGGCGTCAACAACGTGAAAATGCTCCCTGACGGAAACGGTGATTTTACTCGCTTAATGGGGATGCTGGTTAAGAAAGAGAACCTAGGATTCGGGAGCAGGTCTTGGCGCTACTCCATGCATGTGATTAACGGCGAAATTAAACGGATCTTTTCAGAGCCGGGGAAAATGGACAACTGTCCAGATGATCCTTTTGAGTGTAGCGACGTTGAAACTATGTTCGGATATTTAAAAGGTTAGCTAACTCGAGTCGGAAAAATACGGGCGAGTTGGCAATGCTGGCGTCGTCTCCGGCGACCCCGTCAAGGGATTTGGTAGTTTCAAGTCCAATATGCCTATAACCAGTGAGAATGTCTCCGTTTCATTTCGAAGGAAATGAATGGTCATGGATGGATCTGAAGCTCTATCTGCTGGGGCCGGGCGATGGCTTCAATGTTCTGAACCTGATTGACTGTCATGGTCCGTACGATCTGCAAATCCGGACCCTTGGCGAGGTCGGGGTCCTATCCGCGCAGGTAGAACATTGGTCGAGCTGGATGGATGAACTCTCTGTGCTGCTTCAGTCGATGGCGACCGTTGCCGCTGCCCGCATCGAAAGCCTCTGTCAATTGGCCAGCGATCCGGGTTTTGGCGACGGATTTCGAGATGATTGGCTGTTAACCGGTTCGGTGCATTGAGCCTAACCAGTTATTTGATCCCGCTGCGTTCAAGGACACCCATGTCGTATGAAATGCGCTGCTCTTCGGTCAGTGCATGGCGCATTTCAAGCAGGTGCGCATAGCGCAATCTCAGGATTTCCTTGTCGTAATTCAACAAGCTATCGATCATCGCGTTAATCTTGCCCTGATTCGCATCGTCACTGATCGTGTAGACATTCAACTCTTTCTGGGCGACTTCGACCTTTGCCTTGACGACGGCCATGTCGCGCGCCAATTTCAGGTGCATCTGATCGATTTGTTTTTTCTGTGCCTCGCTAAGGGTTTTTGACCAATGTTCCGCGAAATGGTGTTTTTTCTTATGGGGTGCGTCGTGACCGGGATTGCCATGCATCGCGTGCATGCCTTGCTTGTGGTGGCCCGGATGTCCTTCGTCGGCGGTTGCCGCGAGCGGAAATGCGAGGCTTAGCGAAAGGAGTGTGGAGACGAATAGAGAACTTGGTTTCATGTGTGATACTCCTAGTAGCATTGTCGTGTCGGTCGTCAGGGCCCACGTAATCGGGACAATAAGGATAGACCATATCTTGTAGTAGAGCACGAACAAAACCTCTCCTCATTCCTGAATCATTCTCCTAGTGTTGGGCGCTAGGTAAACTCGACCGGGCCTTGCGGCTTGGTATCGACCTGGAGGGTAAAAATATCTGGTCGGGCATAGTGGCCGGTGACATCGAGCGCACGGCGGGAGCTAATCGCGGCTGTAGGGTCGATATCGGCGTATAGCAGGCCCTTTTGCTGATGTAGCGGGCCGGCGACGATCTGGCCGCCAGGGGCGATAACTACCGAATCCCCCGGATTGATCCATTCCTCGGTATCGGGGTAGAGGGTCGACCGTTGCGGAAAGTCGGCGGGGATATCGCTGTTGGCCAGGACGACGCCGGCGCTGACCACCCAGCAACGTCCTTCACGGGCGATATGGCGCAAGGTGCCGATCCAGTCGTCACCGCTGTCGTAGGTCGGCGCGACATAGATATCGACACCCTGGGCATAAAGGGCGTAGCGCGCCAGCGGCATATAATTTTCCCAGCAAAGCAGGGTGCCGATTCGACCCTGTGGCGTGTCGATGACACGCAGGCCAGAGGCATCGCCAAAACCCCAGACCATGCGCTCGGGATTGGTCGGCATGAGCTTGCGGTGACGGTTCAGCAGCGTGCCGTCCGGACCGATGACCACGACCGTGTTGTAGAGCGTTGCCTGTCCGCGTCGTCCCTCGCGTTCGTTCAGGCCACAGACAATCGTCAGTCGATGCTGTTTTGCCGCAGCGTAGAGTGGCGCCAGATCATCGGCGCCCAAGTCATTTGAACCCAGATCGACGGCAGTGGTGAGCAGGCGGGTATGCAGATTCTCGCATAAAGACCAGTCGCCGCCCGGCCGCAAACGCCAGATCCAGGCCGGATAGCCGGCGATGAAGGCCTCGGGAAAGACCACCAGGTCGGCGCCGCCGGCCGCTGCTTCATCGATCAATCTAACCGCTTGCGCAATCGTCTTGTCGCGATCGAGTAAAACCGAGGATTCCTGAACGATTGCAAGTTTTGTCATGGGCGTCGACCTCATGTGTTGGGAGACGAGGTCATCAAGTATACATTTGCCAGAGGCCGGCGTTAACGCGCTGTTGCCGCCTCCTCGCTTTTCTGAGGGGCGGCAACGGCTTGTTTTTGAGTTACTCGTTGGATTGAAGGAACATCCCGTAGCAGTTGAACTCATCTGGACGCTCTATTCGGTCCTATTCGAATATTCTATCCTTACAAATTGTTCTCGTTTAAAGTGCCTGCCCTCCGGGCCGCCGGGCGGTCAAGAATGCGCGCGACGTAGGACTCAAATATGGGGCGTTTCTCAATCACGCCGCGCCTCATGCCCCAATTGAGTTGTGACCCCATATAAACATCGGCTGCCGTAAATTGTTCTCCACAGATATGTGGGCCGGGTTCGAGGGTCTTTTCATGACTGCCAAAGCCAGCGAACCCGCGTTTGCTTTTGGGGAGAGTCCAGTCCAGCGTCTTGGCCGTGATGACCATCTCCAGAGGGCCTGCGGCAAAGAATATCCATCTGAAATAGGGCGCGCGGGCAGGGTGGTTCGCCGGGGGGGGCAGGCCGGCTGCCGGAAAGCGATCGGCAAGGTAGGCGCAGATGGCCACCGTCTCGGTGACGATGGCGTCGCCGTGTTTGAGCGCGGGGACCTTGCCCATCGGATTGATAGCCAAATAGTCGTCAGTCCTCATGGCCGGGCCGAATTCGACCCGGACGGTTTCGTAAGGCTGGCCGATTTCCTCGAGAAGCCAGTGGACGACTCGACTTCTAGACTGGGGGTTGGTATAAAAGACCAACTGATTCATTGTGATGATCCTCCTTGACTTGCGACTTTCCGTTCTTTGATTTGGCGGTTTGTTATTGTTTCGTGGCCGTCACCAGGAATACCGGATATTGACCGCTTTCCTTGTCGACCGTGTGGGCGGTATGGAAAGTGATTTCCGTGAAGCCATGGTTTTGCAGCACCGCACCCAATGTATCGCGCTCAAAGCCGAAATGATACACACCCTCTGTCTCCGGCGGGTGGAAGGAGCCGTCTTCCTTGTCGAGATCGGCCAAGGCGATCCTGGCTCCGGCGTCCAGGTGTTCTGTGAATTTCGCGATGAGCCGGTCGGTATCTTCGACATGATGCAGCGCCATGGCGCTGATGATCAGGTCGAACTTACCGAGCGCAGGCGAATCCAACAGGTCCTGACGGACCACCTCGACCTTGCCCTGCAATTCCGGCTTGGCGGCAAGTTTGTCGAGCATCGACTCAGAGATATCGACGGCCGTGATCTTTTTGATATGCGGCGCGACCTGGGCGCTGATCAGACCGGTTCCCGCACCAAAGTCCATGACGCTCATTTGTCGATTCAGCGCCACGTGCTCAAGGATGGCCGCTCCGACGCCCGATGAAAGCGCCTTGATCATGTCATTGGTGTCCCAGTCTTTGGATTTTTCGTCGAATAGGTCGCTCATGTGTGCTCCAGGGTTTGGCAAAGGCGTTCAAATAAGGACCGCCCGCGAGGTGGTTTAGTTCCGGACGGTATTCATACTATTGATACGCGCCACGGGATCGGAGAGGATTGCACCTTGGCTTGTTGATGGGCGTAACCGGGGACAAACCACGATTTTAGCGTAGCAATACAACTGCAAGATCGCGTGTATAGTAAAAACCGTGGTCTGTGCCTTGTTGTGTCAGGCTGGCGGGCGTTTCTTCAATCAGGAATAATTGATGGATATTATTAATATAATCGCGGTGCTCATTACCCTTTCCGCGCTGTTTGGTTATATCAATGCCAGGTTTATCGGTTTGCCTAGTACGATCGGGGTTCTTCTGGTCGCGCTACTGGTTTCTTTCTGCATTCTGCTGGCAGGAGCCATGGGGGTTGATGCCGTCACCAAGGCGGAAGATATGGTTCGGTCGATTGATTTTAATGAAACCTTGATGCAAGGGATGTTGAGTTTTCTGCTGTTTGCAGGCGCCTTACATGTCAATTTGGACGATTTGTCAAAACAAAAAGGCGTGATTCTGAGCATGGCGACGGTCGGTGTGCTGGCGTCTACTTTTTTGGTGGGCGGTGGCAGCTGGTATTTGTTGAATGCCCTGGGTATCGAGATCTCACTTGTTTACTGCCTGCTTTTTGGGGCGCTGATATCGCCCACTGATCCAATCGCTGTGATGGGCATTCTGAAGTCTGCCGGTGCGCCCAAGTCCTTGGAGATCAAGATTGCCGGTGAATCGCTCTTCAACGACGGCGTGGCAGTGGTTGTCTTTATGGTGATTCTGGGCATCGCCACAGGTGGTCATGATGTCGGCGTGGGTGACATTGCCATTCTCTTTATCGAAGAGGCAGTCGGCGGGACGTTGTTCGGGCTGGCGCTCGGTTACCTGGGCTATTTGATGCTGAAGTCGATCGACGATTATCAACTGGAAATTCTGATTACCCTGGCGCTTGTGGTGGGCGGCTATGCCTTGGCCACCGAGCTGCATACTTCCGGCCCGCTGGCGATGGTGGTAGCCGGCCTGCTGATCGGCAACCAAGGCCGTATGTTTGCCATGAGCGACAAGACGCGTGAGCATATTGATCATTCCTGGCACCTGATTGACGATGTTCTTAACACGGTTCTCTTCTTGCTGATCGGTCTTGAGGTGCTGGCAATCAGCCTGGATCAATCCTCGTTAGTCGTCGGCGTGGTGATGATCCCCGTGGTGCTGATCTCCCGTTTTGTCAGTGTGGCCGGAGTGGTGGGATTGATGCGGCGTTTCCGCGACTTTTCGCCCGGGGTGGTCAAGATTCTGACCTGGAGTGGCCTGCGCGGCGGGATTTCAGTGGCATTGGTGCTATCCATGCCAAAGGGGGATGAGCGAGACCTGATCCTGACCATGACCTATGTTGTGGTGATATTTTCTATCCTGGTTCAGGGGCTGACGGTAGGGAAAGTTATCCAAAGTCTTAGACCAAAAGTTCAGCAGTTTTAAAGTCTTTTAGTAGGGGATTTAAAATCCCACGCCTTTAGGCGGCAATGTTGCTTTTACTCCCTCGCCCCTTGAGGGGGAGAGGGTTGGGGTGAGGGGTGAAGGTTCCGAGGTTGTTTTATGAGCCCTCACCCTAACCCTCTCCCAGTTTTGGGAGAGGGGACAATCGGCCGATCAATCCGGCTTTTAGCCGTAACCCGAAGCCACTGGCTTTAGCCGGTGGAGTATTCACTTCAACAGGTTATCGTTATATTTCACCCGCCCAACGGGCAGCAGGATGTGTAGGGTCCAAACACCTTGACCTACGTCCAAAGCGGAAGCTCCGCATGATTATGGCGCCTTCCAATTGTTGAGCAGCCTGAATACAAATTTAACGTACGGGCCATCAGCCCCCTGATCGCTGTAATACCATAACTCGACGACGTCACCAGGCTTGATCTTCAAAGGCTCGCCCAACAGTTCACGCACGTCGCTATAGGTGAAGCCAATTTTGAGGCGGCTCCAGTTGGACCCGTCTGCACTGTCACCAGGGTTGGTGGGCGGAACGGCCTGCTGAATCGCAGCCTTAATCTCCGGCGATTCGATAGCGTCGAGACGTCGTTCCAATTTCCCAACGCGCTGGGACAACATCTCGACCTGCCGCTTCAACGACACATCATCCGCAGCATATGCCCCCGACACCGTCACAATGGAAAGAAATAAGCACAATCTAGCTATCAAACGACCCGCCTCCGCAAAAATATACCTAAAGGGTGGCGCATCCAGCCACTCCCAATACCAACCCAGGGATGATGACAACAATAACCGCCTTTGTGAAGATTCGCCATAAACGCCCCGACGAAAGCAACTGTCGCAAAAGGGATGTCGTCCGCGGCAATTCCGCCAATTATCTTCCTTGCATGTCTTGGGCCGGCTATAGCCCTGGGATCTACCTTGCAATTATACAGGCAATAGGTGAAACATGGCTGGGTAACGAAGGCCAAGGATTGGCCATCTTCGAGCTTTCATGATTATGCCGCTAGCGGGATATATTCCATTGAGTGGGGGTGTGCAGTCGATCAAGTGCTCGAGATAGTGGAATGAGACGAGCGATGCGGTTCGTTCCTCACCGCATCATACAATGTTACTGATTACCTCAATGGACTTGAGAATGGTGGGCCCACTAGGACTCGAACCTAGGACCAAGGGATTATGAGTCCCCTGCTCTAACCAACTGAGCTATAGGCCCGTATCTAGAACGGGAAGGGCGCTCCCAAGGAGCGCCCTTGATATTACCGCGTGTTGCGTGTTTAGTCGACGAAACTGCGGAGCGGATCGGAGCGGCTGGGGTGGCGCAGTTTGCGCAGGGCCTTGGCTTCGATTTGGCGGATACGCTCGCGGGTTACGTCGAACTGTTTGCCGACCTCTTCGAGGGTGTGGTCGGTGTTCATGCCGATGCCGAAACGCATGCGCAGGACTTTGGCCTCGCGGGCGGTCAGGCCTTCGAGGACTTGCGCCGTGATCTCGCTCAGACCCTCGATCGTTGCCGAGTCGGGCGGGGAGATGACGTTTGGGTCTTCGATGAAGTCGCCGAGATGCGAGTCTTCGTCGTCGCCGATGGGGGTCTCCATGGAAATGGGCTCTTTGGCGATTTTGAGGACCTTGAGGATTTTTTCCTCGGGCATATCCATGCGCAGGGCA
This sequence comes from uncultured Gammaproteobacteria bacterium, assembly GCA_964487925.1. Taxonomy (GTDB): domain Bacteria; phylum Pseudomonadota; class Gammaproteobacteria; order SZUA-140; family SZUA-140; genus RI-283. The sequence goes on from CAZASZ010000007.1 coordinate 8,662, forward strand.
AGTTCGTCGGGTGCGGCCTCTCTGCCTAGCTCCTGGAGCATCTGACGAGAGATGCGGTTGAGCTTGTTGATGGTCTCGATCATGTGCACCGGAATACGGATGGTGCGGGCTTGGTCGGCGATCGAACGCGTGATGGCCTGACGGATCCACCAGGTGGCGTAGGTTGAGAACTTATAGCCGCGGCGGTATTCGAACTTGTCGACGGCCTTCATGAGGCCGATGTTGCCTTCCTGGATCAGATCAAGGAACTGCAGGCCACGGTTGGTGTACTTCTTGGCGATCGAGATCACGAGTCGCAGGTTGGCCTCGACCATCTCTTTCTTGGCGCGGCGGGCCTTGGCGTCGCCGATAGACATCTTGCGGTTGATGTCTTTGATCTCGGCGATCGTCAGTGCGGTATCTTCCTGGATCTCGAGCAGCTTGCGCTGGGCGCGCAGAATGTCTTTGCTGCGCTGCTCGAGCACGTCGACGAACTCTTTGCCGGACTCAAGCATGCGCGGCAACCACTCGAGATCGGTCTCGAAGTTCGGGAAGGTCGTCATGAAGTCCTTGCGGGGCATACGCGCCTCGTTGACGCAGATGGTCATGATGATCTTTTCCTGCTGGCGGATATGATCGACGCTCTTGCGTAGGTGAGTGACGAGGCGATCCTTGACCTGGGGCGTGAACTTCAGCCCCATGAATGAGTCGACAAGCGCTTTGCGCCGCTCGATGACATCTTCATGGTCGCGGCCGTGTTGCGCAATGCCCTGCTGAATTTCTGCAAACTGGTCCTTAATCGATTGAAAGCGCTGCCTGGCCTCTTCGGGGTCTGGGCCTGTGTCGATTTCCTCGCTGTCCGATTTCGAGGACTGGTCGGCTGAGGCGACGACCGGAGCCGGAGTGACTTCAGTGTCACCTTCGTCGTAAAAGCCCGCTATCAGGTCTGTCAGGCGGCGCTCACCGCTTGCGACTTCGTCATAGAAGGCCGTGATGGTATCAATGGTGGTGGGGTAGTCCGCCAGGGCGCGAAACATCTGGTTCTGGCCGCTCTCGATGCGCTTGGCGATACGGATCTCGCCTTCACGGGTCAGCAGGTCGACCGTACCCATCTCGCGCATGTACATGCGCACGGGGTCGGTGGTGCGGCCAAACTCTTCGTCGACATCGGCCAGCGCGGCCGCCTCGTCTTCGTCATCGTCCGTCTGCGCGATCACGTCGTTGATCAGGATGTTCTCGGGGTCGGGCGCGAATTCACGGACCGAAATACCCAAGTCGGTGATTTTGCCTATGACTTCCTCGATCTGTTCAGGATCGACGATACCTGTGGGCAGGTGGTCATTGACCTCACGATAAGTGAGATAGCCTTGCTGTTTGCCTTTGGCTATGAGGGTCTTAAGCTGCGACTGCTGTGCTTCCTTCATAAGTTTCTAGCTGCTCGGGTAAAATTAACGGGACATTCTATAGCATATACAATGGCGGTGGAACCCGTGGAAATCAACTTTTCCGAGGGTTCGACGAGGGTTCGCGCTTAATCTGCGAGAGAGACCGCCACCGCTCGTGATCGCTTTCGCTCCACTCTGTAACTGGTTTCTTGCTCAATTGCTGTATCTCTTGATCTACGTATTGCCGACGTATTCTGGTGATGATGTCGCGATATTCATGCGACATCGCCTCTCGGTCATGATGCAGTCCTTTGCGCGAGACTAGTTCTGCCAGGTGTTCGGCGTACTGCGTATCCCGCCAGTTTTCCAGCAGGGCCGCAGTCGACAACCCAGGCCTTTCGTGCAGTAATTTCAGTATTTTAAGCAAGATGGGCATGCCTCTTTGCTCGAGTCCTGAAAAAAGCGCTATATCGCCTGTTTCAGCAGCCAGCTCTGGGCATTGCAGCAGAAGGGTGATGGCCTGACGAACCAGCGATGGCCGACCCTTGGCGCCACCAGGCCGTACAGTCCTAGTGGCGGTAGATATATCCGTATTAATATCGGCAGGATTGAGCGATCTCTCCAGCCCTGCTACATCGACGCCTGTCAGGTTTGAAAGTTCCTGCAGGATCATCTCCCGGAACAGGCCATGCGGGATTTCGCCGACGAGCGGGCGCGCGAGCTGGCCGAGGCGGGCGCGGCCTTCGGGCGTCGTCATGTCTACAGAATCTTTGAGCTGGTCCAGGAGCAGGCGCGACAAGGGTAGGGCGTCCTGGATTCTGTTTTCGAGTCCGGCGCGGCTCTCGCGGCGGACTAGGCTGTCGGGGTCGTCACCTTCAGGAAGAAACATGAAGCGGATTTGATAACCGTCGCTCATGATCGCCAGCGCGGTTTTGAGGGCCTTCCAGGCGGCATCCCGGCCAGCACGGTCACCATCGAAGCAGAACACGATCTCGGGGCTTAGGCGTAGCAGGCGATGGATATGGGCGGTGGTGGTTGCGGTGCCTAGTGTGGCCACGGCGTAGCGGATGTCATGCTGGGCCAGCATGATGACATCCATATAGCCCTCGACGACCAGTATGCGCTCGATCTTGCGCATGGACTGGCACATCTCATAAAGCCCATAGAGGGCGCGACCCTTATGGAATGCGGCCGTTTCCGGTGAATTCAGGTACTTGGGGCCGCCGTCGCCGATGACCCGGCCACCGAAGGCGATGACCCGGCCCTTGCTGTCCCGTATAGGAAACATGACGCGGTTGCGGAAGCGGTCATAGCTGCGGCCGCTGTCGTTGGTCGCTAGCAGTCCGGCATCCATCAATGCCTTGTGGGTCGCCGGATCACTGCCCAGCGTCCGGCTCAGGGTGTCCCAGGCCTCGGGGGCGAAGCCGATGCGGAAGGTCTGGATGGTCTCCGCCTTGAGTTCGCGGTCGGTCAGGTAGTCGCGCGCGGCTTGCGCAACCTCGTCTTCCTCGAGCAGGCGCTCATAGACTCCGGTAGCGCGATCCAGGATCTTGTAGATATCGGGGCTGCTACTGCTTGCGGTGGTATCCTTTCGGGAATGCTCGGGCTGTGGGACGTCGACGCCGAGCCGGGATGCGAGCTCGTGGATGGCCTCGATAAAGTCCATGTGGCCATATTCCATGAGAAAGCCAATGGCCGTACCGTGCTCGCCACAGCCAAAGCAGTGATAGAATTGCTTGCGGGGGCTGACTGTGAAGGATGGGGTCTTTTCGTTGTGAAAGGGACAGCAGGCGACAAACTCGTGGCCAGCTTTGCGCAGCGGGACATAACCGTTGATCAGATCGACGATATCGGTGCGATCAATGAGCGAGTCGATAAATTGCTGCGGGATCCTGCCGCTCAAGGATTATCTCGAAAAACAGATAGTTGAGGCGTAAAGGCGATGTGGGTTATATTGAGTGCGCGGACGCATCAGCCCTGGAATCGGGCTTTGACGAGCGCGCTGACCTGACCGAGATCGGCGCGGCCCTGGATCTGAGGTTTGAGCTGACCCATGACCTTGCCCATGTCGCGGGCGGAGCTGGCGCCGGTTGTGGCGATCGCTTGATCTATCAGCGTTACGATAGCGGCATCGTCGAGCGCCGGGGGCAGATATTCCTGGATCAGGTCGATCTCGAAGGACTCCTGTTCGGCCAGGTCCTGGCGTCCGGCATCGGTGAATTGCTTGAGTGAATCACGCCGTTGCTTGATCATGCGGCTAAGGATCTCGATGATCTGAGCGTCGTCCAGCTCGATACGCTCGTCGACCTCGCGCTGCTTGATGGCTGACATGATCAACCGAATCGCGCCCAGGCGCTCGCGCGCCTTGGCCTTCATGGCGGTCTTGACGTCTTCCTGCAGGCGGGTCTTCAGGGACTCGGACATGTGATGGTCATCTTGAGGTGAATGCAGTACTGCTTGGGCGGTAAAGGCCACGAATCGAGAGCTACCCGGAACTTGGCCCCCCTGAACTATGTTCAGGGGTTTATACCGCCAGAGACTTAAACCGAAACGCAGCTCAGAAGCTGGGTCGGGTCATCCGTATGCGTTCCATGGAGAGCTTCTTCTGCTGGCGTTTGACGGCCGCTGCGGCCTTACGTTTGCGCACAGAGGTAGGCTTTTCATAGAATTCCCTGCGACGGGTCTCCGAAAGGACTCCCGATTTCTCGCAGACGCGTTTGAAGCGGCGGAGGGCAACCTCGAACGGCTCGTTTTCTCTGACTCGGACTGAAGGCATGAATCCCGTTTTCCTGTAGGTGTGTTGATAGAAATGATTGTCATACAAACAAGGGCGCACATTATAACGACGACCCAGCTCGAAAGTAAAGGCGTCTTACTGTATCGGCTGCGCCGTGAATAAACCGGCCGCGATTATGCTGGCCGGGCCCACGGCCAGTGGCAAGACGGATCTGGCCGTCCGGCTGGTCCGCGAGCTCGATTGCGAGATTATCAGTGTCGATTCAGCGATGGTCTATCGCGGCATGGATATCGGTACGGCCAAGCCTGAGTCTGAGGTCCTGGCGCGGGCGCCGCACCGCCTGATCGATATCCGCGATCCGGCCGAATCCTATTCCGCCGCGGATTTTCGCGCTGATGCGCTTGTCGCTATGGAGGAGATTCGCGAAGCGGGCCGTATCCCGCTGTTGGTGGGCGGCACCATGCTCTATTTTCGTTCCCTGTTGAGCGGCCTGTCACCGTTGCCACAGGCCGACCCAGCCGTGCGCGCTCGTCTCGACACCGAACTCGCCACGGACGGGCTCGCGACCTTGCATGCCCGCCTGGCCGAGATCGACCCGGTTGCCGCGCAGCGAATCCACCCGAATGATCCTCAGCGGGTCCAAAGAGCACTGGAGGTATATGAGATCACTGGTCGATCGCTCACCTCGTTTCACGAACAGGCTGGGGAGACCTTGCCTTGGCGCGTGATCCGAATCGGCCTGGAGTTTGCCGATCGTGGTGTCTTGCACGATCGTATCGAGAGGCGATTGGAGGTGATGTTCGGGGCGGGACTGGTCGATGAGATTGAAGGTCTATTCCGGCGCGGAGATTTGCACTGCGAGCTGCCGTCGATGCGTTCTGTGGGTTATCGTCAGGTTTGGCAGTATCTCGCTGGTGAGATCGACCTTGATACGGCCCGCATGCAGGCCGTATACGCGACCCGGCAACTCGCTAAGCGGCAAATGACTTGGATGCGTCGGGAGACCTATGACCTGACCCAGGAGGCAACTCGGGAGAATCTTGCGGATGTGGTGTTGAAATATCTAACTAAGCCCTTATATAAGTAGACATCGAATGACGACTACATTGAGCTCATGAGGGATGCGGTGATGGCGAAGGTCTTCTTAAACCACCATCAAGGCCTTTTTTGCTATGGTCGATTTGACGAAAGCTATGCCAGACAAACGAGAATAACAACGATTGGCTCCGTCTTAGACGTCGCTGAGCTATTGCATTAAAGGAGATGATAATAATGGCTAAAGGGCAATCACTACAAGACCCGTTTCTCAATGCGCTCCGGAGAGAGCACATCCCCGTTTCCATCTATCTTGTCAACGGAATCAAGCTACAGGGGCAGATCGAGTCCTTCGATCAATTTGTCGTTTTGCTCAAGAATTCTGTGAGCCAGATGGTCTATAAGCATGCTATCTCGACCATCGTTCCGGCGCGCAACGTCGGCAAGCTCGGGCTCACTGGAGATGATGCGCCGTCAGACTCAATACTTTAAACCTATCCGTTCGTGCCGGTATCCGGTATGAACCGGTCTTTGAAACAGAGCTCTGCGTGTTTGGCGCAGAGCCCTTAGCGGGTATCTCTCGCCGAGGTCATCTGATTGCCTACTGAATCCTCTGCACAGACTCGGGCCATACTGGTCCACATGGACTTTCATTCACACAAGATTGATGAGTCTCTGAGCGAGTTCAAACAGCTGGCGTTGGCTGCGCGCGCGGTGCCGGTGGATGTGATTTTGGGGCGCCGCCGCCATCCCGACCCCGGTATGTTCGTGGGTTCGGGCAAGGTTGAGGAGATCGCCGAGGCTGTGCGTCAACATGACGCAGAGATCGTGTTGTTCAACCATGAATTGAGCCCGATTCAGGAACGAAATCTAGAACGAGCCTTGTCCTGTCGGGTGGTCGATAGAATCGGCCTGATTCTCGATATTTTCGCCCAGCGGGCGCAGACTTTCGAGGGTAAATTGCAGGTTGAACTGGCTCAGTTGGAGCATTTGTCTACCCGGCTTGTGCGGGGTTGGACTCACCTTGAGCGGCAGAAGGGCGGTATTGGTCTTCGCGGACCGGGTGAGACTCAGCTTGAGACTGATCGACGTTTGCTGGGACACCGGATCAAGCAGATCAACCGGCGTCTGGAAAAGGTAAGTCGGCAGCGTGAGCTGAGGCGTCAGTCGCGGCGCAAGTCGGATGTGCGGACGGTGTCGCTTGTGGGCTATACCAATGCAGGCAAGTCGACATTGTTTAACTGCCTCACGGGAGCGCATGTCTACGAGGCAGACCAGTTATTTGCGACGCTTGACCCAACGCTGAGACAGGTTAGTCTGCCGCCGCAGGGGCACGTGATTCTGGCCGATACCGTGGGTTTCGTGCGTCATCTGCCGCATGGCCTCGTGGCAGCCTTCAGAGCAACGCTTGAGGAAACGGTCGAAGCCGGATTGCTGTTGCATGTGGTCGATGCACATGAAGAGCATCCGGACGATCAGATCGAGCAAGTCAATAACGTGCTTGAAGAGATTGGCGCCGATTCCATCATGCAGATCGAGATCTTCAATCAGATCGACCGCCTCGATCATGTCCAGCCAAGGATCGACCGAGATGGTAGCGGGCGTCCACTCAGGGTTTGGTTGTCGGCGTTGACCGGGGACGGTATCGATCTGTTGCGACAGGTCTTGCGTGAATATTTGGACGGTAAATGGCAGGTCGGGGATACCGACGGCCGAGGGGTGAATTGCTATTGTCTGCGGCTGGAACCCATGGCTGGGCGGTTGCATGCCCAGCTCTTTGATTGGGACATCGTCGAGGGTGAAAGGGTTGACGAAAATGGCGGCTGGCTGGTGGATATCCGGGTGGATCCGTCGACGCTCGACTATCTCCTGCGTCAGGACGGTTGTCACAACGCAGCCATCGGCGGGAGTCGGACTTGCGATGGTGGTTCACACCCCCTACAATCAGCGCGCTGAACCATTGGTTATTTGCGGGGCCCAATAGGGTTCTGACACACCATCAGGATCGGTGTTTTTTTGCATGAACGAAGCGGAGCATACGTATGGCTTGGAATGAACCTGGAGACCCTAAGGGTCCGGGAAAGGACAAAGATCCCTGGGGCGGAAACGACCAGGGCCCACCTGATCTCGATGAAGTGGTTCGGCAGATACAGGAAAAGCTCCGCGCGATGTTTGGCCTGAAGGGCGGCAGTAAGCGTCCCAGCGGCGGCAGCGAGGGTGCCGGTGGCGGTGGCCATTTCGCCTCCATGGGCGTCGGGGCTATATTCCTGATTGCCCTGGTGCTTTGGGGCGTATCCGGTTTCTATACTATCGACCAGGCCGATCGAGGCGTTGTGACACGCTTTGGTCGTTATGCAAATACCACACAACCGGGCCTGCACTGGCGCCTGCCGTTCCCGATCGAAAAGGTCGAGGTCGTCAACATCGAGCAGATTCGCAACCTTGAGATCGGGTATCGTTCTGGCTTGACGGGGCAGGGCAGTCGTTCCTTGAATAACGAGGCCCTGATGCTGACCCAGGATGAGAATATCGTCGATCTCAAACTGGCCGTTCAGTACAAGGTTAAGGACGCCAAGGACTATCTCTTCAATGTCAAGGATCCGGACGAGACCCTTCAGCAAGCCACCGAGAGTGCGATCCGCGAGGTCGTCGGCAAGAGCAAGATGGACTTTGTGCTGACCGAGGGGCGTAACGAGATCGTCACGGTTGCCCATAAGTTGACTCAGGAGATCCTCGATCGTTACCAGTCGGGTCTATTGATCACTAGCCTCAACATGCAGGATGCCCAGCCGCCTGAAGAGGTCCAGGACGCCTTCAACGATGCCGTCAAGGCTCGAGAGGACGAGGTCCGCTTCAAGAACGAGGCCGAGGCCTATTCCAATGATATCCTGCCTAAGGCCCGCGGCGCCGCGGCCCGTGTGCTTGAGGACGCCAATGCATACAAGTCCCAGGTTACCCTGCACGCTGAGGGTGATGCCCAGCGCTTCGAATCTATACTGGCCGCGTATGAGAAGGCCCCCGATGTCACGCGTAAACGGCTCTATATCGAGACTGTTCAGGATATCTTGAGCAAGACCAGCAAGGCCGTGATCGATGTCAAGGGTGGCAATAACCTGGTCTATCTTCCCCTTGATCGCCTGATGTCGTCGGGCGGTACCGCCGCGACACCGTTGCCATCGGGTGGCGTCGCCGGCACTTCCTTGCCACCGGGCGGCCAGGTTAACGCGCCGAAGCCCCAGGCGCAGACCGCGACTAACGACCTGAGATCGCGAGAAACACTCAGAACCCGGGAGGGACGATAGATGTTGCAATCCAAAGGCGTCTTATTGACCTTCGCAGCGGTAGTTGTCGTGCTCGGTAGTCTGTCGACGTTTACCGTCGAGCAGCGCGAGTTGGCAGTCCTGTTCCGCTTGGGTGAAATTGTCCGTACCGACTACAAACCCGGTCTGCATTTCAAGCTTCCGTTTATCAATAACATCCGCAAGTTCGATTCCCGTATCCAGACGCTGGATGCAGATCCCGAGCGTTACCTGACGGCCGAGAAGAAGAACGTGCTTGTGGACTCCTTCGTCAAATGGCGAATTAGCGACGTAGCCAAGTATTACACCGCTATGGGTGGCGACGTCGTGAGCGCCAATATCCGCCTGTCCCAGATCATCAAGGATGGCCTGCGTGCCGAGTTCGGTAAGCGCACCATCCAAGAGGTGGTCTCGGGCGAGCGCAAGCAGATCATGGCCATACTGCAGACCAATGCCGATGCCCAGGCGCATGAGTTCGGAATCCAGGTCGTGGACGTACGCATCAAGCGTATCGACCTGCCCGAAAAGATCAGCACCTCGGTCTATCATCGTATGGAGGCTGAGCGTGCTCGTGTCGCCAAGGAACTGCGCTCTCAGGGTGCTGAGGCCGCTGAGCGGATCCGGGCCGATGCAGATCGTCAGCGCACCGTGATCCTGGCCGAGGCGTACAAGCAGGCTGAAGAGATCCGTGGTCAGGGTGACGCGGCTGCAACGGCGTCCTATGCCAAGGCCTACCAGAAGGATGCTGAGTTCTTCGATTTTTATCGCAGTATGACCGCCTACAAGTCGACGTTCCGCGATAAGTCCGATCTCATGGTATTGAGCCCGGATAACGAGTTCTTTCACTATTTCAAGGACCCGGAGAAGGCCACCGCTGGAAAGCCGACCCGCTAGCGCGTTGATAATAGACAACAGCCATGTGGCAGGACCTGCTCAGGGCGGTGGCCCTCGTAATGATCATCGAGGGGATGTTGCCGTTTCTGAACCCCAGGTTCTTGCGTGACGCGATGACCCGATTTCAGGAGATGGATGATCGGGCGTTGAGGATTGCCGGGCTGGTGAGCATGTTGATCGGCCTGGGCCTGCTTTACGCCGTTTAGCTGCCTGTCGACCGAGCGTATCGAAGATTTTGATTTGAGGGTGTATTGGTGAGTTCGAACGTGTTCGATGAGGTTAATCGCTGGCTCTTGCCTGCCGGCGTCGAGGAATATCTGCCACCCGAGGCAGAACGCCTTGAACGTCTGCGTCGCGACCTGATCGATATGTTCCAGAGCTGGGGTTACGAGCTCGTGATCCCGCCGCTGATCGAGTATCTTGAGTCGCTGCTTATCGGCGTCGGGCATGATTTAGAGATCGATACCTTCAAGCTCATCGATCAATCGACCGGTCGCCTGATGGGTGTGCGCGCCGATATGACACCCCAAGTCGCGCGTATCGATGCCCACCGTCTGAAGCGTGATGTTCCGACACGGCTTTGCTATCTGGACGCCGTCCTTCATACCCGTCAGTCGGGTTTCGCTCATTCCCGCAATCCCTTGCAGCTCGGGGCCGAAATCTATGGCCATGCCGGTATTGAGAGCGATATCGAGATCCTGCGTCTCATGGTCAGGGCCTTGCGCGTGACCGGGCTCGAACACTTTCATATTGACCTCGGCCATGTCGGCATCTTCCGTTCTCTGGCCGATCAGGCTGGGCTCGATGCCAGACAGGAAGCCACCCTTTTTGAGATCTTGCAGCGCAAGGCGCGAGCGGAGCTCGATGAATACATCGCGTCACTGGCAATAGACTCCGACGTTCGGGAGATGATCGCCGCGCTGATCGATCTAAACGGTGGTTCCGAGGTGCTAGACGAGGCTCGCGTCCGGTTGGCAAAGGCCCGTCCCGTGGTCGGCGAGGCGATGGATGCCCTGCAGCAGCTTGCGAGTGCCGCGCGCTGTCAGATGGCGACCATCATCCCACATTTCGACCTTGCCGAGCTGCGTGGTTATCGATACCAGTCCGGTGTCGTGTTCGCGGCCTTCGCCGACGGCCACAGTCATGAAATCGCTCGTGGTGGACGATATGATGAGATCGGACGCCTGTTCGGTCGTACCCGTCCGGCAACGGGCTTCAGTGCCGATCTCAAGACATTACTGGCGCTTGCGAATCGTCGCGAAGACCGGCATCCCAGGGGAATTTTGGCGCCGATCTGGACGGACGACGAAGCACTCCGCAAGTTGATTCGGCAGTTGCGTAACGATGGTGAACGCGTAATCTATCTGTTACCCGAACAAACCGGTGGGGCAGCCGAGATGGATTGCGATCGCGAGATCGTTTGCCGAAGCGGTGTTTGGGGCGTGGAGCTGCTCTCCTGAGCGTGCTGTGTGACACCGAGTTTAAAGTCCTTTAATAGGGGATTTAAAATCTCACGCCTTTAGGCGGCAATGTTGCTTTTACGTCCTCTCCCCTTGTTGGGGAGAGGGTTGGGGTGAGGGGTGAAGGTTCCGAGGTTGTTTTATGAGCCCTCACCCTAACCCTCTCCCAGTTTTGGGAGAGGGGACAATCGGCCGTACGGCCGATCAATCCGGCTTTTAGCCGTAACCCGAAGCCACCCGCTTTAGCCGGTGGAGTATTTACTTACTAAATAATCATTAGATATAGGGTCGTCATGGGCAAAAAGGTCATCATCGTTGGGACCCAATGGGGGGATGAAGGTAAGGGCAAGGTCGTTGATCTGCTGACGGATCGCGTAGGTGCGGTCGTGCGCTTTCAGGGCGGGCACAACGCCGGACACACCCTTGTCATCGACGGTAAAAAGACTGTCCTGCATCTGATCCCTTCCGGCATATTGCGCGAAGGCGTCGAATGCTTTATCGGTAACGGCGTCGTGGTTTCGCTCGATGCCCTGGCGGAAGAGATCACCACGCTCGAAGTAGAAGGTGTGCCGGTCTGCGAACGGCTGCGAATCTCCGATCTGTGTCCGCTGATCCTGCCCAGCCATATCGCGCTGGACCAGGCCCGTGAACGTGCCCGTGGGCGTGAAGCCATCGGTACGACCGGTCGCGGTATCGGTCCGGCCTACGAAGACAAGGTTGCGCGTCGCGGCCTGCATGTCGGCGATCTGCGTCGGCCGGACTTCCTGGATTGCAAGCTGACAGCCCTGCTTGAATACCACAACTTCCTTTTGACCAAGCTCTACGGCGCCGAGCCTGTCAGCATGGCGGAGACGATGGCCGGTTTGATGGGGCATCGCGCGAAAGTCGTGCCCATGATCTGCGATGTTCCCGCCCGGCTCTATACCCTGTCTCAGTCCGATGCCCATATGCTTTTCGAAGGTGCGCAGGGCACCTTGCTCGATATCGATCATGGCACTTATCCCTTCGTGACATCATCGAATACGACGGCAGGCGGAGCGGCTTCCGGTAGTGGCCTCGGTCCATTAAGCTTTGATCGTGTCATCGGCATCACGAAGGCCTATACGACCCGAGTCGGTGCAGGACCGTTCCCAACCGAGCTCTTCGACGCGGTCGGCCAAGATCTTGGCAAGCGAGGCCATGAATTCGGCGCCACCACCGGCCGCCAGCGTCGCTGTGGCTGGTTCGACCTGCCGGCCATCCGGCGTTCGATCCAGGTCAACAGCCTGTCCGGCTTTTGCATGACCAAGCTCGACGTCCTCGACGGCATGGAAACGGTCAAAATCTGCACGGGCTACCGTTGCGGCGACAAGATCCTGGATCTTGCTCCCAGCGGCAACGACGCCATGTCGGCTTGCGTGCCTATCTACAAGGAAATGCCGGGTTGGAGCGAATCGACCGTCGGCGTTACGTGTTACGAAGGCCTTCCCAAGGCCGCCCGCGACTATCTTTCCTGCATCTCGGATCTTTCAGGCGCACCCATCGACATCATCTCGACCGGCCCGGACCGCATCCAGACCATCATCCTGAATCATCCGTTCGAGTCCTGATCAGGGACTCGTGTAGGGGCGAACACAAGGTTCGCCACTACACGCTAGGGATTATGCTGCGTCCGTTTCGTCCAGATCATCCAACAAAACATCCCTGGCCAAATTGATCTGCTGCGTCAAATAAGCCGAGCCGCCGCGATCCGGGTGGACGCGTTGGACGAGTTTGCGGTGGGCCTGGATGATTTCCTCTTTGGTCGCGCCGGGTTGGGTGCCGAGGGTGTCGTGGGCCTGTTTCAAATCCATCTTCGCGTTCGGGCGCGTTGTGCCATTTCCTTGATCCGTACGTCCTTGCCGGGCTTGTTCGTCGGTGGTCGACTTATTTCTCATTTGCGCTAGCAAGGGTAGGTAACGTAGCAACGAGGGCAGCATGGTCTTCACGAGTGCGAACACGGAGGCCACTGCCGCGAACAGCCAGTTCAGGTGCCCGGTGAGGGCCAACACGACGAACAGGGCGATGACTGCAGGTAGGGTCCAGCGTTTCAAGGCCTCCTTTCGTTGTGTCTCCGTCAGCTGTCCGTAACGCCGCAACAGCGTCCAGAGAATGGCGATCAGGATCAACGCCAGTGCAAGTTTGACGATCATGGGTGGGGTCTATTGCCTAAACGAATTGTGTATGTCCGTATTGTGCCATATGACGGTTTGGGGATCTCTGACTAATTCTGGGAGGAACCTGAGCCAAAAAAAAAGCCCCAGGGGGACCCGGGGCCGTTTCTTGGATCGAAATCCAGGTTGCAGGGGGGATGATTACATCATGCCGCCCATGCCACCCATTCCACCCATACCGCCCATGCCACCCATGTCGGGAGCAGCAGACTCCTCCTTGGGCAGTTCGGCGACCATGCACTCGGTCGTGAGCATGAGACCGGCGATGGAGGCCGCGTTCTTCAGTGCGGTGCGCGTGACCTTGGTCGGGTCGAGGACGCCGAACTCGAGCATGTCGCCATAGGCCTCAGTGGCGGCGTTGTAGCCAAAAGCGCCCTTGCCTTCGGAAACGGCGTTGAGTACAACCGCAGCCTCGCCACCGCCATTGGTGACGATCTGACGCAGGGGCTCTTCCATGGAACGGCTGGCGATGTTGATGCCGGCGTCCTGATCATGGTTGTCACCCTCGAGGTCCTTGATGGCCTGCAGTGCGCGAACCAGCGCGACACCACCACCAGGGACGACGCCTTCTTCAACGGCGGCGCGAGTGGCGTGCAGGGCATCTTCGACGCGGGCCTTCTTCTCTTTCATCTCCATTTCGGTGGCAGCGCCAACCTTGATGACGGCAACACCGCCAGCCAGCTTGGCGACACGCTCCTGGAGCTTCTCGCGATCGTAGTCGGAGGAAGACTCCTCGATCTGGGCGCGGATCTGCGTGACACGGGCCTCGATGTCGACGTGCTTGCCTTCACCATCGATGATCGTGGTGTTGTCCTTGGTGATTTGGACGCGCTTGGCGGTACCGAGGTTCTCCACGGTGGCCTTCTCCAGCGTCAGGCCAACTTCTTCGGCCAGGACCTGGCCGCCGGTCAGGATAGCAATATCTTCCAGCATGGCCTTGCGGCGGTCACCAAAGCCAGGGGCCTTGACGGCAGCAACTTTGACGATACCGCGGATATTGTTGACGACCAGCGTGGCCAGGGCCTCACCCTCGACGTCCTCGGCAACGATCAGCAACGGCTGACCGGACTTGGCAACGCCCTCGAGTATCGGAAGCAGCTCACGGATGTTGGAGACCTTCTTGTCGTGAAGCAGGATGAAGGGGTTCTCCAGCTCAACACTCATGTTCTGCTGATTGTTGATGAAGTAGGGCGACAGGTAACCGCGGTCAAACTGCATACCCTCGACGACATCAAGCTCGTTTTCGAGTCCGGAACCGTCCTCGACGGTGATGACGCCTTCCTTGCCAACTTTACCCATGGCGTCGGCAATGATGCGACCGACCGACTCATCGGCATTGGCGGAAATCGTTCCGACCTGGGCGATTGCGTTGTCATCGGTACAGGGCTTGGAGATGTTCTTGAGCTCGTCGATGGCAGCGGTCACGGCCTTGTCGATGCCGCGCTTCAGGTCCATCGGGTTCATGCCGGAGGTGACGGCCTTCATGCCTTCACGCAGGATAGCCTGAGCCAGGATAGTTGCGGTCGTGGTGCCGTCGCCAGCGATGTCGGAAGTCTGAGAAGCAACTTCTTTGACCATCTGAGCGCCCATGTTCTCGAACTTATCTTCCAGCTCGATCTCTTTGGCCACCGAGACACCGTCTTTGGTGATGGTGGGCGCGCCGTAGCTCTTTTCGAGCACGACGTTGCGGCCACGGGGACCCAGGGTGACCTTAACGGCATTGGCCAGGATGTTGACGCCTTCCAGCATGCGATGATGGGCGTCGTTGCCGAATTTCACTTCTTTTGCTGACATAGTCCTTTTTCCTCTCGATCTTAATAAGTTGTAGAGACTGTTCGATGTTGGGGCTTAGCCCTCGACGACGGCCATGATGTCGTCTTCACGCATCACGAGGTACTCGGTGCTATCGATCTTGACCTCGGTGCCGGAGTACTTGCCAAACAAAACCTTGTCGCCAACGCTGACATCCAGCGGGCGGACGTCGCCGCTGTCGAGTAATTTGCCATTACCAACTGCAATGACTTCCCCGCGAACGGGTTTCTCGGTGGCGGAGTCCGGAAGCACGATGCCACCAGGGCTGGTCTGCTCCTCTTCCTGCCGGCGGACGACGACGCGATCATGTAACGGACGAAGATTCATGGGGTTTTATCCTCCTTAAGAGATAGGATCTAAGAAACTGTAGTTTAAAGTTCGGTTATTCCCGATACGGGCCTGCTGCGCCCGTCTATCGAGTCCAGTAAATAATAGGGACGGAATAGGGGGTTTCAAGGTGTTGGGCGAAAAAAAAGAGGGGGGCGCACTGCGCCCCCCTCTCCAGAGAACCGGCGCGTGCCGGTTCGAATCATGGTTTAAGCCTAGAAGCGAAAGCCCAGTTGCCCGGCGAAGCCGATTTGCTCGGTTCCGTTATTGTCCGAATATTCAGCGGCCAGATCGATATGGACGCCAAACGGCGATAAGCCCAGACCTACGGTTGGGGTTCCGGAGCCGCTGCTCTGACTCATATTATCGTGATAGCCAACACGGAGCTGTACGGTATCCCAGACATCGATCTCGGCGCCAATGGCGATATTCTGCGTCTTGGATGTTTCGATGCCCACTGGCGCGTTTTCGGTCAGGTCGGCATCTAGGGCAACCGCCAGCCAGCCATTGTCGTAGGCCACACCAGCTCTGGCTTGAGGCTCGATCTTGATGGTGTTACCGAGTACTGTGGTGTAGTCATGAGAGACAAGGTCCTTGATGGTCAGGCCGACCTTCCAGCTTTTGTCCAACTGCTTGGCGACGCCGAGATCGATGTTGAAGTCGGTGTAGTCCTTTTCGCCATCCTTTGAACTGATCGAGGCCGTATTAACGTCGGCGACATAGTTGTAGGTATTGACGCGGACGACCTTGGGCGTGACGCCAAACGAGACCTTCTCGCTGAAGATCGAAAACTCTCTGGCCATCGACAGACCGACCTCACCGATTACAGCACCCCTGGCCTCAAGGTTCGAGGTCAGGATTTGGTCGAGATTTTGCCCCCCCAATACATTCAGGACGGTCGCGTCAGTTGCGAGCGTGGTAGGGTTTGCAGCGGCGGTCGCGATGTCCGTCAGCAGTTGGTCATCCTGCGATGTGATATTCAGGCGACCGCCCATCACGGCCCGGGCGCTGATGTTGAGCGAGGCGCCAAACGCCTTGCCTGGGATGCCAACCACGCTGCCGGCGAGCAATTCGCCCTGAAGCGCCTTGTTATTAAGCTTGGCGAGTTGGACCTGTAGATCCGTCGCGGCAGTGCCGACGGCGGCCGCGGTCGTGGTTGTCGGCGTAGCGTTGAAGGTATTGATTGCCGATTCCAGGTTATTTTGGACATTGCTGTCCTGGAGATTGTTCAACTCGTCGATGACGTTGTCTTCGCTCAACACTCGGATACCTATGATTGGCAGCTCCAGGCTGAAGCGGTCTCCATCACCTGCCGCGCCGAGCAGGGCAGGGTTCATAAAACCTGCATTCGCGCTGGTGCCAGATGCAACACCGGTACCGCCCATGGCCAATGACCTGGGGTCGATGGAGTTGAAGGGGACAGCGTGAACCTGGCTTGACAGCGCAAGCAGGGCGCAAGTGGCTGGGGCGGCAAAATGTCTAATACATATCATTCCTGAATCTCCTTGACGTGCGAATGGGTGTGGCATGGCGGTTCTATCGACCAATCAAGAAGATAACTAAAACACACCGGTGTGATCAAGTTCGCCGACTGAGTGCTTCGAGCGGGATGTGCGTGATCTCGGGCAGGAGGAGCGCCTCGGTGTCATCGTCCTCGGTGGCGGTACGGTCCAAATTCCGTTGCGCATCGAGTCCTTTGAAATCCCAGAGGCGATGATCCATGAGTTGGCTAGGCTGAACACTGCCAAGCGCGTGCAGCAGATTGCTCGGGACCTTGGGGTTTTCGAGGGCCAAATCCGCGATCAAGGCCTTAACGCGTTGACGTGATAAATGCTCCTGGGAGCCGCACAGGTTGCAGGGGATGATCGGGAATCCGACTGCTTCCGCGTAGGCCGCGATGTCGCGCTCCTGGCAATAGGCCATCGGCCGGATCACGATGTGGCGCTTGTTGTCGGTCAGTAGCTTGGGCGGCATGGAACGGACCTGTCCACTGTAGAGCATGGACATCAGCATGCTCTCGATAAGGTCGTCGCGGTGATGGCCGAGGGCGATTTTGGTGACGCCGTTTTCTTCGGCATAGCGATAGATATTGCCGCGCCGCAGGCGAGCGCAGAGCGAGCAATAGGTGCCACCCTCGGGGATCTTTTCCTTGACCACGCCGTATGTGTTGCGGGTCTCGATCTCGTAGGGGATCTCCTTTTCCTCTAGCCAAGCCCGCATGGCCGTGTCGTCCCAGCCAGGCTGGCTCTGGTCCAAGGTGTAGGCGAAGACCTCGAAGCGACCGTTGGCGCGTCGGCTGAGCTGCCGGAGCAGGGTCAGCAGTGTGAACGAGTCCTTGCCGCCCGACAGGCAGACCATGACGCGGTCGCCGGTCTCGATCATGCCGTAATCGGCGATGGCCTTGCGGGTGTAGTGGAGGAGCTTCTTTTCGAGTCGTTGGGGCATGTTCATCGTCTTCCGAGATTCTGCTAGAGACGGCAATGCGTTAGAATGCCGTCCAAACCGCATATCTTAGCAAGTTTCCGGAGGAAAGATGACAGACGATTTGAACCGCTATAGCACCAGGATCACCCAGCCCAAATCTCAGGGCGCCTCGCAGGCCATGCTTTATGGCACGGGCCTGAAGCGTACCGATTTGGACAAGGCCGAGGTTGGTATCGCCAGTGTTTGGTGGGAGGGTAACACCTGCAATATGCATTTGAACGATCTCGCCGCCGAGGTCAAACAGGGCGTTCAGGATGCGGGGCTGGTCGGCATGCGGTTCAACACCATCGGTGTCAGCGACGGCATCTCAATGGGCACGGACGGCATGAGCTACTCGCTGCAATCTCGTGACATCATCGCCGACTCCATCGAGACGGTCATGGGCGGTCAGTGGTATGACGCCAATATATCGATTCCGGGCTGCGACAAGAACATGCCTGGCTGTTTGATCGCCATGGCCCGTCTCAACCGGCCCGCCTTGATGGTCTACGGTGGCACGATCCGTCCGGGACATCGTGGCAATCAGGTCCTGGATGTCGTCTCCGCCTTCCAGAGCTACGGCGAGTTCATCGCCGGGCGCATTGACGACGACACCCGAGAGGATATCGTCCGCAAGTCCTGTCCCGGTCCCGGCGCCTGCGGCGGTATGTATACGGCTAATACAATGGCCTCCGCGATTGAGGCCATGGGCATGAGTCTGCCTTACAGTTCATCAATGCCGGCCACGGAACCCGGCAAGATCGCCGAATGCCGTCGCGCTGGCGCCGCGATCCGCAAGTTACTGGAGAACGATATCAAGCCGCGCGACATCATGACCCGGGCCTCATTCGAGAATGCCATGGTTGTCATCATGGCCCTGGGCGGTTCGACGAATGCTGTTTTGCATCTAATCGCCATGGCCCGCGCCGCGGGTGTCGAGCTTGGCATCGAGGACTTCCAGACTGTCAGCGACCGGATTCCGTTCATCGCCGACCTCAAGCCCAGCGGGCGTTATGTCATGGAGGACGTGCATAACATCGGTGGCATTCCTGCTGTGATGAAGTACCTGCTTGAGGCCGGACTTTTGGACGGCAGTTGTCTGACCGTGACAGGAATGACCATCGCCGAGAACCTGGCCAGCGTGCCGGGTCTGCCCGAGGAACAGAAGGTCATCCGTTCGCTGGAGGACCCGATCAAGTCCAGTGGCCACCTTCAGATTCTCAAAGGCAATTTTGCCCCCGGCGGCTCGGTCGCCAAGATCACGGGCAAGGAGGGCCTGCGCTTCGAGGGTCCTGCGCGGGTGTTCGATTCCGAGGAGGACATGCTCGCGGCCCTCGAACAGGGCAAGATCGAGAAGGGCGACGTCGTCGTGATCCGTTTCGAGGGGCCCAAGGGCGGTCCGGGTATGCCCGAGATGCTAACCCCGACTTCGGCCATCATGGGCGCGGGTCTGGGTTCAGATGTGGCTCTGATTACGGACGGTCGTTTTTCCGGCGGGTCACACGGATTCATCATCGGGCATGTCGTGCCCGAGGCCCAGGAAGGCGGTCCGATCGGCCTGATTAAAGATGGTGACGTCATCACGATCGATGCCTCCAAGCGCCAGCTCGATGTCGATGTCAGCGATGCCGAGTTCGAGGTCCGGCGTGCGGCATGGCAGATGCCGGCCTACAAGGCGACTCGCGGCACACTCTATAAATATATCAAGTGTGTCAGCGATGCCTCGCTTGGCTGCGTGACGGATGAGTGATGGCGTGAGTCTCCAACGTGGCTGAAAAACCTAAATCGAGAAGGCGGCTGCAGAAGGATATTCTGGCCAGCTTTGAGGCAACCTATGACCTCGAGGCCTTCAGATTTCGGCGTCGTCTGCAGCCGCTCATGGCGTCGGCGTTGCTGCGGGCGGCGCTGACGGCCATCATTTTCTACAGCCTTGGTTTCGGCCTGGGCTATTTTTCCTGGCTGCGCGCCATGATCAACGATACGGTCTTCTTCAAGCTGGTCTGGATCCTCATGATCCCGTCTACGGTGGCCGCGCTCGTGGTCTGGCTCATCATGAAGAACCGCTTTGAGTATCCGATCCGTCGGGAACTCAACGACCAGATTCGATCCATTGAAGGCAATGACGGCATGCTCTGGCGTTATGGCCCCATCATGGATCAGTTGGCGGCCACCGACCTCGACACAAAGACCCTCGTCGCGGCCTCGCGCCAGGGAGATTTTTCGGCTATGGCCCCGGATGATTATTGCCCGGCCGTATTGCGAATCCATGAGACGCTATCCGGCGCTGGTGAACAGTCACTGCGTATGGATATCGCGGCCGAGGTCGCGGAAAACCTGGATAGGGTGTTACCGGTTGAGGCGAATCAAGCGTTGTGACAGGGCATCCGGGCGTGTATGTCCCGGTACTGAGAAACGCTGGTCGTCATGACGCCACCAAAAAACGGCTTCCTTCCAGCAATAAGCGCACCGCCATAGCCGAGATCAGGGCCACTCCAATGGAGAGCGTTACTGAGAACAGCGCATCGCGGCGACCTATAACTTTCAGCATGACGGCAAAGGTGGAAACGCAAGGTACGTAGAACATCAGGAAGACCAGGAATGTGCTGATCTGGACCCAATCGAGTATTTGTCCGACCTCAAATGTACCCAGAGCCTGATAGATCATCAGCAGGGAGAGCTCCTTGCGCAGCACGCCGAACAGGATGGGTACGCCGAGGACCACAGGCAGTCCGAGCGCCCATACGCTGATCGGGGTTAGCGCCTGATTGATCCAGGCATCCGCTCCGACATGATGCAGCAGGGCGAGCACGATGCTGCCGCCGACCAGCAGCGGCGTGACAATGGTCAGGATGTCCTGAGTGCGCCGCCAGGTCAGGTGGAGCACAGGTTTCATTTTCGGCAGTTTGTAGGCAGGGATCTCCTGGATCAGGCCCGGACTAATGTCTGGATAGCGTCGTATCAGCAGCTTTCCGAGTAGCGCGATGATCAGTAGATTCAGCATGAAGATGCCGAAGATACCGATGCCGCCGAGGTATTTGCCACCCAGCGCCAGCACGACCGCGGAACGGGCCGAGCAAGGGACGAAGGCAATCAGTAGCGATGCGACAATGCGGTCGCGCCCGGAAGCCGCGTTACGTGTTGCGGCAATGGCCGGTACGTTGCACCCAAGCCCCAGCAGGAACGGTACGGCGACCTTGCCGTGCAGACCGATGTAGTGAAAGAACCGGTCCACCACGAACGCGACGCGCTGCATGATGCCCATCTCTTCCAGCAATACAAGCATCAGTACCAGCGGCAGCATATAGGGCACGACGATGCCGATAAGGCCGACTAGGCCGTCGACCACTGCCCGACCCACAACGCCGATCGTACTAACCGGATGCCAGGCTGAGACCCACTCCGCAAGCCGTGCCGAAGTCATGGCATCGATGCCGGCGCTAACCTCGAACACCACGTAGAGCACCATGGCGAACAGGGTGAGACTACCGATCAGTCCCCAACGCGGATCCAGGAACACAGCATCCAGCCGATCCTCCAGCGTGATGGTTTTGGATCGGTGAATCAGGCGAGCTACCCGTCGGAATAGGCCTGCCGCCCTGTGCTGATAATCGGCCGTCACCTCTTCGGCCAGTGGCCGAGGCAATGTGGTATCGGCCTGCTGTCGTATGGCCTCAACCTCGGTTGCTGTGTCAGGGAAGTGGGCGGTGAGCTCTCGGCAAAAATAGTCGTCTGCTTGCTTGAGTTGCCGAACCATGAACGGTAGCGGCACGGAGAAGGCCCTACGGATCTTAGGGCGGTTTACCGCGTGCAGGAGCTTTGCACCCCAAGGGCGGATGTGTTCGCCAGACGGCTGCGGCAAGGGACACGCCTTGACGCGCACAGCCGTGACGGCTTCTTCAAACAAGCGTGCGATACCATGACCCTTGATGGCGGTCATCGGCACTACCGGGATGCCGAGTTCCTTTTCGAGTAGTGGGATATCGATCAGTACACCCTTGCGTCGAGCCTCGTCCATCATGTTCAGGCCCATGACCATTGGCAGGCCCAGCTCGATGAGTTCGAGGGTAAGCTCCAAATGTCGGTCCAGGGTGCTGGCGTCGACGATATGGATGAGCAAATGCGGTCGGGAGAACGGGGTTGGCGCCTCATTTTGTTCGTGGGCGGCGATGAGGGGCTGGTTGTCGCCCCACAACAGATACTTCAACCCTTCAAGGTCGTCCCCTTGCAGGTTTTGCAGTGAACTGAATGAGGGTAGGTCGACCAGTTCTACGTCATTGACCCCGCTCTGCACCGTGCAGCGTTGATAGGCCATGTCGGTGCCGGCCAGGCGCCCGTGATCCACGCTGGTGCTGGCTACTGTGTCGAACAGCGTGCTCTTGCCGCTATTGGGCCGACCCACCAGAGCAATGCGTAGCCGTCCGCTACCTCGGTATGCCGGCCCGGATAGCACTGCCTGGTTCATAAATGGCGCTTCATAAATTACGCAGTGAGATATATATCAACATAAGACTGGCAGTTTAATCCCATTAGTGCGCCAAGTATAAGCCACAAGTAGGTGCCAGTAGCGCTGTGTTCCGCTTGCGTTCTCGCGCATCAGGCGAAATGTACGCTTGCTCGAAGGCGATATTTGGGATTAGATCGATCGGTTCCGTCAAGGCAAAATCCGGAAAATCGCTGTTCCCATTAGCCTTCCGGCCGATATCGAAGGCATTGTGGACCGGAATCTCATGCAGAAATATCGATATTACGCTAGACTGACAAATCCTATGAGCATCAAGCATCGACAGTTGACTGCCTGGCTACTGAGCATCGTGATGGTGTTCGGGCATCTTGGTTCGGCCATGGGGCAGGTTATGGCGACCCCGATGCCGGGGGTGATGTCGACGAGCCAGATGGCGGGGCAATCCGGTATGCACATGACGTCTGTGTCCGGGGCCTCCACTGGCCACCAGCTATCGTCTATGCCGACGTGCCACACCGGCCAGTGCGCCATGTGCGACCATTGCGCCATGAGCTGCGTCGGACTCTTGTCGTGTCCCCTTTCCTTGCAATACCCCGTGTTCGCCTTTGATGCGTTGGCGCCACGCTTACCGCACCCGCCATTACTCGTTTTTTCCTTCCTTAGACCACCCGATTCCTCTTTGACCTGATCGTATCGGCCGGTATCCGCCGGTTGAGGTACTGATATCTGCGTCTAGTCTTGATGGACGTTCTCGTCAGAAAGCGTCCGGCCCTGTCCCGTGACCGGGTCTGGCAATGGAAGAGAGGAAGAACATGAAATGGATCATTGTGGTGGCTACCATGCTGTCCGTTGTGACAGCCTATGCGGCTTCGGAAGCGACCACAGTCGCGCCAAGTACAAGCGTTCCAATCCCCAGTGTTCCAATTCAAGTCACGGGGACGATCCCAGCTGAACGCGGAACGGTCCTGATCGTGGAAGACGCCATCCGTGTGGCCCTCAAAGGGAGCCCCGGCCTACAGGCGATTCGCGCCAGGGCGCAGGCCTTAAGCCAGGTGCCGGCCCAGAAGGGCGCCTTACCCGACCCGAGTCTCTCACTGCAGGCCGCTAATCTACCTGTTGATAGCTTCGCGGTCGGGCAGGAGGCCATGACCCAACTACAGCTGGGTTTGGCACAAACCTTCCCTTTTCCGGGCAAGCTTGGCCTGATGTCGGCGGTTGCCGACGACCAAGCTCGAATGGCCGACTACGACGTCTCGGAATGGCGCCTGCAACTCGTGCGGGATATTCGGACGCTGTGGTGGCGCCTGGCCTATCTCGACCGGGCACTTGAGATTGTAATTTCGAATCAGGCGTTATTGCGGCAGTTTGTGACCATCGCGCAAACCAAGTATCGGGTTGGTCGAGGCCTGCAACAGGATGTTTTGCTGGCGCAGCTCGAGCTGTCCAAAATGCTCGATCAAGAGCTGGTCTTGCGTAATCAGCGCCAGACCGATGCGGTGCGGATCAATACGCTGATGGGGGTTGAAGTCGGCCGGGTCGTGATCCTGCCTGTCCTTATTGACCAAAATCTACCCGATGTCCCCCCTGAATCCGAGTTCTTGCAACGGGCCGGGCAGCACCGGCCCGCCCTTATGCGCCAGGATGCGGCCATCGCTATGGCCCAATCCGGCATTGATCTGGCGCGCAAGGACTACTATCCCGATGTCACTCTGGGGGCAGCATACGGCCTGCGTTCCGGGGCTAATCCGGATGGGTCGGGGCGCGCTGATTTGCTCTCTTTGTCAGCGAATATCAAGTTGCCGGTCTTTGCGGGTGCACGTCAGGATCGGCGGTTGGATCAGCGTCAGCGTGAATTGCTGGAGCAACGCTTTCAGAAGCAGGATGTCACGAATCGCGTAAACAGCGAAGTAGCGGTGGCATATGCGGACTTTGTGCGCGCCCGCCAACAGACGCGCTTGTTCCTGCAGGGCATCATTCCCCAGGCCAATCAAACCGTCGCCTCA
This sequence comes from uncultured Gammaproteobacteria bacterium, assembly GCA_964487925.1. Lineage (GTDB taxonomy): Bacteria > Pseudomonadota > Gammaproteobacteria > SZUA-140 > SZUA-140 > RI-283. The sequence continues at coordinate 32,710 of CAZASZ010000007.1, forward strand.
ATGCGATCTGGTTACGAGGTCAATAAAGTCGACTTTCTCAACCTGATTCGTGCCCAGGTCACCCTGTTCAGCTATCAAACACGTTATTGGCTGACCTTGAGTCAGGCCCATGAGGCCCTGGCCCGTTTGTTCGCGGCCACCGGTCAGGAGAACTTCGATGAATATTAATAGATTTGCGATCGCGCTCATCGCGCTGACGGCGGGCATTGGGGGCGGTTACTGGTGGGCCCGTCAAACGGCCATGGCTCCGATGCTGCCATCGGCAACCACGTCGCCGCCTGAGAAGCATCCTCTTTTCTACCGCAACCCCATGAATCCGGCAATTACCTCACTTGTTCCGGCCAAGGATGAGATGGGCATGGCCTATATCCCAGTCTACGCCGAGGCTGGTGGCGCCGGCGAACCGGCGGGGACGGTCAGTATTGACCCCGTCACCATCCAGAACGTGGGTGTGCGTACTGCTCCGGCAACGCGTCGCAACCTGTCTCGTGAGGTCCATGCCGCGGGCCGGGTCGATTTTGATGAAGAACATCTGGCCTTGTTGCACCCCAAGATAGAAGGTTGGATAGACAACCTACGGGTCGATAAGACCGGCGAGCGCATACGCAAGAACGATATCCTGCTGGGGATCTACTCGCCGCAGTTGGTTTCCAGCGAGCAGGAATACCTGCTGGCCCTGAAGAACGCGGCTACGTTGGCGGACAGCCCGTTTCCGGATATCCGGCGGGGGGCGGGCGATCTCGTCCATGCCGCGCGCGAGCGATTGCAATTGCTCGACGTGCCGGAACATCAGATTCGGGAGCTTGAAAAGACGGGCAAAGTACACAAGACCCTGCATATCCATTCCCCATTCGATGGCGTTGTCATCAAGGTGGGCGCGCGCGAGGGGCAGTACGTGACCCCAGGCACCGAACTCTTCAGCATCGCAGATCTGTCCACGGTCTGGGTCTATGGCGATATTTTTGAACAGGACCTCCCCTGGGTAAAGGAGGGTGATCGGGCCATCATTCGGGTCGCCGCCGTTCCCGGCCGCGACTTCCATGGCCGAATAGCCTATATCTATCCCTACCTTGAGGCTAGGACCCGCACCGTCAAGGTGCGTATGGTATTCGACAATAGCGATGGCCAGCTCAAGCCCGAGATGTTCGCCGAAGTTACGATCAGCGCGAATCGTCAGATCGATGCCATAGTCGTACCGAGCGAAGCCATCGTTCGATCAGGTAGCCGCGATCAGGTCTTTGTGGTGCGAGATAAGGGTAAATTCGAGCCTCGGGGCGTGACGATCGGTGTCAGCAGTGGCGGGCAAACTCAGGTCTTGTCCGGTATTGAGGTAGGAGAGTCCGTGGTGACCTCCGCTCAGTTCATGATCGACTCGGAATCAAAGCTACGCGAGGCCACGGCCAAGATGCTTGAGGTGAATCAGGCAACGCCGGTCGAGGCGCCGGCCTCCGGTATGTCTATGAAGGATATGGATGCTGCAGAGCCGCAGAAGCATCATATGAATGACATGACGATGCCCGGCATGGCGAATGGCGGTCATATGAAGACCGATAGGGAAGGCCAGGGACAGCGGCCATGATCAAGGGCATTATCGACGCGTCGCTGCGCAATCGCTTTCTCGTCTTGATCGCTACCGTGACGCTGGTCATTGGCGGCCTGTGGGCCATCAGGTCGACGCCGCTCGACGCCATTCCTGATCTGTCGGATGTCCAGGTCATCGTCTTTACCGAATATCCGGGGCAGTCTCCACAGGTTGTGGAGGAGCAGGTGACCTATCCTTTAACCACGTCCATGTTGGGAGTGCCCAAGGCCAGTGTCGTGCGAGGCTATTCCTTCTTTGGTTTTTCGTTCGTCTATATCATCTTTGCGGACGGTACCGATATGTACTGGGCGCGTTCCCGTGTCCTCGAGGCTTTGAACTACGTTAGCGGTCGTCTACCCGCAGAGGCCCATCCGACCCTCGGTCCGGATGCCACCGGGGTTGGTTGGATCTATGAGTACGCCCTCGTCGATCGAAGCGGCAGACATGATCTGGCCCAGCTGCGCTCGATTCAGGACTGGTATCTACGTTATCCGTTACAAACCGTCCCCGGGGTTGCGGAGGTCGCGTCGGTCGGCGGTTTCGTCAAGCAGTATCAGGTGGTCGTGAATCCCGATGCCCTGTTGAGCTTTCATATCCCGTTGTCCCGGGTCAGTGAGGCCATTCGCCGTTCCAATAACGACGTTGGCGGGCGACTCATAGAAATGGCCGAGACCGAATATATGGTGCGAGGCATCGGCTACATCAAGTCGATCGATGATCTAAAGTCCATACCGGTGGCGGTAGATGACCAGGGCGTGCCGATTCGCCTGCAGGATATCGCGACCGTACAGTTGGGTCCCGAGCTGCGCCGAGGGGTGGCCGATCTTGATGGCGAGGGAGAGGTTGCCGGTGGCGTGGTGATCATGCGCGCCGGAGAAAATGCGCTCTCCACCATTGAGGGCGTGCGCGCCAAGCTTGAGACGCTCAAGTCCGGCTTACCGGACGGGGTGGAGATCGTCCCGGTCTATGACCGTGGCGGGCTGATCGGGCGGGCGGTAGATAATTTACAGCATAAACTTCTTGAGGAGTTTGCGGTAGTTAGCTTGATATGCTTGATATTTTTACTGCATGCGCGTTCCGCGCTGGTGGCGATTGTATCGTTACCGATCGGTATCCTGATGGCCTTTCTGTGCATGCGTTGGCAGGGTATCAATGCCAATATCATGTCTCTGGGCGGTATCGCCATTGCTATAGGCGCCATGGTCGACGGCGCCATCGTCCTGATTGAGAACGCCCACAAATACCTGGAGCGGGCGGGTCGGGCCAAGGCTGAGGTCGGCGGCACGCAAGTCAAGCTAACGGCATTGGAACGTAGGGTAGCGATCCAACAAGCCGCGCACGAGGTGGGGCCGGCGCTGTTTTTCTCTTTGTTGATCATCACGGTATCCTTTCTGCCCGTGTTTACCCTTCAGGCCCAGGAGGGGCGTCTGTTCGCGCCGCTTGCCTTTACCAAGACCTATGCCATGGCCGCTGCGGCTATCCTTGCCATTACCTTGGTGCCGGTGCTCATGGGCTGGTTTATTCGTGGCCGCATCCTTCCGGAGGAGACGAACCCGGTCAATCGCCTCCTGCATGCGCTACATACGCCACTGCTGTCTCTTGCCATGCGCTGGCGCGGGCTAACGATTGCGCTGGCGCTGGCAGTGGTCATCGCAACGGCTTATCCGGTATCCCGTCTCGGAAGTGAATTTATGCCGCCGTTAGATGAGGGAGATATTTTGTATATGCCGACGGCCTTTCCGGGCATTTCGATCACCAAGGCCAAGGAGCTTTTGCAGCAGACCGATCGCATCATCAAACGGTTTCCGGAGGTCGAGTCGGTATTCGGCAAGGCCGGGCGCGCGGAGACCGCTACCGATCCGGCGCCACTATCGATGTTGGAGACCGTCATTCGGCTCAAACCCAGGGCTGAGTGGCCTGACCCGTCGAGGACGACCGATGACCTTATGGCGGCGCTAGATGGCGCGATCCGTTTTCCCGGCCTCGCCAATAGTTGGTCGCCGCCGATCAAGACGCGCATCGATATGCTTTCGACCGGTATCAAGACCCCGGTCGGTATCAAAATCGGCGGACCTGATTTAGGCGTCCTGCAGGAGCTGTCAACGGCCATCGAGTCAGTCATGAAGACGCTGCCCGAGACCCGGTCCGCTTTCGGCGATCGCGCCGTGGGCGGCTATTTTCTGGATTTTGACATCGATCGTAATGCGGCCGCGCGCTACGGTTTGACGGTGGGCGATGTTCAGGACGTCATCTTGTCCGCCATCGGCGGCACGAACGTGACCTACACCGTTGAGGGCCTGGAGCGCTATCCCGTCAATTTGCGTTATCCGCGTGATTACCGAGACAGCCCTGAGCAGTTGCGCCGCGTCCTGATTCCCACGCCCGGTGGACAGCAGATTCCGATTTCTCAGGTTGCGAATCTCACACTGCGGCGTGGCGCGCCGGTGATCAAGAGCGAAAACGCCCGCCCCAATGCCTGGGTCTACGTCGATATCTCCAGCTCCGATATCGGTAGCTTTGTCACGAAGGCGAAACAAGCGGTGGCGAGTCAAATCAAAGTGCCGCCCGGATATACGGTGACCTGGTCCGGTCAGTTCGAGTATATGGAACGCGCCGCTGCCAGACTGAGGATTATCGTGCCGGCAACGCTGCTGGCGATCTTTGTGTTATTGCATTTCAATTTTCGCAATCTGCGTGGGCCTCTAGTCGTGATGTTGTCCATTCCCTTTGCCCTGGTCGGCGGCGTGTGGGTGATCTATGGCTACGGCTTCAATTTATCAGTAGCAGTTGTTGTTGGATTTATCGCGCTGGCTGGAGTGGCATCCGAGATTGGGGTCTTGGTGTTGACCTTCATCGATGAGTCTGTTGTCAACCTGCGCCATGACCGCGCGCGGCTTGGGGGGATACCCGTTGAACAGGTTAACTTAACTCCGACTGAGATTCAGCAGGCGGTGTTTGCTGGGACCTCGGAACGGGTTCGTCCCATTGCAATGACGGCAGTGGCCATCATTGCCGGTTTGTTGCCCATCATGTTCGGCGGCGGCACTGGTTCGGAGGTCATGCAACGTATCGCCGCGCCCATGGTCGGTGGCATGTTGACGACGGCGCTACTGTCTCTGCTGGTGCTTCCGGTTATCTATGGTCTGGTTTTGCAATGGCGGGAGCGTTGATCGGTGAGCTGAATAGCCGCTTGGCGTGATGCCTTGTTCGTGTCATGCCACAGAATGCCGCACGTGCCGGCGCCAGGTCGTTACGCATGTATAATTGATGGGAATTCCATAGAGAAAGGCCCGCACACCCAAGGCATGCGTAGCGATCCATCGTCATCATCCATGCCCATTGAGGCGCTCAATCTTCGGCGCTTCATGGGGCTTCGGTATATCGTTATCGCCTTCGAGCTCGCGCTCATCGTGGTCGCGAGTCGTGTCCTTGATATGGCCTTGCCCCTTGAGGCTTTGTGGGTCCTGGTTGGTTTGCAGTTTCTGCTCAACCTCATTGCTGCGATGCAATTGCGTGGGTTGCCGGGCGGTATCTCTCAGCCGGTATTTTTTTCTCACGTCGTCCTCGATACATTGATCTTCGCTGGTTTGATGTACCTCACGGGCGGGTCGTCCAATCCCCTGGTTTCGCTGTTTCTCCTGCCCTTATTCACGGTGGCCGCTACTTTGCCGCAGGGTTATGTGTGGGCGATGTCGGGACTGACGATACTGAGCTATACGGCGCTCATGTTTTATTTTCAGCCTTTGCCTCATATCACGCATGGACATGAGTCTGATTTCAGCTTTCACGTGCAGGGCATGTGGTTCGGTTTTATGCTCAGCGTGGCGCTGATTATGTTTTTCGTGGTGCGAATGTCGAACGGTTTGCGTGAACGCGATGAGCGCCTGAGTCGGGCTCGTGAGCAGGCCCTGAGGGACCAGAATCTTGTGGCCATGGGGACATTGGCCACGGGGGCTGCGCATGAGTTGGGGACACCGCTCTCGACCATTGCTGTGATCGCCAATGAATTCATTCATGAGCGCGAGGACGATCCTTATCTCGTTGAGAAGGCCGGTCTGATGCGATCGCAGATCGAGCGCTGCAAGAGCATCCTATCCGAGATGACGGCCGGGGTCCGCCAGGGGCGTCTGGAGGGCGGTCGGGCCGTAGCATTTGATGGCTACATCGACGACTTGATCCACTCTTTTGAAAGCGCGCGGCCGGGTACGGAATGCTGCTTGGAGCGAAAAGGCATGGGCCTCGCGCCCCGAATTCTGGCCGACCGGACCTTGTCGCAGGCCCTGCTGAATATTCTCAATAACGCTGCCGACGCCTCATCGGAACGGATTGACGTATGTCTGAGTTGGTCCGAGTCGGCTCTCCAATTATGGGTCCGGGACCAGGGCCCTGGCATGACGCCGGAAATGTTGGCGTCCGCCGGCACCCCGTTTGTCTCGAGCAAGGAGGAGGGGCAGGGGCTCGGACTCTATCTGGCCTTTTCCGTTGTGGAGCGGCTCGGGGGGCGTGTACGACTCAAAAACCGTGAGCCGAAGGGGCTCGAGGTTTTGCTTACGATACCGCTTGGGACGCTGCTCGTTGAGGGTGGCAATGTCTGATCAGCCTACTCTGTTGCTGGTAGACGACGACGAGCTCTTTCGTCGCATCATGGCCCAAGCACTCAGCCGCCGGGGGTTTCAGGTTACCGAGGCCTGCGATGTCGTATCCGGCCGTGCGGCCGCCGCGCAGGGGTCGTTTACTCACGCATTGATTGACCTCAAGATGCCAGGGGAGTCGGGACTGCATCTGGTTCGCGAATTCGTCGACGCGATGCCGGAGATTCAAATTGTCGTCCTGACCGGATACGCAAGCATCCCGACGGCGGTCGAGGCCATCAAGCTCGGTGCAGTGCACTATCTCGCCAAACCTGCCGATGCCGATGACGTTGTCCGTGCCTTCGCCAAGACCGATGCCGAGGCCGATATTGCGATCCCAGCGAATCCGATGTCGGTTGATAGGATCGAATGGGAGCATATTCAGAAGGTCCTTGATGAACACGGTGGCAACATCTCGGCCACGGCTCGTGCGCTCAACATGCACCGGCGAACGTTGCAGCGGAAGCTACAGAAACGGCCGAAGCGGTATTAGGAATGGGGATTGTCGTCTTCAACGACACTCTGCTAGATTGACTACCCTTATGACAAAAAATCTCATGAAAGTCAGCCTGCCGTTTTCCTTCAAAGGCGCCGATCACCGTCCAGAGTGTATGATTGATCTCGATCAGCATATGGAGATGGCTGGTGAACTGCCTTGTCTTTATACGCATATTGCCGATGAGTGCGGTATCGGTCCCTATTCTTACGAACATGACGTCATGATGATGAGCGCGCTCGAATTCGACGAGGTCACCGGTTTCGCCGCTGATTTTGTCGGTGACGAGGGCTTCGATAGCGAAGGTTTTGAGCGTGAATGGTTGGAGCGGAAGCTGCACTGCAATCTGCAGGAAATCGCTTCACGATGTCTGGATAAAGATCTAGCCGACGACTTGGCGTTGAAACAGGCGCTGTTCGAGGCCTATGTGCTCGGGAGTGCTGCGCATAGGCCTCGATGATGACTCCAGAGTTGGTTGATCGTCATGCCGGTATAAGTCGTTAGTCTTCCAGCAGGTCCTCGATGAGTGTCCGGGCTCCTTCGGACTCCCAATCCCGAAAGCCAATGATTCGGCCGCTGAACTTTCCATCCCGACCGACTAGATAACTCATCGGCAGGCCGATAACCTCGTACTGGTTGCGCACGGTTCCTTTCGGGTCGAACAATATGGGGAAGTCGATACCGATTCGGTTGGCGTAGTCCGAGACGATCCGTTGATCCTCCTTGTCAGCCGCGATGCCCAGTACCACGAGCCCCTGATGTCTGTATTGCTGCCAGATCGCCTGCAGGGCGGGTAGTTCCTCGCGACAGGGTTGGCACCAGGTCGCCCAAAAGTTAACGAGCACCACCTTGCCGCTGTAGTGCCCCAGAGAAACCCCTTTTCCGGAACGATCCGGTAGTGAAAATGCCGGTGCGAATTGGCGTGTCTTCGGTCTATCGATTTTAAAATCGGCGGCGTGCGCGGCATTAGCCACGCTAATGCAGAGCCACCCGAGGGATAGGTGGGCCATCATTCGTAGTATCGGGAAACGCTTATTGGGTGTGAGTTCAGCGCGCATTGCTTTGTAGATATATCGTGAGGGTCTCAAGCTCTTGATCACTCAAGGCAGGGAAATTGCGCTCCTTCATACGTTTTTCCATGAGAGCGAGGATGTCGGTCCATTCTGCAGCTGTGTTCCTCGCCGGGTGTGGCAGTGCGTGGCAGGCACCGCAGCGCGAGACAAATAATTTGGCCTCGGGCGAATCCATTTCAGGGATTTGCATTGGCTGAGTGGCGCACCCTGAGATGAGGACAATAACGTATGGCAATAGCATTTTCCTGAGCATGATATTTTCCCCTTAAAAACCGAGTTTGCTGTTTCCGGCCTTCGCGCCGAAATGACGAATACTTCCGTCGGTCGGGATCTCGAGATACCAGGTCAGCATGACGCGATAATCCTCCTCGAGCTGAGGGCCGTTCAGATGCTGGTGGATCGGTACGCCCAGCGTGAGATCTACAATCTGCAGCGGTACCGGTTGCCATTGCAGGCCGATCGTGGCCAAAATTTTGCGTCCCCCGTAATTTTGCGGGTCCCAGAGTGGGGACATGTAGGGCGATGTCGGGTCGTTCTTGGTGGCATGGCCGGAGAGCCCGGTCGCGGATTCGTCTGCCTCCCCCTTTATTTCTCCCCAAGCGCTACCGTTGAGTTGGATTTGAGCAAGCAGGTTGGCGCGGAATTGGTACATGCCGTAGAGGTCGAGGCGAACCTCGTTGCCGAGGCGGTAATCGCGATCATTGTCATAGATACGCAGGGTTGATTGGGCATTTGCACCCCACCAGTAGGGCGATGACGAGCCCTGGTAGAGCAACCCGATAGTTGGATCAAATGTGCCTGAACCGAGTTGCATACCGTAGGGCAGCAGTTCAGTCTGCCGCATGGCCAGCGGGTGATTATTATTGCGCTCGTTGATCGATCCGGTCGGTAGATTCAAACCGAACAACAGCGAGGTCTGTCGGGTCGGTACCAACGGGTCATCGGTGGAAAGCCTGTATTTGCCCATGAGCATCGTATCGGCGATACCTGAGGATTTCATCGTAAAGCCGTTCTGCCCGGTCATCGATGTCATCATGGTATTGAAGCGCATGTTCATATCGTTGTCCTTGTGCATGAACATGACGGCCCCGAATAGGGTATCGGTGAAGCTATACCCGACGGCAAGGTTGGTCATGCGCATATCCATCGAGGTCGGCACGGCCATGAATTTCCCGGTCGGGCTCCCCATCATGACGGGCATGCCGATCAGGTCATCCGCAGCCACGGTATCACCGCCATTCAGGAGCCCGTCCATGGACATGAACATGGGGCTGATCTTGATGCGAAACTCCTTGGTCTCGGGGATACCGCCTCCTGGTATGTTCATGGGCATGTTGCCGCCGCATTTGGCGCAACAGAGCCCGAGAAAGGCGTGTGCTTGGGACAGGTTGACGAGTGATAGCAGGCCTAGGGCCAGAGTAGTGAAAAGACGTAGCCGCATGATATTTCCGCACTCCCGATAGATAAAATTCGCCCAAAATAATAAGAGGTATTTCCGGCTCATGGAATGCGACATGGTGTCGCAGGTGAGCACTCCGTATCGGCCGAAGGGATTGTGGGTAAGGGGTTGACATCCCACCCTCAAACATTAATGATTATCGTTCTCATTATCGTTTGCATTCAAGCATTGGAGTGGAATATTTATGTTAACTGCTAGATGCAACGTCAGCGATCGGGCATCGTTCAGGACAGGTTAGCGAGGAGGGGTGTTATGAGTAAACGACTGGATGACATCGTCGCCGATGCGAATCGGCATCGGGCGCAGAGGGAGCAGGGCTATCGCGCCCGTGCGCTCAAGATGTATCCGTGGGTCTGCGGGCGTTGCTGCAGGGAGTTCGATCATAGCAATGTCCACGAGCTGACGGTCCATCATCGCGATCATGATCACGACAACAATCCCGAGGACGGTAGTAATTGGGAGTTATTGTGTCTTTACTGCCACGACAACGAGCATTCTCGCCTGCTCGATGGCACGGGCACGCGGGATGACCCGGTCCGCCATGAGGAGACGACCCATCGCCCCTTTGAGCAGCTGGCGGACCTGTTTAAGGGCCGCTAGGTATATCATTGATGTCTTGAGCGCTTCCGACGCAGACCATGACGTAGTTATCGAGCATCTTTGCTTTCCGCCGACATAAGAATATGAGAGGTAACAACTGGTCAAAGGGATTTGGATGGCGGTAGAATGGAGTTGCCGATCGGGCCATCTGTTGTTGGGTCATCGTCGCCGGTTTGATTCGAGGGCGATGAGTAATGTCCGCGATGGATGAAGATACATGATACAGGGGGCTTCAGGCGGGTACTTACCGTCATTGATGTCTCCTAAACGAGAGGGCATTGCATGAAATTACCTTTGCAAATCACCACCCGCAATATTTCACTCTCAGATGCGGCCGAAGAAAACATTCGCGAAAAGGCTGCCAAACTCAATACCTTTTGTGATCGGATCACGAGCTGCCGGGTACTCGTAGAGGTGCCCCACCGCCACAAGCAGCAAGGAATGACCTATAACGTGCATATCGATATGACGGTCCCGGGCACCGAGATCGTGGTCAAGAAAGAACAGAGCGAAGACCTCTATGTCTCGATTCGCGACGCATTTGATGTTGCTCGTCGCCAGCTCCAGGACTATACCCGACGTCAGCGTGGCGACACGACCAAGCTGACCGCCGAGTTGAACCCGTAGCCGACGCTCCTTTAGTAATCTGATTTGACAGGTGGGGGCGTGTTTTTCAAGCGACTGTCGCGCATGTCCCCGCCTGGCGGATTATCTCGATAGCATTCGTCTCAAATACCCGGACTATTTCACAGCCCCGGTTCCAGCCTTTGGCGATTCATCTGCAGAACTATTGATTGTCGGCCTGGCTCCGGGGTTACACGGAGCTAATGCAACGGGTCGCCCATTCACGGGTGATCATGCCGGCATCATCCTCTACGATACCCTCTATCGCTTTGGTTTCAGTTCTGCGCCGCAGTCCGTCTCAGCGGACGATGGGCTTAGACTCACCGGCTGTCGGATTACGAATGCCGTTAAGTGCGTCCCGCCCCAGAACAAACCCACCGGGGACGAAATGGCGCGTTGCAATTCCTTTCTTGCAGCTGAACTCAGCGCACTTCAGCCCGGTACGGTGTTGCTGGCGCTGGGGCGTATATCGCACCAATCCATCCTGCGCGCCCTTGGCCTCAAGGTCTCGGCCTTTCCGTTTGGCCATGCTGCGGAGCATGTATTGCCAAGTGGAAGAATGCTCATAGATTCTTATCATTGCAGTCGCTACAACACCCAAACCAAGCGACTGACGCCCGAGATGTTGGATGATGTCTTTAGGCGCGTGCGGCAGTTGTTGGATGCCGATTCGTGACCAATAGCGGGGCTGATGAACGCCTGATAGAGCTCAGGTCATTCGTCAAATCGCTACCTCGACAGCCCGGTGTTTATCGTATGATCGATGCCTCGGGCAAGGTGATCTACGTTGGAAAGGCCGCCAATCTGTATAACCGCGTGTCGAGTTATTTCAAGGCTGGGGATGCCTCAGTCAAAACGCGAGCCATGGTTAGCCATATACAGCGGATTGAGGTCACGGTCACACGTTCAGCCAACGAGGCCCTGATCCTCGAGAACAATCTCATCAAGTCCCTGCATCCCCGCTATAACGTACTGCTCAGGGACGATAAGACCTATCCTGAGATCGAGCTTTCGAGCGGTCATGATTTCCCGAGGCTCAAGGTGCATCGAGGCAAACGGATCCAGGGAAACCGATACTTTGGGCCCTATCCGGACGCAGGGCGGATACGCGACACCCTGGAGGTGATCCAGAAACTCTTTCTACTCCGAAACTGCGACGACAGCTTTTTCCGTAACCGCACGCGACCCTGCTTGCAGTATCAAATCAAGCGCTGCAAGGCGCCCTGCGTGGGCTTGGTTTCGCGCGAGGATTACGTTCGCGACGTTAATACGGCGGTCTTGTTCCTCGAGGGCAAAAACGACGCCATTATCGATCATCTGACTGCGGCTATGGACGCTGCCGCCCAGCAGTTGAAGTACGAACAAGCAGCACGGCTTCGCGATCAGATTGGGGCGCTGAGACGCCTTCAAGAGCGCCAGTTCATCACATCGAATCTCAGCGCCGACGTCGATGTCGTTGCCTGCGCCCTGAAAGGGGATGCTGCGTGCATCGATGTGTTTCAGATCCGTGGCGGCCGAAATCTCGGCAATCGCTCGTTTTTCCCTAAATGTCCGCCGGATCTGGAGCAGGCCGAGGTTTTATCGGCCTTTCTTGCGCGGCACTATCTTGGTCGGGAGGCCCCGCCAGAGATCCTTGCCCACCTGGGCAGAGAAGAGGCTGACCTGCTTGCAGCCGCCATGCGTGAACTCTCGGGACGCCGGGTGCGTATCATTATCGGTCCGCGCGGCGAGCGTTTGCAGTGGCTAAAAATGGCGCGCGTCAACGCCGAGCAGAATCTATCCAGACACCTCGGTAGTCGCGCCCTGATGTCCGACCGTTATGCGGCCTTGCGGTCGGTCCTGGGCCTTGCCGAGGTCCCTGAGCGTATGGAGTGTTTCGATATCAGTCATACCTCGGGAGAGGCCACCGTGGCCTCGTGTGTCGTGTTTGACGATAGTGGCCCGGCCAAGTCGGAATATCGGCGTTTCAATATCGACGGTATTCAGCCCGGGGATGACTATGCCGCCATGCGCCAAGCCCTCACGCGACGGTTCCGGCATCTAGTTCAGGGCGAAGGCAAGTCCCCGGATCTATTGTTCATCGATGGTGGTAAGGGCCAATGCAACGAGGCGCTGGCCGTGTTCCAAGCCCTTAGCGTCGAGGGCGTTATTATCGTCGGTGTCGCGAAGGGGCCGGAGCGCATCCCGGGTCAGGAGTGGCTGTATTTGCCGCAAAGTAATGAAACCTTGCGGTTGGCATCTGATAGCCCGGCATTGCATCTGATTCAGCAGATCCGCGACGAGGCGCACCGTTTCGCAATCGCCGGGCATCGCGCGCGTCGAGGTAAGGCAAGGACCGCATCGCGTCTGGAGCAGATTCCGGGGATCGGTCCGGGCAGACGGCGGCAGCTTTTGCGACATTTCGGCGGCATCCAGGGTGTGTCGCGTGCGCAGACGGAGGAGATTCAGGCCATTCCAGGCATTAGTCGGGAGCTCGCGGAGCGCATCCACGATGCTTTTCATGGGGATGGGGCCTGATTGTGAGCGTTGTAGCGACGTCGGATAAAAATAGACTGACGCAAATGTCAGTGAAAGCACGGAGTTATGGTACATTTCTCCGTGTGAATAGTCCTCTGAATCCAAGCCAATGATGACGGTGCCGACAACGCTGACGCTGATGCGAATTGCCTTTATCCCAGTATTCGTCGCGGTCTTCTATCTACCCTATAGCTGGGTCCATGTCGCCACAACGACCATCTTTGTGTTCGCTGGGATCACCGACTGGCTTGACGGCTATCTTGCCCGACGGCTTGGTCAGACCTCCCGCTTCGGTGCCTTCCTAGATCCGGTTGCGGACAAGCTCATGGTCGCCGTTGTGTTGGTCTTTCTCGTGACAGCTAACCCCAATCCCTGGATGGCAGTTGCGGCGGCAGTTATCATCGGGCGCGAGATCACGGTCTCCGCGCTTAGGGAATGGATGGCCGAGCTTGGCAAGGGCGCGAAGGTTTCCGTCAGTATGATCGGCAAGGTCAAGACTACCTGCCAGATGTTAGCCCTGGCCTTTCTGCTGTATCGGGAGCCTATAGGGGCTTTTCCGGTGGAGCAGGTGGGTTATATCCTGCTTTATGTCGCCGCTGCTCTGACGCTATGGTCTATGGCCGTGTATCTGATGCGTGCCTGGCCTATCATGCGGCAGGAAAGGGGTCGCTAGGTGAAAGGTTGTTGTCGAACCGACGACGATGTGCAGTATGTCCGATTTTTGTCCTTTGGACTGGACTCGCAATAGATTCTGAGTAAACTGACGCCATGGCGAAAAAGTCACACAAACGACCAGTCTTTCTCAACCTGACTCGTATCCGGATGCCCATCCCGGCGATTGTTTCGATCCTGCACCGTCTTACCGGATTATTCCTGATTCTGATCATCCCGTTCCTGCTTTGCCTGCTTGAGACTTCCTTGTCCGGACCCAAGGGGTATGCCCAGGCCATGAACCTGTCCGTGCCTGCACTGCTCGTGGGCTTGTTTGTCGTCTGGGGACTTTTCCACCACCTGTTTTCCGGTATCCGCTTCCTGTTGATCGACCTTGATGTCGGCGTCGATCGCGTCACAGCACGTAGTTCAGCGATGGCAGTGCTCGCGGCAGGCCTTGTGGTAACCGCGTTCGTGCTGGTGGTCTGGCTGTGAGCGGCGGTTTGTCAGGGCAACGCGCCTGGTTGCTTCAACGCTTGACTGCTGTGCTTATGGTCGTCTATCTGATCTATGTTGGACAACACCTGCTGTTTTGTCCGCCGCCTGATTTTACGGCCTGGCAGGCCTGGTGGCGGAGCGGCTTCATGGCGCTCGCGAGCACATTCTTCCTGCTCTCTTTGATCCTGCATGCCTGGGTTGGCGGTCGGGACATCATTCTCGATTATGTCCACCCGTTCGGGGCCAGGATCACTATGCTATGCCTGCTCGGGGCCTTCCTGATTCTCTGCGCCCTGTGGGCAATCCGTATCCTGTTGGTGACTACCTGATGGTTGTGAACGAAATCGAACGGCGCCGTTTTGACACTTTAGTGATTGGGGCGGGCGGCGGCGGATTGCGGGCCGCATTGCAGCTTGCTCAAGCGGACGCCTCGGTTGCGGTGGTCTCCAAGGTCTTTCCTACCCGCTCTCATACCGTGGCGGCTCAAGGGGGTATCAATGCCGCGCTTGCCAACGTCGTGCCCGACAACTGGCATTGGCATATGTACGATACCGTCAAGGGAAGCGACTATCTGGGTGATCAGGACGCTATCGAGTATATGTGCCGTGCGGCTTCACGGATCGTCATCGAACTCGAGCACTCGGGCGTGCCGTTCTCGCGGCTCGATAGCGGCAAGATTTATCAGCGCCCCTTCGGTGGACAGAGTCGCGATTTCGGTGGCGAGCAGGCGTCTAGGACCTGTGCCGCGGCCGATCGTACCGGGCACGCTATTCTGCATTCGCTCTATCAGCAAAACATCCGCGCCAAGACGCACTTTTTTGACGAATACTATGCCATCGACCTGATCCGGGATATTGAGGGCCTGATTCTGGGCGCCCTAGTGCTCGATATCGCCACGGGTAAGCCCTTGATCATCGAGGCCAAGACCACGTTGCTCGCAACCGGCGGTTCATGCCAGCTCTATCGCACGAATACCAATGCGCGTATCAATACCGGTGATGGCATGGGTATGGTGTTGCGTGCCGGGATACCGCTGCAGGATATGGAGTTCATTCAGTTTCATCCCACGGGGTTGGCCGGCAAGGGGATGCTGATCTCCGAGGCCGTGCGCGGCGAGGGCGGCTATCTGCTCAATAAGGATGGCGAGCGCCTTATGGAGCGGTATGCGCCGCATGCCAAGGACCTTGCCTCACGCGATGTCGTCAGCCGAGCCATAGCCCTGGAGGTTCGCGATGGACGGGGTTGTGGGCCCAAAGGCGATTACGCCCTACTCAAACTAGATCACCTGGGTGCGGATGTCATTATGAAGCGCTTGCCGGGTATCCGCGACCTTGCAATGACCTTCCTGGGTGTTGACCCGATAAAGGACCCAATCCCCGTCTTTCCGACTGCGCACTACTCTATGGGTGGCATTCCGACGGATCGTTTCGGGCGGGTCGTAGTGCCGATGCAACAGGGCGCTGAAGAACCGATTCCTGGCCTCTATGCCGTCGGTGAGTGCGCCTGCGTCTCGGTCCATGGTGGCAACCGCCTCGGCGGAAACTCCTTGCTCGATATCGTCGTCTTCGGTCGAGCGGCCGGAAACCATATCATCGATTACCTCAAGGAGTCGCGGTATCATCGCCCGCTGGATATGGATAGCGTCGATCAGGCCATGGCCCGTTTGCTGCGTTGGGAGCGTAAGGGTGACGGCGAGTCGGTGGCTGGCCTGCGTGACGAACTGAAGCTCACGATGGAGACTTATTGCGGGGTGTTCCGTACCGAGGACGTGATGCGGGAAGGCGTCGAAAAGGTCGCAGCTTTGACCGAGCGTCTCAAGGACGCCGTGCTGCATGACCAGAGCCAGATATTTAATACGGCGCGTATCGAGGCCTTGGAACTCGAGAACCTCATGGCGATAGGGCAGGCCGTGGTCTGTTCGGCTCTGGCGCGTAAGGAGAGTCGTGGCGCGCATAGCCGGGTCGATTTTCCGGAGCGTGACGACCAGCGATGGCTCAAGCATTCACTGTATTTCCAGGAAGGGCGCACGTTGGACTACAAGCCGGTGAGGATGAAGCCGTTGACTGTAGAATCCTTTCCACCGAAAAAGAGGGTCTACTGAGTGGCCAGTGTACGCCTGTCGATTTATCGCTATGATCCTGAATCCGGTCAGGAGCCCTTCATGCAGGACTACGAGGTTGACGATCTGCATGAGGACGGCATGCTGCTCGAGGCCTTGACCGGGGCCAAGGCCTTGGATGAGACCCTGAGCTTCAGGCGTTCCTGTGGCGAGGGGGTCTGTGGCTCCGATGCGCTCAATATCAACGGCCGCAACGGTCTGGCCTGTATCACGCCATTTTCTACGCTTAAACAGCCTATTGAGGTTCGGCCGCTGCCGGGGCTGCCCGTGATCCGAGATCTGGTTGTCGATATGGAGCAATTTTATAGTCAGTATCGCAAGGTCAAGCCTTACCTCCAGGTCCATGACCCTGAACCCGATGTCGAGTACCTACAGACACCCGAGGATAGGGACCGTCTCGACGGACTCTATGAATGTATCCTCTGTGCCTGTTGTTCGACCTCTTGTCCGTCGTTTTGGTGGAACCCGGATAAGTTCCGTGGTCCGGCCGCGTTGCTGCAGGCCAGCCGTTTCATTGAGGACAGCCGTGACCAAGCGACCAATGAGCGGTTGGAAGAGCTCGATGATGCGTACAAGCTGTTCCGCTGCCACACGATCATGAATTGCGTTGACGTCTGCCCCAAGGGCCTGAATCCGACCGAGGCCATAGGGCGGATCAAGAAACGTCTGCTATCCAAGTCCATCTGATTTCGCTGCCGCGTGGGTGCGATGACGGATAACCCAGAGTCCACAGCTCCGTCGGCCGAGAGGCTGGCTTGGCAGTGTCGCCGCGGTATGAGTGAGCTAGACCTCTTGCTCCAGCAGTTTCTGGATTGCAGCTATCCGACACTCTCCATCAATGAGCAAATGGCCTTCGTTCGCCTTCTCGAATACCCGGATCAATTGCTGCTCGAGTACCTGCTTGGCAGAATGGTTCCGAGCGATCCCGCATTGGCCTCGTTGGTCAGCCGGGTTCGGACGGTTTTTATCGAAGGCGACAAGGGCGACGGATAAAAAAAGGCCGGCGCTCAGGCCGGCCTTGTATGCCCTGGGTGTTGTGAACGTCAGACCGTTCGCGCGGAGGCGCGACGGGCTCTGAACAGCGCAGCCAATATCAGTCCAAGCCCGGAAAGTGCCAGCGGTGTCGGCTCGGGGATATCCATGCCGGCGTCATGCGAGTAGGGCGCGAACTTGTAGACATTGTTGTCGCTCTTGAGCGTATAGAGGTCGAAATACAGGCCCGTAACAGCGGGGTCGACCGAATTGACCGAGATATTGAACAGCTCGCGCCATCCGTCGGAATGACTCGGAGAGCCATCCTGGGTATTCGGGATATGGCTGAACGACTCATCGAAGGTGAACGCGTAGACCTCGAAATAGGTGTCGAATATCCCGTGCGAGGATAGGTCGTGCTGAGTGTTGTCAAGCAGGTTCGAGTCGCTTATCGGCGGCGCGCCAAAACCCGACTCGAACATGGACAGAGACACCCCGTTGTTCTTAACCGTGATGTCAAAAACATCGGTCGCATCGCTGGTCTTGGGCGTAGCGGCTACCGACAGATAGGCCGTGCGCGGCAACGACTGGAAGGCACCGTCCAATGCATACGCCGCGAGCGTCGCGTTGTTGGTGGTTCCGGAGTAGATCCAGGTCTCGTCTGTGGTATCGTAGGTCCAGTTAGGATCCGAGGCGCTACCCGGGCCAAGCTGCAGTTTCGGCACGGCCATCACTGAGGATGAAAAGACCACCGCGAGTAAAATGCCCAATATTTATTTCACATATAAATTAATGGGTTATAATTTTTTCGTCTTTGCTTACATTGGCTAAATGTAAAGTTTTCCGACAGTTGGCCTTGTCACTTGAAACAACAGATTACCCTTCACAGGAGAGCTGAACCGTGTATATCGCCATGAACCGTTTTCGGATCAAACCGGGCTGCGAAGCGGCATTCATAGAGATCTGGAGAAGCCGGGATACCTATCTCGATACCGTGCCCGGTTTCAAGTCGTTTCACCTGCTCCACGGCACGACCGACGAGAACTGCACCCTGTTCGCGTCTCATTCGATTTGGGAAAGCAGACGGGACTTTATCAACTGGACCGAGTCGGAACAGTTTCGCAAGGCTCATGCCGGGGCCGGCGGCAAGACCCGGGAGATCTATCTCGGGCCGCCGCAATTTGAGGGCTTTGAAGCCGTATTGTGATCCAGCGTGGGGCGATAGCGGAAAATGGCCTATCGGTCGAAGATCTGTTTGAAAAAGGCCTGCATTTGAGTCCATGAGTCACGATCCGCTTGGGCGTCG
>CAZASZ010000008.1:0-2794 GCA_964487925.1 uncultured Gammaproteobacteria bacterium
TCAATGTTTCTCTGGCCGGTACGTGTCTATTACGAGGATACGGACAGTGGCGGGGTCGTCTATTATGCCAACTATCTGCGCTTTCTAGAGCGTGCCCGGACAGAGTTTCTGCGTAGTCTGGGGTTTGAGCAGGACCGTCTCGCCGAGGAGGATGGCGCGATCTTCGTCGTGCGTTCACTCAATATAGACTATCTGCGGCCGGCATGTTTCAATGATCGGCTGATGGTGTCGGCCATACCCGAGGAACTAAGCGGAGCCGGCCTGCGGTTTTCCCAGCGGATCTGGCGGTCGGACGACATGCCAAAGCCATCTGAATATTCCAATTTGTCTGAGACACCGTGCCTCTGTCGGGCCGAGGTCAGGGTCGTGTGCCTTGATCGGGGGACCATGCGTCCTCGACGCCTGCCAAGGACCATGAAGGAGATCCTGGAGTGAATGCCAATCTGTCCATCTTGCATCTAGTGACGAGTGCAAGTATCCCGGTTCAGTTGATCCTGCTATTGCTACTGGCGTCGTCGGTGGCCTCGTGGACACTGATCCTGCGCAAGTGGCGGGAACTCAAGCAGGCGCGTTGGGCCATGGATCAGTTCGAGGGTGATTTCTGGTCCGGTGGCGACCTCAATGCACTCTATGACCGGCTCACCGGCACGGTCGAGGCCGATCTCTGTGGCGGCGCAATCTTCGTGGCGGGTTACAAACGCCTTCAGGACGATGGCGGCCCGCTTCGTCATGCCCATGCCGAGACCTTGGAGGATATCCGCCGGGCCATGCGAGTGGCGCTAAACAGGCAATCCGACCGGTTCGAGACCCATTTAACCTTTCTGGCCACGGTCGGATCGATCAGCCCCTATGTCGGCCTGTTCGGGACGGTCTGGGGCATCATGAATGCCTTTATCTCCCTTGGGAACATCAGTCAGGCGACCCTGGCCATGGTCGCGCCCGGCATCGCCGAGGCCTTGATCGCAACGGCCGTGGGTCTGTTCGCGGCAATCCCGGCCGTGGTTGCTTACAACCGATTCACCGACGACACTGAGCGCCTGCTCGGGCGTTGCGACAACTTCCTGGAGGAGTTCTCCGGGATTATCCAGAGACAGCTTCAGGGACATTGATGGCAAGTATTCAGCATAACCGAGTCCGACCGTCCGGAAGCTAAGTATGAGAAGGAGACCCCACCGCAGACCCATCTCGGCCATCAACGTCGTGCCTTATATCGACGTCATGCTGGTCCTGCTCGTAATCTTTATGATTACCGCGCCGTTGCTGACTCAAGGCGTCAAGATCGACCTGCCCAAGGCCGCAGCCAACGCCATACCTGAAACCAAGGAGCCCCTGGTCGTGACTATCGACGCGGATGGACGCTTCTACCTGAGTGTCGGTGATGGCCAGGAGACCGGCGTCTCAAGCGAGGTATTGACCTCACGGGTCTCGACGGTCCTGCGTCATCGTCCCGATACCCCGGTCATGGTGCGCGGCGATCAGCATGTCGACTATGGCAAGGTCGTCAGGCTGATGAGTTTGTTGCAAGACGCAGGCGCACCCAGTGTCGGGATGCTGACCGAGCCGCCCGCACAGAGGGGAAGGCGTTGAGCCAATTTTGCGTGGGTTCGATCGCAATCACGGTGAGGGCTTAATCCATGGCGCGCGTTCGTCCCTCCCGGGATATCACGATTGCCATCGCCATACACGCGATCTTGTTTCTTCTGCTGGTAGTCAGTATCGATTGGTCGAGCGACCGGACCCCGGGTGGTAGCGCAGAGGAAGAGCAGATCGTCAAGGCCACGGTTGTCGATGACGCGCGTCTGAAGGCAGAGGAAACCCGTCGCAAGGCAGCCGCCGAAAAGGCCGCGGCCGAACGCAAGCGCAAAGAGGCGATTCGGCGTAAGGCCAACGAGAAGAAGGCTGCGGAAGCGCGTAAGCGGAAAGAACAGGCCAAGCGCAAGGCTGCAGAGAAGAAGTTGGCCGCCCAGCGCAAGCATCAAAAGGAAGTGGCCCTCAAGGCCGCCCGGGAAAAGGCGGCTGCCGAGAAAGTGGCCGCCGAAAAGGCGGTCGCCGAAGCGCTCGCGCGCGAGGAAGCAGCCCGCAAGGCTGCCGAGAAAAAGGCCGCTGAAGAACGCCGCAAGCAAGTGGAGGCGGAGCGCAAGGCTGCTGAAGAAAAGGCCCTGCAAGAGCAGTTGCAGGCCGAAGAGACCCAACTCGCGGCCCGGCGCGCAGAGAAGGTGCGTTCGATCCTGGGTCACTATCGCATGTTGATTCGTCAGAAGATCGAGCGTAAGTGGTTACGGCCCCCTTCCAGCCAGGGACGACTTTCCTGTATCGTGAGGGTTCGCCCAGCGCCTGACGGTGGCGTCATGAGCGCCCGTATCGAGGTAGGGAGTGGTGATGCCCTGTTTGACAGGTCGGTGGTCAACGCGGTTTACAAGGCCTCTCCGTTGCCCTTGCCAGACGACCGTGGGCTCTATGACGAGTTTCGTGACCTGGAAATTAAGTTTGATCCCGAGGACTAAGGTTTGACTAAGGTTTTTCGCATACTGTTTATATTCCTGCTGACGGTCCCCATGCCTTGGGCAAATGCAGCGCTGACGATCGAGATTACTCAGGGAGTCGAAGGCGCGCAGCCGATCGCCGTGGTGCCCTTTGAATGGGAGGGCGACTCAGGCCAGCCCCCGGAGGACATCGGTGGCATCATTATGTCGGACCTACAGCGCAGCGGACGCTTCAGCCCTGTCCCAGTGGACGATATGTTGTCGCAACCCCACAGTGGACGGGATATCCATTTCGCCGACTGGCGTCTGCT
>CAZASZ010000008.1:2894-50904 GCA_964487925.1 uncultured Gammaproteobacteria bacterium
TGTTGTCGCAACCCCACAGTGGACGGGATATCCATTTCGCCGACTGGCGTCTGCTAGGTACCGAGAGCATCGTCGTCGGGAACATGAAGCCCTCGGGCGGTGGCTATGCCATCCAATTTCAGCTCTTCGACGTCTTTCGCCGGACCCAACTGGCCGGTTTCAGTTTCCGCTCCAATCGGGCGAATCTACGTCAGACCGCGCATAAGATCAGCGACCTGATCTACGAGACCTTGCTCGGCGAGACAGGCGCTTTCGCCACTCAAATCGCCTACGTGACGGAGGCCCGCAATGGTAAGGATCGCCACTATGAGCTCCAGGTTGCCGATTCGGATGGCCTCAATTCGCGTCGGATACTGAGTTCCGATGAGCCCTTGTTATCGCCGGCCTGGTCTCCCGATGGGCGCCGATTGGCCTATGTCTCCTTCGAAAACGGACGCTCGATGCTCTACGCCCAAACCGTCGAGAGCGGCGCCCGGCAGCAGATCGCCGCCTACAAAGGTATCAATGGCGCCCCGGCCTGGTCGCCCGACGGCCGTTATCTGGCCGCCACGCTGTCGAAGGATGGCAATCCGGAAATCTACATCATCTCGCTCGAGTCCCAGGTCCTGCGTCGGATCACGCGCAGCTATGCTATCGATACCGAGCCCGCGTGGTCGCCCGACGGTCGCTCCATCGTTTTCACCTCGGATCGTGGTGGGCGACCCCAGATCTATCGTTATGACATCCCGTCCGCCAAGGTCAGTCGTGTGACCTTCGAGGGCACCTATAACGCAAGGGCCTCGTATTCCCCAGATGGCCGCATGCTGGTCATGGTCCATAGCGAAAACGGAAAGTATGAGATCGCTACCATGGAGTTGGCCAATTCGGCCATGCAGATACTGACCGACGGCAGTCTGGACGAGTCACCGAGTTTTGCGCCAAACGGCAGCATGGTGATCTATGCGACAGAAGATAAAGGGCGCGGCGTGTTGGCCGAGGTCTCGGTGGACGGCAGGGTCCGGCAGCGTTTGTCCCAAGAGGGCGAGGATGCACGTGAACCCAGTTGGTCGCCTTACTACCAATAACCTGAAAGAGAGGCTTCATGAAGAACCGAATTTCAATACTGAGTGTCATCCTGGTCGCAACCCTGCTTTCCGCATGCGAGACCATGCCTGAAAGGGGGCCGGAGTCGGCTCTACCGGAGGTTGGGGTAGCGGGTGGCGGTGAGGGTGGTGCAGGCGCTACAGGAGGCGCTGAGACCGGGGGCGCTTCAGGCGCGGAGTCCTTTGGCGCTTCCAATACGACTGTCGAAGGTCAAGCCATCATCAGCAATCCGCTTGAGGACCCCGCGAGCCCGCTCTCTCAGCGAACGTTCTACTTCGATTTCGATCGCAGTGCGCTCCGGTCCGATGACCGACCCGTGATCATGGCCCATGCCGAATATCTTGTCGATCACCCAAGCGTTCACGTCACGTTGGCCGGATATACGGATGAGCGGGGTTCGCGGGAATACAATCTCGCACTCGGTGAGCAGCGGGCCAAATCGGTGTCCGATCTGTTATTGCTACAGGGTGTGGGTCAGAATCAGGTCAATGTGGTCAGCTACGGCGAGGAGCGTCCTGACGCACTGGGCCATGACGAGGAGTCGTGGCAACAGAACAGAAAAGTCGTCATCGTCTACTAAGTCTGAGGTGACCGGATCATGAATAATAGAGTCTTTCAAATATTGCTCATCGGCCTTGTTGCCTGTCCGGTGTTCATCGCTCAAGCGGATGATCTGCCGCCGGTGATCGATACGCCGGGGATTGGCGCCGCACCACCGACTATGGATGGTCGAGCGACACAGCCGGTGAGGCGTCAAACCGCAGTCCCGGAAAAGCAGGATGTCGAGTCGCGACTGTCGCGCCTGGAACGCGTCCTGGCGAGCGGCACTCTCGTGAACATGTCCCTCAAGTTGGACTCAGTACAAGACGAGGTTCAGCACATGCGGGGCGGCGGCGAAGAGCTAGCCCATGAGGTTGAAGCGATCAAGAGGCGGCAACGCGACCTCTATCTGGATATCGATCGTCGCCTGACGGAAATCGAGACCGCGCTCAAAAACCTGCAGCAGACCGCTACGCCTTCGACAGGTGGCAATGCCTCATCCAAGGGGATTTCAGGGTCTCAGGCAGTTGCATCTGGCGCCCTTACAAGTAAGCAGCCTTCCGCTAGTGCGGCGCCTGCCATAGTCGCAGTGCCGGCGCCGACATCCTCTGCTACTACCGCTACGGCAGCTGAGCCCGTGAAGGCGAACGTCTCGCCGTTGGAGGAACAGTCCGACTACGAGGCCGCGCTCGCTATCCTGCGTAGTGGCGACTATGAGAATGCCCAACAGGCCTTCAGCAAGTTCGTCGAGACCTATCCCCAGGGGGCCTTTGCCGACAATGCCTATTATTGGCAGGGCGAGGCCAACTACGTTATGCGGCGCTACAAGGATGCCATCGCGTCTTTCAACAAGGTCCTGACCTTGTTTCCGGACAGCGCCAAGGTGCCGGCAGCTCTGCTCAAGACAGGCTTCAGTCACTATAGCTTGAAGCAGTGGAACAAAGCTCGCGAGGTCCTGGAAAAGGTCAAGACCCAGTATCCGCAGGGCTCGGTCGCGCAACTGGCGGAGAAGCGGCTGCACCGTATGAAGATCGAGGGACACTAGCCCTGACGTCTCATATCGACCGGCCGTCCCCCGGCCAAGCAGGCAGACCGGACAAACCGCTCTCGATCACCGAGATTTTCTATTCCCTGCAGGGCGAGGCCCGGCATAGCGGCTATCCGACGGTCTTCGTACGCCTAACCGGCTGCCCTTTGCGCTGCGGCTATTGCGACACGGCTTATGCCTTCCACGGCGGCGAACACATGACCTTGGCCGCAATTCTCGACCGTGTGGCCGAATACGACTGCACCCGCGTCACCGTGACCGGCGGCGAGCCGCTCGCGCAACGTGGTTGTCTCAAGCTCCTGACCGCGCTCTGCGACGCTGGCTATCTGGTCTCTCTAGAGACCAGTGGCGCCCTGGATATGCGGGCGGTCGATCCCAGAGTCATGCGTGTCATGGACTGGAAGACGCCAGGCTCGGGAGAGGACTCCCGTAACTGTTTGGAGAATATCGAGGCGCTGGTCCCCAACGATCAGGTCAAGTTCGTGCTCTGCGGTCGAGCCGACTATGATTGGGCTCGTGACGAGCTTATACGACACGATTTACCGCGACGTTGCGAGGTTCTGTTTTCTCCGGTACAAGGCCAGTTGAATCCAACTGATCTGGCCGAGTGGATCCTCGCCGACCGCCTAGAAGTCCGCATGCAGATCCAACTACACAAGCTCCTCTGGGGCAACGAACCTGGGCGATAGAGATGACGGACGTAAAAACCGAAGCACAGCCGGAACGGGCCGTCGTCTTGCTCTCGGGCGGTCTGGATTCAGCCACCACCCTCGCGATGGCGCACGCCCAGGGCCTTGAATGTTATGCGCTGAGCTTTAACTATGGCCAACGTCACGACGCCGAACTCAATGCGGCCAATCGAGTTGCCGAATATCTGGGTGTCATCGAACATCGCGTCGTATTCCTGCCGGGTCTGGGGGCCATCGGCGGATCGGCCTTAACCGACCGCACGATCGCCGTACCCAGCGGTGGGGTGGAGGAGGGCATACCCGTCACCTACGTCCCCGCCCGCAACACACTGTTTCTCTCCTTCGCCCTGGCCTGGGCCGAGGTCCTGACCGCGCGCCACATCTTCATCGGTGTCAACGCCGTCGACTATTCCGGTTATCCTGACTGCCGGCCCGAATTCATCAAAGCCTTCACCCGCATGGCCAATCTGGCCACCAAGGCCGCCGTCCAGGGGACCACCATGGAGATCCACGCCCCCTTGATCCATCTCAGCAAGGCCGAGATTATCCGCGAAGGCACCCGTCTCGGCGTAGATTACCGTATGACGGTATCGTGCTATAACGCCAGCTCAGACGGACACGCCTGCGGGGTTTGTGACTCCTGCCGGTTGCGGGCCACGGGATTTCGGGAGGCGGGTATGGAAGATCCTACGCGATACGTCTTGCCATCCTGCTCACAATGAAACGAACCGCGCGAAACAAATCATAATTTTCCTAGACCACTCAATGGACTCTTGACTCCAAAGTCCCCCTGATTGAGTACATGGGTGTAGATCTCGGTCGTTTTTACGTCGCTATGGCCCAGTTGTTCCTGAACCGTGCGAATGTCCGCTCCCGATTGAAGCAGATGCGTGGTGAACGTTCTGGGACAATAGGGGGCACGGTTTTCGGGGAGGGGTGTAACGAGATGCAAAGTTTTTTGTGATAAACCGTGGTCTGTCCCCTATTATTTTTCATCGTAACAGTAATTAATAGGAACTGATCAAGGGCTGACCGCGCATGAACGTAGGTTGGCATATGAAGGGTTTATAATGGCCTCTGCGCCTGATGGTGAGTGGGGGTTGATACGAGAAGCGGTGCAGCGCAATCAGCTGACAGGTAATGATCGCTTTATTGATGAGATAAACAAGGTGATCGGGAGGAGAGTTCAGAGAAGAGGGCCGGGCAGGCCAGCAGCAGGTGATGCAGAAAAATAAATCTGTCACCTTTTCTGCCTGGCGCGCCTCCGGCGTCAGTTTAGGCGAGTCGTTATACGTGAAGGTAGGGTTAGTAGTGGTATCGGAGTTGAGCGATGAACATAGAGTCATCGCTTACCTTGTAGACGAAGCGATGCTCATCATTGATGCGCCGAGACCAATAGCCAGATAGGGCATGTTTTAATGGTTCCGGTTTTCCGATACCTTCACATGGAGAACGTCGCACAACTTTTATCAATAGATTTATACGCTTTAGAATTTTCTTGTCGGTTTTTTGCCAGTAAAGGTAGTCATTCCACGCGTGCTCCGAGAATATGAGTTTCACTCGTCCAAGCCCTTTTCGAGTCCTTTGCCTGCTTCGAGCTGGGAAATGGATTCAAAGAGCCGTTTGACGTTTTTTGGGCTTCGTAGCAGGTAGGTGGTTTCCTCGAGAGATTCATAGTCTTCGAGAGAGAGCATTACGACGGCGCCTTCACTTTTGCGTGTAATAACAATGGGTTCGTGGTCTTCACAGACTTTTTCCATAGTTTTGGCTAGCGTGTTTCTAAGGGCGGTGTAGCTAAGTGCTTTCATGGCAAAAAACCTCATTATCGTACATGTACGTAATAATGTACAATAGAAATTCACGTATAAGCAAGGCGCTGCACCTGTCCGCTCTCATTGAAATAACACCATTAATCTGGTCTTATCTAACGCTAGGTATCACACGCTCGTATTCTCGCGCCCATGACTCAGGCGCCAGGCCTCAATGAATCGGAGCCTTTGGCATCGCGTGTATCCATGACTCCCAGAACCCGACGCGTGCTCCAAGCCGTCCTGTACGAAGTGTTCGCCATTGCCTTCGTCGGCCCTGTGCTAAGCGTTGCATTCGACAAACCGGTTACCTCGACCATTGGTCTAGCATTCGTTCTGTCCAGTATTGCACTCGGATGGAACTATGTGTTCAACACAATCTTTGAGCGCTGGGAGGCGCATCAATCCGTACGCGGGCGGTCGCTTGCTAGGCGCTTGGTGCATGGCATGGGCTTTGAGGGAGGCCTCGCTGTCATACTGATTCCCGTCATGGCGTTCTGGCTAGATATCTCACCTCTGAACGCATTCCTAGCAAATCTTGGTCTCCTGGTATTCTTCTTCGTCTACGCCATCGCTTTCACATGGGCCTTCGATCGCATGTTTGACCTTCCGGAATCCGCCGCGAAACACGGTGGGCGTGATACGTAATTGACACGACTGACACAAACCGTTACGACTAGCAGCAGCTTCCCCAAAGCTTGCCGTGAAGGAGCTAGGCTGAAGCTTATGCAATGAGGCAACCAACTAGCGAGGAAGGAGGGCGAAATGGCAAACGAAGGTTATCACGAACCGATAAACGAACTCACCGATGAAACCCGGGACATGCACCGGGCAATTACGTCTTTAATGGAGGAATTAGAGGCGGTGGATTGGTATAACCAAAGGGTTGATGCGTGCAAAGACCGTGAGTTAAGGGCGATATTGGCCCATAACCGGGACGAGGAAAAAGAGCATGCGGCGATGGTGCTGGAATGGATTCGTCGTAAAGATCCGGCTTTTGATAAGGAATTGAAGGACTATTTGTTTACTGACAAGCCGATCGCTCACGAGTAAGAAATTACTAGCAGCTTCCGATAACTGGTTTGCGGATCTTTTTCTTGAGGCGCCAACTTACCCTACGGCGTGGTACTGATCTCCGAAAACCCGTATACCGACTGTCATAGCTTTGCCAGAAACCGGTCGAGTTGATTGGCGAAATTCTGCCGGTCGCGTTGGTTTAGTGTGTTGGGACCGCCGGTCTGGATGCCACTGCTGCGTAGGGTTTCCATGAAATCCCGCATCGACAGCCGTTGGCGGATGTTGTCCAGGGTATAGAAGTCACCGCGTGGGTTGAGCGCATGCCCACCTTTCTCGATCACATCAGCGGCTAGTGGGATGTCGGCCGTGATGACCAGATCACCCTTTTGTAGGCGTTTCACGATCTCCTTGTCGGCAACATCAAAACCGGCCGAAACCCTTAACGAATTGATGAGTTGCGAGGGTGGCGTACTCAGCGGCTGGTTGGCCACCAATGTCATTGGCACTTGGACGCGCTCGGCCGCACGAAACAGAATTTCTTTGATGACACCGGGGCAGGCATCGGCGTCGACCCATATATGCATCTGGCAAGACTCGGTGGCGAAATATCGGACTGATGATAGTCACTAACGATGAGGCTTGCAAAAGGAACGATATAAGCATAGGGCAGCGGCGCATGCTACCAGGTATGGGTGTCTGGTCATATAGAGGCTCAAAGTTTTATAGATTCTTATAACACATTGTAATATCTGTAGATAGTTGTGATATTTTTGTCACAGATCCTTAACTTGCTTGCGCTTACCTGAAGCATGTCGCTCCCTGAGATCACTCTCAATGTACCGGTCTGTTGTGGCCATACTTGCATGGCCCGCATCGTCACGAACATGCTCGCGAGGACGAATTTTTACGTCTTCTGATATCCCTGTATGGCGTAACCAGTGTACTGTTGCCGCCTTGAGGTCCGCTGCATCCTCTTCCAAGCCATCGTGTTTCATGCGCTCATAAGCGCGATCGAAACAATCTTGAACCACTCTGCGAATATGCCTGGTGCTGGTGACCGGACCTTGACCCAGGCTCTTTGCTACTAGAGGGGTTTGCTCTGACGGCAGAGGCAAATCAGTGAGTCCCAGCCAACGGCGATATCGCTTTAAGGCTTCCAGCATCTCATCACATACTGTGACGGTTCTGTTCTTGTTACCTTTGCCAGTGACATAGAACCACCAGTTCCCGTCCTGATCCTTGCGAAAATCACCCATGATTGGGGTTGAGCGTTCATTGGCGACAAGCTCGGAAATCCGGAGATACATGGCAAAAAGACAGTTCATGATGAACAATGTCCGCTCATGATGCTCAGGTGCATCTGCCGCCATCAGTTCGACGGTTTCCAGGACATAGTCCCACTGCAGGTTGCTAATCCGTCGGACTACCGCGCGTTGCTGATCTTTCTGAATGAACTTACTTTTCTGCCTGATAAGCGCAACAGGATTGGCATCAACGAGATTTTCCTGCATTAGATAGCTGTAAAGTGATGAAATTGCGGTAAAAGTAGCCTTCAGAGCTGCCTGAGAAAGCGTGAATCGTTTGATGTCTACTGTTTTACCCGAACGAAATTCACTCTTAGATATGGATACGGAAAACGGGCGCCAGGCCTTATTCGCGACGCGTATGCCGTTCTTAGTGATAAAACGGGCCACGTTCTTGGTGCCGATCCAACTTTGGGGCGGTTTCATGCCGAATCGAATGAATTCCTCGATGTCCTCACGCTTCATCGTCATTATCGATCGGTTTTCAACGCGCCAAGCCCATTGCAACAATCGTTCGATCTCACGTCTGTAGGCATTGAATGTTGCCGAGCTCCCGTTGTAGCTGTATAGAAACTTCAGGGCATATTCCAAATCCAAATCGGCGTTATCGACGATAACGGTACCGAGATACGAACGTGCGGAGAACTCTTTGGTCCGAAAGGGATTCCCGATCTGATCGAGGCTATCGATAATGGGTTCAGGAGCGATTTGTTTGGTGGACACGTTTCATACCTAAGTAGCAACGGACCAATCTTAGAGATACTCAGCCTATATTGCAATAGTCCGATATTCACAAATATCGGACTTTACGAGCTTGCGATTCCGACCTACTCACTTTCCGAGCTAACGCGCGGGCGAGTATACTTACTTAATTCAGAGGGACATCTGGGGCCTGCCGATCACGATCGCCACCACACCACTAACCGGCCCATACCCGCACCCAATCTGTTACCGAAAAGGCATAATAGGCCCAGGCCCCCGATGAGCCACGGTAGCACGCCTGTCAGCGAGTAATAGACGGAATGGGTATGAGACGGGACAACCGTCGCGGATTGAAAGGCCAGCTCATTCGGCCCAGCAGTGATCACGCCGGCCGCTGACACTACTGCACTCTGCCCCGAGTTGGCAACGCGAATCAACGGGATCCGGTACTCAACGGCCCGGAACATCGACAGGGCCAGTTGCGTTTGCTCACCTCGTGGAGACTCGAACCAGACGTCATCGGCCTGATTGATCAGGACATTGCCACCCAGAGCTATGCCCTCTTTCGCTATCCACGGGAAAAACGCCTCATAACAGATCATGGGGATCAGGCCGACCTGCCCATTCAGGTTGAACACCTGACTCGCCTTGCCGGGGAGATAATGCAAAGCTCCGGGGAAGAGTTGGCGCAATCCGGGCCAGATGTCCTCACCCGGGAGGTATTCGGCGAAGGGCAACAGACGACGCTTAGTGTATACCCCGGCCAAACCCGCAGGGGTCACAAACTCGGCGACATTATAATATCCAGCATCAGATGCGGTGGCCTGCTCAGGCGGACTATTGAAGGCGGCAATCAGCAGAGGCACACCATGGCGGTCCAGCAAAGCGTCGAGGAGTTGCCGGTCATGAGGGTAGTGCGAGTATGAGATTGGCGGTGGAATCTCCGGCCAGATGATTACATCGAGTCCGGGTCTGGCCTTGATCAGTGCCTCGGTCGCCGCCACCATTTCCCCCGCCACCAACTCCCATTGCCGCCTGCTGCGCCGATTCGCAGACAGATGCCCCTGCACCCAACCTACCTTGAGTCGGGGGCGATCCGGACTACGGTCCTGCATCTGGATCTGATCCATTCGCCAACCCCCATACACCAACAGCAGGACAGGCAACAGACTGGCCAGAAGCAAGGGCTTAGCGACACTGTTCGATTGTTCAGTGGCCCACCAGCGCATCACACCCGTAACCAGGAGGAATGCAAACCAGTACATGATGAACAACAACAACGATTGACCACCGAGGTCGGCCACCTGGATGACCCGCGGATAGAGGTACTGGCTGTGGGCGATATTACCGGGCAGGATCTGGGGCATCAAGGCACCTGCCGCCGTCCATAACACTGCGGCCTTGAAGGCCCCGTACCGACCGATAGACCAGCCCAGTCGGCTGTAGATTACTCCGACCACACCATAGGCAAGGGCCTGAAACAGACAGAAAAAGAAATACAGCGCCAGAACGACATTGATCCGCATCCCGGTGATCTCGACAAGGCCCGGGACGAGCCACCAGGTGGTCAGCAGCCAGACCGAGAGCCAAGCGCTCGTGGTCAAGGCAAAAGCTTCGCGGGCACTGCGGCCATGCAGGATCAATCCCAGCGGGACCAGTGCCAACCAGGCCAGCCAAGGGGCATCTCCACCGGGAAAGGAAAACCAGATCAAGCTGGCTGTGGCGCTTATACCGGCGAGATCAAACAGGCTCCGGCGATAGCTTGCGACAGGAGAAATGCCTACCTTCTCGACGCTAGCCAAGCACCAGCGGCCCCGATGAGGAGGATGGATAACTGGGGGTAACTATCCAGAGGTACGCTCGCACCGCCACCGCCACCGCCACCGCCACCGCCACCAGCAAAACTCACGGCCGTATACAGCGCCAAAAATAGCACCGGACAAAGAAATCGAATAACTCTATTCCGCATGACACGCCAGCTTATGAGTACCCTTCATCCACCAGGCAGACATGGCCAGGACGGCCATCATCAACACCATATTGGCCGCCTGCCATAGATACAAATGGTAAAATTCAAACACCTCGCGATCACCCAGCACCAGATAAAAGAGGTGGGCAATACGCACACAATTGAACAATTGCATACAGACCACGGCGGCAATCATGGCCAACAACCGCATGACGACCGGGGCCGGCAGGGCAGCAATGGCCGCCATCATCCCTATCGTCAATGAGAGACCCGTGCAGGGCTCACCAACGATCACAAAACGGCCCACATCGACATGGATGAGGATATTGCCAGACAGCGTCCAGGGACCCAGGATGAGACCATAGAGCTGGCCGGCACTCCAGGCGAGGAGATGCTCAACCTGCAGGATCAGGAAATCATGTTGTAATGCGGCCAGACGGAGTGCCTGCAATACACTGAATACCAGCACAAACTTCACGAAGTAACGCTTCACCGGACTGGCCACAGAGACATTATCACCAAAACTGGATTGTTCAGATCCTTTCATACCACATAGCCGATGAAATGGACGTGCCGCTCTGCAGAATCGCTGGCTGGCTCCCTTTTACTATCGGTTCACTAAAGCAAATATGTAGTGGTCAAGTGTTTCCGGACACTTTGTTAAGATCCTTTTCGTAATCCAGCGGTGTTTTGTAGCCCAGCGTTGAATGCAGACGCTGAGCATTGTAATACACCGCCACGTATTCCCGGACATCGGCAATCGCTTCCTGCCGGGTCCGGTACAAGCGATCACCGGTCCATTCCCGCTTCAAGCTGCTGAAGAACCGTTCCACCGGGGCATTATCCCAGCAGTTGCCCTTGCGGCTCATACTGCAAACCATCCCATGCTGTGCCAGCAGTTTCTGATAGGCACGGCTGGCATACTGACTGCCACGGTCCGAATGATGAATCAAACCGGGCGGTGGCTGCCTGAGATTGATCGCCATCAGCAACGCGCGGATCACCAGAGCTTTCTTCATGCGCCGATCCATCGCCCAGCCCACCACCCGGCGTGAATACAGGTCAATGACCACTGCCAGGTACATCCAGCCTTCCTGCGTCCACAGATACGTGATATCCGTACCCCAGGCTTGATTGGGGGCCGTCGGATTGAACTGGCGATTCAGCACGTTCTCTGCCACAGGCAGATTGTGCTTGCTGTCGGTCGTCGCCTTGTATTTGCGCTTCTGCTTGGCCTTCAGCTTCAAGGCTTTCATCAATCGCCGCGTTCGGTCACGGCCAATCACAAAACCTTCCTCACGCAGCTTGCGCGCCAGGGTGCGGCTGCCCAGACTGTCCCGGGAGGCCTTGAACAACGCCTTCATGCGTTGCCGCAAGGCAAACTCCTCCGGCCCAATGACCTTGCTGGGCCGGTCCCGCCAGTCGTAGTAAGCACTGCGCTGCACGCCCAACATCCGACACAACAGATTTACCGGATAACCCATCGCGTGTTCCCGAATGAAGCCGTACTTCACTTCATTTCCTTCGCGAAGTACGCACTGGCTTTTTTTAAAATGTCCTTTTCCATTCGCAGCATGCGGACTTCTTTCCGTAGCCGTTTCAGTTCCTCGCGCTCGTCCGTCGATAACAGAACACCGCTGGCCTCATCCTCAAACTCCTGCCGCCAACGGCGTAGCAGGTTATCGTTGATCCCCAGACTTCGGGCTGCCTCCGACACTTTGTAACCCTGTTCGGTCACCAGTGCCACCGCATCCCGTTTGAAGTCTTCTGTGTATTTCCGTCTTGTCTTCTTTTCTGTTGGCATCGTTCACCTCGTTAGGGCATTTTACAACCTTAACTCGGTGTCCGGATGAATCAGACCACATCAATATTTAGCGGCGGAAATGAGATTGTAAATTAATTTGGTGCAGCTGCTGTTTTCGCTACAGATTCCAGCTCTTTCAACAGAGAGGTGAATGCCTCGCCACTCTTGGCAACTCTATTTTCTAATCACTCTATATGACCAGATACCCTTTATACGGGCCATGGCTAATGGCCTCGACGGTGTCGAGCACGAGCGGCCGTTTGGCGATCGGGCGCTCCCAGTCGATTTCGACGGATGTGATCGGATAGGCGACCGCCGGGCGTTCCGGTGGCGCGAACAGAGACGTTTTCCGCGAGGTGGCGGGAAAAGCGCCGTTTTCAGAGACATATTGCACCATTTCACGCAGCCTTTCGGTTCAATATGGCCCCATTTATACGCCCGCTCTACCCGCCCGTAAAGGCCCCGATTCGAAGCGGGCTAAAGCGGGCGTGTCCCCTGCCAAGTTAATGGTGCAAAAAGAGTAAGAATACAGAATGACGCCAAAGGACCTTGCGGTCAGCAAGCGCAACTTCATCGTAAGGGTAGATCGAAAAGGAATGCGGGTGGGTCTACGGAATATCCACCAACGTGACCACGTAATCTATTAAGTTATGACCGGGTATTTTCGGATACTTGACCGCCGCTTACGGCCAGGAGCGGTCATACACAATCCGCCATGCAGTGTCGCACTTACCATCCGTTAACGGCATAGCATTGCGTATGGACTCATCTGACATAGAACCTCCCGCCAATGTCACACGTAAGTTCGAACATTACCCCTATCCCGATGAAGAGCAAATTGGGGCATACCGCCTATCCTTGTCAAGAGAATTACGATTGCATTCTCGCCGGAATCATAGGTAGGATAACCCTTCTTTTCCTCCGCTGAAATCATCACCTTGCTGACGTCCACACCATCGACCTGCGGCGCGCGGGGCTTTGGCCTCTACCACATGGTGACCGGGCTCGCCGCCCTGCCCGGCGCCATCCGAATACTCAGATCCACTGTACAGGCCGTCCAACTGCGGATTCTAGGATCATTCATCCTCACGGGTCGGTATCAAATATGATATTTCCGTTTCAACACCTCGATATCCACCCGCGGTTCCGGCGTGCTCATGTGCAGCGCTTCCAGGGTTTCGACGACGATTTTCGAAATCGCCAAATTGCGATACCACTTATGATTGGCCGGGATGATAAACCAGGGCGCCCAGGGGGTGCTGCACCGGCTCAGCGCATCCTGATAGGCCTGCTGGTAGGCGTCCCAGTACTGCCGCTCCTGATAATCCGCCTCGCTGATTTTCCAGTGCCGATTGGGATCATCCAGCCGTTTCCTGAAACGTTTTAACTGTTCATCCTTGCTGATATGCAGGAAAAATTTGAGGATATGGGTGCCGTTTTCCGCCAGCTGTTTTTCAAATGCATTGATCGCCTCGTAGCGCTTTCGCCAGATTGCCTCGGGCACCAGCTCGTGGACCCGCGTCACCAAGACGTCCTCGTAATGGGAACGGTTGAAAATCACTACTTCACCTCTGGCCGGCGTCGCCCGATGAGCCCGCCACAGAAAATCGTGGGCGGCCTCTTCCGCGGAAGGCACTTTAAAGGCCTGCACCCGGCAGCCCTGAGGGTTCATGTAGCTTAGTACATGGCGAATGCTGCCGTCCTTGCCGCCGGCGTCGAGGGACTGCAGGCAGATCAACAAACTCTGCTTACCTTCGGCGTAGAGCAGATATTGAAGTTCTATCAATCGCTGGGCGTAGTCTTCGAGTTCCTTCAGCGCCGACATCTTGTCCTCATGCTCGCCTTTAGAGGATGGATCAATATTCGCCAGCTTGAGAGAGGCCCCCGGTTTGACAAGAAACCGCTGACGATAATCGCTTTTGCTCATGGCTGATCCTTCAAGTCTGTGGATAGGGGGACGTAACCGGCCTTCATTATCTACTCATTTATTTATCACCAAACTCATGCAGGGATTGTTTTACTCGGGCAAGAAACGTCTCATGCCTCGATGCGCGGTGCTGTAGATGTCGGTAGACCTGAACCTTGACCAGGTCGGTCACCAGGGCCGAGCCGATGGAATACCCCCAGATAAGCGCGATCTCCGGCCAGCTGATCGGGGTGATGAGGCCAAAGCCATAGGCTGCCAGAAAGGTAGCCGCCAGCTTGGTGATCACCGCTGACCAAACCATGATGGGGGCGGGCCAGGGTCGCTTCCAGAAGTGCTCTTTGGTGCGCGCGGCAAACAGCACCAGATGCCCGGCCACCGCCATTTTCAGAAAGACATAGGTCTGAATCTGCGCCACATCGAGTTTCAGCCAGTCCATGGCGATCAGCAACATACCGAAACTGCCCACGACACCGACGATGCCCATGGCGGTGGCCACGGTGATGACCTGGGGCATGTTCCAGCGCACCGGTTTTTGCTCCAGCCCGGTATGGTCATAGGCAATGGTCATGATGGGCACATCGTTGAAGAAGGCGAGCAGGATGATCATGATCGCCGTGATGGGGTAGAAGTCGAAAAAGACCATCGTCAGCACCACGAAGAACATGATGCGGATGGTCTCGCTGATACGGTAAATGGCATAGGCGTTCATGCGCTCGAAGATGCGCCGCGCCTCCTCGATAGCATTGACGATCACCGACAGTCCGGGGGCGGTGAGCACCAGGTCCGCCGCCGCCCGCGCCGCGTCCGTGGCGCCGCTCACGGCGATACCCACATCGGCCTGTTTCAGGGCCGGGGCGTCGTTGACCCCGTCGCCGGTCATACCGGTGATGTGGTTGCGCGCCTGTAGCAGTTTGACGATGCCGAATTTGTGCTCCGGGTAGACCTCGGCAAAGCCGTCTGTCTTCTCTACCTGCTCGCCATCGGCGTCATCCCGGCGACCGTCCTCGTCTAACGACAGTGCACTGGCGGGCAGAATATTCATTCCCAAGCCTAGCTTGTTAGAAATCTGTTTGGCAATGGCTTGATTGTCACCCGTCACCATTTTCATGTTCACACCATATTCGCGGGCATTGACGATGGTCTGTGCAGAGTCCTCTCGCGGCGGGTCAAACAGAGAGAGGATGCCGAGGAATTTCCACTGTTGCGCGCCCGGCTCCTTGCGCGCCACCCCTAATGCGCGATAGCCCTGCTCGGCAAAGGCATCCACCACCTGTTGTGCCCGCCGGGTCTCCGCATCCGTGAGGCCGGACATCTGCATGATCACCTGGGGTGCGCCCTTGGTCACCAGGAAGGTCTTGCCCTGACCATCTTCAATGGTGGCCTCGGTGCGTTTGTGTACCGGATCGAAGGGCACATAGCCGGTCTGCTGGTAGGGCTTGAGAAGGTCCTGACTGGTCAATGCCTCCAATACAGCCAGATCGATGGCATCCTTGTCCTCCGCCTTCGAGGCCAGTGATGCTGCCAATAATACTGCCTGTTCATCGGCGGTATGGAACAGCTCTATCTTGCCCAGGGTCAGCTTGTTTTGGGTCAGCGTGCCGGTCTTGTCCGAACACAGCACGTCCATGCTGGCCATCTCTTCAATGGATTCCAATCGGGTAACAATGGCCTTGCGTTTCGACAGCGCTATCGCCCCCACCGCCATGGTCATCGACAATACCGCCGGCATGGCCACCGGGATGGAGGCCACGGTAAGGATCAAGGCGAACTGCACCAGTTCCAGCCATGGCGCGTTGTGGTGCAGTTGGAACAGCACCAGGACGACCACCAGAGCCAGACTGACATAGATCAGATAGTCACCGATAGTCAGCACCGCCTTCTGGAAGTGGGAGACGGTTTTCGCCTGCTCCACCAGGCTGGCGGTTTGGCCAAATTTGGTCTGTCTGCCGGTGGCGCTCACCTCAGCTACCACCTCGCCCTGTTTCACCACGGTGCCTGAGTAGGCTTCGTCCCCTGCCCGTTTGGTAACGGGCAGGGATTCACCGGTGAGGGCCGACTGGTCCACACTCAGATAGTCGCCCTCGATCAATTTCACATCCGCCGGGATCACGTCGCCCAGACGGATGCGGATCACATCACCCGGTACCAACTGCTTGGCATCGATCTCTTGCCATGTTCCGTCGCGCAGCGCCCGCGCCCGCAGCGCAAGTTGTTTCTTCAGTGCCTCCACGGCGTTGCCAGCAGTGAACTCCTGCCAGAAGCCGACCCCGGCATTGAACAACAGCAGTGCCATGATGATCGAGAAATCGGCCCAGTGCTGAACCAGGGCGGAGAGAATAGCCGCCACCTCGATCATCCACGGAATCGACCCCCAGAAATAACCCAGCAGGCGCAGCAATGGCGAGGTCTTCTTTTCCACCAGCGCATTGGGGCCATATTGCTTTAGCCGTTCCGCCGCCTGGGCGGAGCTGAGTCCCTGCGCCGGGGTTTTGGTCTCTGTCGTTAACTCGGTCATCATCGTTTCCTCGTTTTCTTCAGCGCTTATCTGTCTGTCCAGCTGCCCATCCTTTCCTCGCTTATCACCTGCCCCATTCCAGCGCAGTGAATTGGTGATAAGCACTTTTTTCATATATCCAGATGAATCAAAAGATTGTGAAAACATTCGTGATCCAGCTGATTTTTCCGGTTCAAGGCATGGTAATAACGGGATCAGCCCCCGCTTGGGCTATGCGTTGATGCCAGACATTTGGATCGTAGTTACCGCAATGCATCAGCAGCACGATTTTGCCGTCCATAACGGCACCATGAAGTATCGCCAGTTTGTCTTCGGGAATCCCCGTGCGGCGCAAGGCGATGGTCAGGTGAGATGCTGCCGCGCCTGTTTCCATCACACCGGCGCCAATCGCACCTCTTGCCAGGGCATCAATCAACGGGCCTGCGATAAATACGGGGCCGATACCTGGCAGCAGAAAGAACCCCGCTGCCCCCGCCAGGAATCCGCCCAGCGAACCCCACAATGCCCCTTCTAAACCCCACATCTTGAAACGCTCCTTCTCATTGGTATAGGAGATACCAAGAACGTCGTCGCCCTGACCGCCGGCCTTGTGGAGAATGGAGACCTGATCCATCGGGAAGCTGTGCTTGATCATCTCCTCAACCACTGCATGGGCGTTATCAGGGTTTTCAAATACCGCTCCAATATAATGTTCCGTGTGTTTAGTCATGGTTATGTCTCCTTGTCGGGATTAGAAAAAATTTGTTTGTCGATAAGGTCTAGATCATCATTGAATACGTAAAGGTGTGGCGCACCAGTCGCCAACTCATAGCCAAGAATCTGTTGTGGCGTCATTTCCTCGATATGCATGATAATGGAACGCAGGAAATTGCCGCGTGCGAGGTATAGGCGCTCGGCCATGCCTTGCTCGCGCACCTCCGGGCGAGCGTTGCGCTCCAATACTGCCTGTAGGCCGGAGGTCAGCGCCGGCAGGTCGTTGCCACTGTCGCCGGCGAATACCGTGTTGTCGGTATCGAAACCGGAATGTGCCATGAGGAAGCGGATGGCATGGTACTTGGTGGCGCGCAGGGGAAGTACGTCGAGCAGCCCGATGTCACGGGCCTCGTCAATGCTCCAGATCAGGCTGGCGTGTATGCCGAGGGGGTTCAGGCGGGCGTCCATCTCTGCCAGCAGTGCTTTGTGGAGTGCTTTATCAATAGCCATGCTGTTACTCCGAAACGTGGACGACAATATCTACCAGATCTTCACCCTCGCAAACGCTTTTCCACTTCCAGCACATGCCGGGTGGTGGCCAGTACGGTATCTGGATTGAGGCTCATGGTGTCGATGCCGATCTGCACCAGATACTCGGCCATCTCGGGATAGTCCGACGGTGCCTGGCCGCAGATACCGGAGTGACGGCCGTTGCGTTTTGCGCCTTCCACCGCCAGACGGATCATCTCTTTCACACCGGCGTCGCGTTCGTCAAAATCAAAGGCGACGATCTCCGAGTCGCGATCCACGCCCAGGGTCAACTGGGTCAGGTCGTTGGAGCCGATGGAGAAGCCGTCGAAGATTTTGGCGAAGGCGTCGATCTGGATGACGTTGTTGGGGATCTCGCACATGACGTAGACCTCCAGCCCATTGTCTCGGCGTTTGAGGCCATGGCTAGCCATCGCCGCCAGCACCTTTTCACCCTCCTCCACCCGGCGGCAAAACGGAATCATCAAGATCACATTGCTCAACCCCATCTCGTCACGCACCCGTTTCATCGCTGCGCACTCCAGCGCAAAGCCTTCGGCATAGGCCGGGTGGGTATAACGGGAAGCGCCACGAAAACCGATCATTGGGTTGTATTCGTCAGGTTCAAAAAACTTACCACCCAGCAGGGAGGCGTATTCATTGCTCTTGAAGTCGCTCATGCGCACCACGCAGGGTTTCGGATACACCGCAGCTGCAATCGTGGCGACGCCCTCGGCCAGGGTCTTGACGAAAAAATCCTCTGGATCATCGTAGGCAACGGTGAGGGCAGCGATCTTTTCACGCGTAGCCGCATCGACCTTGCCCGGGTGGATGAGCGCCATGGGATGTACCTTGATGTATTCGTTGATAATGAACTCCATGCGCGCCAGTCCGATTCCATCCACCGGCAGCGAGGCAAGACTGAAGGCCTGATCCGGATTTCCCAGGTTCATCATGATCTTTGTTTTGGGCTGTCTCAATTGGCTCAAATCTGTTTGCTGAACCTCGAAAGCAAGCCTGCCTTCGTAGATGTTGCCGATCTCACCCTCGGCGCAACTGACCGTCACTTCCTGGCCGGTCTTGAGCACTTCCGTCGCGTTGCCGGCACCGACGATGGCTGGCACCCCGAGCTCCCGTGACACGATGGCGGCATGGCAGGTACGGCCACCACGATTGGTAATAATCGCGGCGGCGGTTTTCATCACCGGTTCCCAATCCGGCGTGGTGGTATCGGCAACCAGCACCTCTCCGGGCTGAAAATCACTGAGGAACTGGATGTCGTTGATGACGCGCACTTTGCCTGTGCCAATGCGGGTGCCGACCGCCTGGCCCTGGGCAAGAACTTTTGATCTCTCCTTGAGATGGTAAATTTCAAGCAGGCTGCCTTTTTTTTGTGACTCTACGGTTTCAGGTCTCGCCTGTACCATGTAAAGCTGCCCATCGATACCATCCTTGGCCCACTCCATGTCCATCGGCTTGTGATAATTTGCCTGTTTTGAGTAATGATTCTCAACTTTGATGGCGTAGTCGGCCAACACCATGACATCCTCATCGGAGATACAAAAATGGCTTCTTTCCTCGGCGCTGGTGTCAATATTTTTGGTGTACTCCACGGCGATATTGCCGGTGTTGAGAGTATCAGTGAAGATCATTTTTTTGTCTTTGCTGCCTAATTTGCGCTTGAGCACCGCACGATGTCCTTTGTTAAAGGTTGGCTTGTGCACATAGAAACTATCCGGGTCGATGGTGCCCTGAACGATATTTTCACCCAGCCCCAACGCGGCGTTAATAAACACAACATCCTTGAAGCCGGTTTCGGTATCCAGCGAGAACATCACGCCACTGGCCCCGATATCGCTGCGCACCATTTTCATCACCACGACGGAGAGATGGACTTTGTAGAGGTCAAAGTTGTTATCGTGTTTGTAATGAATGGAGCGGTCGGTAAAGTTGGATGCCAGGCAGCGTTTGTAGGCATCGAGCAACGCGTCGCCGCTGGTGATGTTGAGGTAGGTGTCGTTCTGGCCGGCAAAAGAGGCCTCGGGCGAATCCTCGGCGGTGGCCGATGAACGCACCGCCAATGAAATGCTTTCGCCGTATTCCTGCTTGAGCTGGGCATAGCTTTGCAATATGGCCGTCTTCAGACCCTCCGGCAGTTCACAGCCGTAGACGATCGCCCGCGCCTGTTCACCCCGTGCCTGCAGATCCTTGATGTTGTCGGGATCGAGTCCGTCAAGCGCCGCATGCAGGGGCTGCCAGGCATCATTTTGGTCAAGTACATACCGATAAGCCTCGGCGGTCACGGCAAAGCCATTGGGGACCCGCACCCCCTCAGCCGTCAGGTTTTGATACATTTCCCCTAGCGAGGCATTCTTGCCGCCGACCAACGGTACATCTTCGATACCCAGCTCGTTGAACCAGCGGATGTGTGTGGATTTGTTCATGTTGGGTTCCTTTCCGAAATATGTAATTTCAATTCAGCTTGCTGTGCATTTCATTATTAATCCCTGTCCGCATCGATAAGGATGCCCTGCGGTTTTTC
This sequence comes from uncultured Gammaproteobacteria bacterium, assembly GCA_964487925.1. Lineage (GTDB taxonomy): Bacteria > Pseudomonadota > Gammaproteobacteria > SZUA-140 > SZUA-140 > RI-283. The sequence goes on from CAZASZ010000008.1 coordinate 23,064, forward strand.
ACGTGTGTTACCCATGGGTTTTCTCCTTGCATTCCCGGAGCGCCGTAACACCTGTGCGGCCAGGCTTCTGTAACCCAGGTTGCATTGCCTCTTTATTTATGAATCTTATAGATCGTGGATGGAGGGCCAGTATATCAGCGGTATAATTCTGTTCGAGGAAACCCTGGGGCAAAAAACCGATGCCGGCAAGACCATTCCCGAAGCGGCCTGGGCACAAAATATTGTCCCCGGTATCAAGGTCGACAAGGGCAAGATCCTGCTGGCCCTATCAGCCGGAGATCTGATCATTCAGGGACTGGACGGTCTGGCTGAACGCCTGCGTGGCTACAAACGACAGGGCGCGCGTTTCGCCAAGTGGCGCGAGGTGTATGCCATCGACAGACACATACCCAGCCAACACGGCATCGAGGCCAACGCCGAAATGCTGGCCCGTTATGCCGCCGTGTGTCAGCAAGAAGGCCTGGTGCCGATCGTGGAACCGGAGGTGTTGATGGACGGCGATCATGACATTGATCGTCATGCCGAGATTACCGAGGCGGTGCAACATGCCGTGTTTCATGCCCTGCACCGGCACCATGTGGCACTGGAACTGATGATCCTCAAACCCAACATGGTACTGCCCGGCAAGGACTGCCGCCGCGCCCAGTATTAACTTTCTGTCCGGCGGCCAGGGTCCGGAAGAAGCCACCGCCAATCTCAATGCCATCAACCAACAGGGTGCGAACGCACCTTGGAACCTGAGTATTTCCTATGGCCGCGCTTTGCAGCAAACTGCATTGCAGGCCTGGATGGGTAAGGTGGACAATATACCTGCCGCACAACAGGCCCTGTTGAAACGCGCCCGCTTGAACAGCGCCGCCCAACTCGGTGAATACAACCCCGACATGAAAGCATCTGATAATTAATCAGATAACCAGACACCCTTATTTCGAAATGTACCCGATACCAAAGATTCGCGGTGGAATCATGATGGAGTAGACTTCGACATCCCGCATACCAGCAAACAAGACATCTCTATAAGCCTGTGGACTAAAACGATAAAAATCGCCAGGCCAGTTATGAACTCGCATGGTTACCGTTCCTGGCGGAATTTCCCGACGAAAATTGGCGCAGAAATTATCCTGAACTTCCCTGGGTACGTTGGCCAGTCGTATATTCTCCATATCGTCGTATCCCGGCGTGGCAATAACCACGAGCGCCCCATCCCTGGCAACTCTTTGAATCTCAGCAATTGACTTCCAGAAAAACTTGTCATGCTCGAAAACGGAATTACACAAGACCGTATCGAAGGTGTCATCATCAAAACAATCCATCTGGTTAGCATCTGCCTTGACAATACGGTATTCGTTTTCAAGGTTGGTAGAGCCCGCTTGATAGGATTCTCCACCATCAAGATTGATCCCTACCCTCTCAACGGCAGAGTACAGCGATTTAAGGTTCAGAAGACTATCTGATGTTGGTACAGCACCTATCTCAAGTACTCGCTCACCGACATCTCTTTGCGCTAAAATTTTTTCAAATTCCTGGAATACTTCAGGCTGCACATCACCCTCCAAAGTCGTTCATTGTTAGAAAGTATCGATATAGCGAAATCACGTTTCAAATACTGTCATGATCGCCGTTACTAGACATATCCGGCCCTCAGAACGTCCGCTATGGGTCGACTAACTGAGTAATGGATGGCCCGCTGGCAGCTGCTTGGAGTACCACACCGCGAGTTTATGCTGCACAGACTTGATCGAAACCTGATCCTCAGGAAGTGGATGAATGAGCTTGTCACGGACCATTTGACGGTAGACGTACAAGGTCTTTTCATATGCCGAGTCCGTCGACTCAAACTTCACCACGCCACGGGCTTCACAATATCGCATTCCCGCTGCTATAGCAGCTTTTGTCAGCTCGCTTTCATGCTTGATCTTCTTCAGGTGCGTGCCCTCCAAGAAAGGTTATGTTGGAATATATATTTTATAATCATATAAATACAGTAGATTATGAAAATAGAGGCAATTATCTATGGTTGTTCATAAACACAAAGCTCTATCGCGTCGTTTGGCTAACTAGCGATAGTCCCTCTCACGAAATGCACTTACTAAACTATCCACCTGCTTGTCCTCCAGACCCAGCTTGCGTAGTGCGGCGGCGGCCAGTTGCAGGCTGGATTCAAGCGCCTCGGGAACGGCGATGGCAACGCCTGCCTCGTGCAGCCAAAGACTGTCTTCGGCGCTGTGGGCGCGGGCAACGACAGGGACATCGGGACAGAAATTGTGTATCGCCTGCACGGCCTTCTGTGCGGCAAGCGTGTCATTCAAAGTGATGACCACTAAGCTGGCCTTGTCTGCCCCTAGGTGGCGCAATACATCGGCACGGGATGCATCGCCGTAATACACTGCCATCCCTTGATCATGACCTTTCATAACGCGTCCGACATTGGTGTCGACAGCAACGAACGATCGTCCGGCATGAGCGAGCACCTTGGCAACCTGCTGGCCAAATCGGCCGAATCCGGCAATCAGCACATCGCCGTCACGGGATTGTGCCAGCGAGGCAAGCAAGGCCTCCGGTACTGCCTCCGGCCGCATATATCGCGGTAATCGCCGTGCCAGGCTGAACATTATCGGCGTGGTAATCATACTGACCACGATTGCCAGGGTCAGGGTGTTGTATTGGTTTTCACTGAGGAGATGATTGTTAAAGGCTTGGCCGAACAAGACAAAACCGAATTCTCCGGCCTGAGACAGATACAGCGCGGTACTGAGCGATTGAAACGGAGAATAGCCAAATACTCTTGTGAGGGGAAAGATCACGACGACCTTCAATGCCAGCAATCCCAAGACAATACCAAATACAGGCAGGGCCTGGACGAGGAGTACGCCGAGATCGATACTCATCCCCACGCCCATGAAGAACAGGCCGAGTAGTAAGCCGCGAAAGTGTTCGATATCAGCGGTGATCTGATGGCGAAATTCCGACCCAGACAACAGTACCCCGGCAAGAAAGGCGCCCAGGGCCATGGACAAACCCACTGCCTCCATGAGCCAGCCCGTGCCGATCACCAATAACACCGCCATGGCGGTGAAAACCTCATGATTACCAGCCGCGGCGATATGACGCAGTACCGGACGCACAGCATAGCGTCCGGCCAGGATGACAACCAGCAGCGCGCCCCCGCCGTCCAGGACTGCCAAGCCAACGTCGGCGCTCACCGCGCCAGATCGAGGGCCGAACACCGTGATCATGGCCATCAAGGGCACCACGGCGATGTCCTGTAGCAACAAAATACCGAACGAGGCCCTGCCCTGATGCGTGGCAAGTTCATTACGCTCGGCCAACAGTTGCAGTACAAACGCGGTCGAGGATAAGGCGAGCCCGAAGCCGATGACGATGGCAGCACGCGCAGGGATCCCCAGTAGGTGACTGATCCCGCTCAGTGCGGCCCCGGTCACGACGACCTGACTCAGACCCAGACCGAACACCGTGACGCGCATGGTCCAAAGTCGCTGCGGTTTGAGTTCTAGGCCTATGATAAATAAGAGGAAGACCACTCCCAACTCGGCGATGTGGCGCACCTCGGTGACATAGCTAATCAGCCCCAACAAGGAGGGGCCGATGACTAAACCGGCGCATAAGTAACCCAATACCGAACCGAGCCCCAGGCGCTGAAATAAGGGCACGAAGATGACGGCGGCCACAAGCAAATAAATAATGTCGAGTATCATTGACGCGTCAGGCTTGGCCAAGTGGTGATGAAGCCAGTCTCAAGCATAGCATTGAAACCTTTGACGGCGCGCGATCTTCAGAACGACACCACACGCAAGGCCCGTTTCAGTAAATCGTTCGTGATCGCTTGAAATATGGTGCAATAGCCCATACACCAGCTTTGTATCGCTAATCGAGAGTGACTAATGATCAGAATCTTCCTCTTCCTTGCCACCAACATTGCAGTGCTTGTATTGATCAGCATCGTATTCCGGCTCTTGGGCCTTGGCGGGATCCTTCAGGAAAACGGTGTTGACCTGAACTACAACGCCCTGCTGGTCATGTCCGCCGTGATTGGTTTCAGTGGTTCTTTCATATCACTTGCGATGTCGAAGTGGATGGCAAAACGCTCCATGGGTGTCCAGGTTATAGAGCGTCCCTCCAACCAGACAGAGCAGTGGCTGGTGTCCGTCGTTGAACGCCAAGCGCAAGCGGCCGGTATTGGAATGCCCGAGGTTGGTATTTTCCAGTCAGACCAACCCAATGCCTTCGCAACGGGCATGAACCGTAATAATTCGCTGGTCGCTGTAAGTACGGGTCTCCTGCGGCGAATGAATGCCGATGAGGCGGAAGCGGTATTGGCGCACGAAATCAGTCACGTCGCCAATGGCGATATGGTGACAATGGGATTGCTTCAGGGTGTCATCAATACGTTCGTGATATTCCTGTCACGGCTAGTGGGTTTTTTCGTCGATCGCGTGATTCTCAAGAACGATCGCGGCCTAGGTCTTGGCTACTTCATATCTTCAATCGTTGCGCAGATATTTCTCTCGATCTTTGCAACCATGATCGCCATGTGGTTTTCACGTCGCCGAGAGTACCGTGCGGACGCGGGTGGCGCGGCACTTGCCGGCAAGCAAAAAATGATTGCTGCATTACGTCGGTTGCAAGCCGATAGTGAACCAGCGGATCTACCTGGCGAGTTTGCCGCCTTCGGAATTTCCGGCAGCAAGGCTGGTGGCATCAAACGTCTGTTCATGAGCCACCCTCCTCTCGAAGAACGCATTGCCGAACTGGAACGAAGCTAGATTGCGGGATGAGTGGCGACAGGCTATTGAATCTTGAAAAATTTTTCGTTATAGAAGTACTTGTACAGTTTGGACAACTGCACCTTGCAAAGACGCGCAGTGTCAGTAAACAGATCGGCCGGAGCGTCCTCTCGGTCCTGAATTCGCGCCAGCGTATTCTTATAGAACGCGATGGTATTTTCGACGACTTCGCGCTCCGTACGATATGTCAGGTCGATGAAATATTGCGGGCTTTTCTTGTCTTCCCTGAACGCGGCGTGAATTATTGACTTCAAGATACGCCGAAGTGAATGCGGTGCGTCCAGTATCGGGATCAGCAAGTGTGAGACAAGCAGCTTGTTCTTGTCATCTAAAGCAACCATGACCTTCGGGCTGTAAGCCTGCAGGTCCTTGATATCATCGGTCAGCGGTGCTTTGACCCTGGTGGACATTGAGCTGATTTCCAGTCGCTTGCCATCGCCCAGATCGATGGTCATCGGTACTGCACGCACCAACCGCGCTTCGGTATCGATAAAGCCATAATAGATGAATGTATCCAGTGCGTCATGAAGGTTATAACACACATAAAGCGTAGATGTGCTCAGGAACGGTTGGCGGTTCAGAATACTCAGAACCGGCTCTTCACCCTCGGCCCGTGGCGGAAAAGAGAAGGGGCTGCCCGTATGATGGTGGTCGAGGTAGTCCACAAAAGGCATCAGCATCTGCTCTACGGGGCCGTTCTGTTCCGCCTTACTTCCCAGCGTGCGGGTTTGCCAGAACGTGTTGCATATAAAGCTCGCTTCGTCTGCGCAACCTTCACCCTGCTGGGTAAAATTCAACCGGTCTTTCTGGTCGTGGCTCATAGTGCGGGCTTTGAGCAGGTGCTCAAGCAGATCAGGCGACTCGCGGTAGCGAACCCAAACATATTCGTCGGCGTGAAATGTCGAGCGTCCCGTCAGGTTGTATATTTCGAACATCTGGTTGGCCAACTCGATCTGCAGCGGTGTCAGTCTGCCCTCATTCGGCCTGATGACAAAGTCGTTCCCCTCCAACTTGATATTCAGCAGGGTAGCCGGTACCAGTTGCGAAGTCGGGACCTTGATAACCATATCTGACGGGTTGCAGGGACCGTCAAGCTCGACCAAAAGACCGTTGTTTTCCGAAGTGAGAACGATGTCCTCATGAAACCACGCTCCGTGCGCCAGCATGGTGTCGATCAACTTTGTCAGCGCCTTTTGGGTGGATGGGTTATCAGAACGGATTATCATATTGAATTGGGTCCGGGACCCCAGTTTGTCTGATGAGCAGGGATCATAAACGCCCTATTTTTTGCCCTTCGGAAATAATAGCACGGTCCGACATCAAGGTGTATTTCAGTAATAATCGGGGTTCAGGTACAGTTACCGTCAATCAAAACCTCCGGCTCGAGCGATTGTCGAAAATCGACAATCAATACCATAGCGATAAATAAAGCTGGAGCACGTCTGCGTCAAACCCGTAGAGTGGTTCTTGTCCAACGGTTCCTCCTACGGTTAAATCTCGAAAGTTTTTATATTTAAACATTATATGGTCGTAGGAGAGATTGACACTGCCGCGATCGATGAAGCCCCAATCCTTCGGGGTTATCTCATAACTCACTGACAGACCCAATGTGTGGTTGTTGAAGCGACTCAATTCCTTATCTCTCGCCAGGAAGTTTTGCGCCTGACGGTTTGGAAACAGATCACTGTAGAAATCGGCATCGTTCTGAGTGTAATAACGATATCGGACATCAAATATCCAGTTCTTGTGGTAGGGATGGCTATATCCCAAGGCAATATTATTCGCTCGCACACCCCAACTATCAGTGAAATAGCGGTACTCGCCGAGCAACGACGCGCGATATGGGAGATAGTAACGTGTGCGCAAGGACAAGGCGTTGCTGGTATGGGTTCTGGGATAGACCTCTGGTTCATAGCTATACCCGGAGGCGCTACCTGAGTCCAGATAGCGTACCGATCGATATGGGTTATTGAGAAAGCCCTCGTCGGTAACGGTTTCAAAGTTCAGCGCCGCGATCATGTTGCGGGTCAGAATCTGACTTACACCGATGCTATAGCTTTGACGGTTTGCAGTTTCCGAAAACTGCGGATCACCATTTTTTCCAATCTGATTCCAACCCCTGACGTAACCCAAACTGACCGTCGTCAGATCGCCAAATACATCCTGACTCAGATTGAACGAGGCTGTTTTGGCATCGAAATCATTTTCTACACTGGTTGTATATCCCAGACTCATAATCGCGGTATTGAGTAAGAAATCGCCACCTATACTCTTCTCCGTCCGAGTTTCCTTGTAGGGACTGGCAGTGGTCACGGCGTCGATGGATGCGCTGGAGATCGCATCTACGTAATAGTTGGCCGAGATGGAACTGTAGCTGCCAAACTTCTTACGCCATATGATCGACGGGCCATCGACCTCAACGCCGCCGCCGTTATAGGAATGATACAAGGCATCCAGGCGATCTTCCGGCAGGACTGCGGCCAGCAGTAATAGAGGCGCCAGCAGACAAAGCAGTACGATCAGCGCGATCCACAGGCGCTGCTTTGTTTTCCGTCTAGTTACAGCCACACCCTCCTCCCTGGCTGCCTTCGGCGCCACGGGCCCCTTCGCGGGCCTCATAGACATGACTGATGTATGCGCTCGACACCGGATCCCGACTGAATTGCATGATCGGGTCAGCCAGATGGTTCCGCTCATAGGGCTTCACCCACGGCTTGATGCCGCAGCCGCTGAGCAGAACTAGAATCATAAGCAGGCTGAGTTGAAGCATCGCGCTTGTGCCGAAACGGGCGGTGGTCATTCCTGGATCAACCTCTTTATCTCTTGCTCATACTCCTGCTCATAACCCGGCATATAGCCCAGATGCACGAAACGCATTTTCCCATCCCTGTTGAGCAACACCGTACTGGGCATGGCTTCGACACCGTAGGTATCGGAGACCTTATTTTCGTTATCAAATAGCACCGGAAAACTGACTGAAATCTCTTTTAGCATTTCCAATGCGTCATTTGATGTCTCCTCTACGTTGACTGCAAGAATGGTGAAACCCAGGTCCTTATAACGCCGGTACAGATCTTCAAGAAGGGGCATTTCCTTGCGGCAAGGCCCGCACCAGGAAGCCCAAAAATTAAGCATGACCACCTGACCGCGGTATTCGCTGAGTTTGAGGTTTTCACCGCTACGACTCTTCAAGGTAAAATCAGGAGCCATACCAGCGATCTCTTCGGCGTGAAGCGTAGTCGACATAAAGACGAACGCGAAAAGAGCTAGTGCGTGCGCGATTTTGGGCAGTTTGGTGAAATTCATAAAAGCCTCACACATGAATTAGGAATTTTGATGAAAGGTGAAGACATCACTGGCTAAAAGAAGATGCTAAGTCCACCGCTGATCTCGATATTATGTGTCGTCTTATCTTCCCCTAGCAGGTCCATCTTGAACAGGTGGTCTCTCATGTCCAAATGCACGGCGAGCCAATCTGTCGCCAATAGGCCATATCCGGCGCCCACATTAAAGGTGAAACGTTTGTTTCCCGCGAAGTTGGTGCTGCCTATACCACCAAGGACATAAAATTCTGAGGTAAAACCCATGTTGCCACCCAGGTAAGTCACACCCGGCAACAAGTTGTATCCAAATGAAAGATTGTAATAGCTGAGTTTTCTCTCTCCGTCGGTGAGCAATTTGGCGCCACCGCTTAACTTTTCGTAGCTTGTCTCTCCCACATCCGTGCGTCCATAGGCAGCCTCCGCAAAGATCTCGGGAGTCAAATGATAGGCGAGACGGCCTCCCAGAATCCCCTGTGTCCCGAAGTCCTCAACGCTCATCACTCCGGAAAAGACACCCAACTCAAAGTCGTTACTGTCGATCTTAGGTATATCAATAGTACGACGGTCCAGTTGGGGTTCGATGACCTGACCAGACTGTCCCCATGCCGATGTTGTCAGCAATAAAAGGACAGCCGGAATCAGGCGAAGACCGGAGCTTGTCAGTAAAAAAATGCGAAGCCAGCGCGCCACTCGTCAATTTCCTTGTTGTCATCAGCGTTGGTGAAGATGACGTGATTTCTGTATTCGGCGCGGAAGAAAAATCGGCGCCCCAAATAGACCTTGAACCCTACCCCAACATGGCTGATTTGATCCGTACTATCCTGAGCTTCGACCACCGTTTTTCTCGCGTGTGTGTCTATCACACCAGTGCCGAGAGTAACGAATGGAGAAGCCCACGACTTGTCAAAGGGCTGCATCACCACGTCGAAATTCAGCAATAAACTATCAGAAAAACTGCCGAGGATTTGTGATGCGGAGACTTCCGTCGACAAATAGGGGTTGAATGCGTAACCCGTATACAGCGTAATTGCATCGCTACCTTCAAAACTTCCCCCAAGGACGCCCGCCTCCCAATGTCGGGAGAAAAAAACCTCTTCAGTAGTGTCCTCGATGCGGAGTTTGACTCCCGGTGCAACGAGGGTTTTCTCGATATCAGACCGTGATACCCACCCTACCTTGCGTTTCTGGGTACGAATTTGGTACCAGTCAGTGCGCTGTTTGAGAATCTCCACCTTGTCGCCCCGCTCCACGACATGAAATATTGGGTAGGACGCACCGGGTCCTACACGAAGTTCCACATACGGTTCTAGCACCTCGACGATGAGGGGACCGTCCGCCGCAAATGCCTGGCCGCTATATCCGAGGCAGAATACCAGCCCCCACAAAAAACCGGCAAACCGAACTTCCCGTCTCATCAGCATGCTATATATCTTTTCCAATCAGGAAGGCGGAACAGCAAACGGATCATTGTAGTACTGGGCACCTATGTCCAACCATTCCGATATCAAACGGAGCTCCGCCGGTTCCAGGCGGCCTGCATGGCTACCGCCGGGGGCGAAGAGATCAAAAAAACGACTGCTCGATAGCGCACCGGCGGTGGATAATACCGGACTCACATTGACGGTGACCATAATCGGAATCGGGTTGCCAAGGGTGTCGAGTACGGGATTACCATTGACATCTGTCTCAAACAGCAGGTTACCGTTGTTATCGGTCGCCTGCACCGTGCGATCAACCAGCGCCCCCATGACGATGTCCTGTTCGTTGTCGTTAAACAACAGTTCCCTGTAGGACGTAAAATGTGCGGCTTGTTGATCCGAGGCGCCGTCGCTCAGATCGAGTTGTGCGGCGGGGATCTGAAGCTGTCCGGCACCGTCGCGAGGCCCGTGACAGGATTGGCAGGTATTCACCCCGCGATTACGCGCCCATAAAGGGTGGATATGGGTTTCATAATGAATCACGATACGACAAGCACTCGTCCAGGTGGTGACGCAGCCGGCATCTACGGGCATCGGTGTAGCCAGATCACTATATTGCAAGGCATATCCCGCATCTTTTGGGCGGCCTGCGGTGGCAGCATCGGTCCAAATATCCTGATAGGTCAAGTCAACGCTTGGATTTAGCGCCGAAGGGTCCAGTCTGGTGCGGGTCTCGGCCATATCCTCTCCCATATCGGCAAACAGCGCGGATTCCGTATTTGGGAAAGGCAACCCTGAGGTAACTGCGCCGGTATTGAGGGCTGCGGGTCCACGAGGCAAGGACCCATGTGACAAACTGCTATCGCGATCATGGCAGCCGTTGCAGGTGACTGTTTCGCCAGGTTTCACTTGAAGCCAGTTCTGATGACGGGCCGTTATTCGTCGACCGTCCTTGTCCAGAACGCTGATGGCAAGCGGAACATCGGCGGGCACCTTGATCTTCACGGAACCATCCGGCTCGATCGGGGCATATGCAACGATTTCTCTCATCCCCTGACTACTGCTGCGACCAAAGGCGTTGCCAGTCAGGCGAACCAGCGTCCTATCTGGTAGCGCAACGGCCTTGACCACGCGCAGAAACCGCGCCGGACGTTGATCGGCAGTCGCGCCTGCGGGATCGGCCAACGCACTCACCGAACTGGCCGAAGCGCCCAAGCCGTTAAATTGTCCATCGAGATCGTATACGCTTCGAATATGTAACAACCCCACCCCTGCTTCCGCCAATACCGAGTCTAGGACTTTATCCGCCAGGACGTCGGGACGATCTCGTCTCTGTGTGGCGACAACATCGGTAAATATGACGCCCTCACGAGGCACCAGCAGTGGGACCTGTGTCTCATCCACCGTATTGTATAGATACAGCCCGTAGAGTGGCGGCGCCTCTTGCGCATTGGGATCAGCAAGTTTGTCGGGCGTACAGGGCATAAGTTGACCGCTGAGCGATTGTAGGCGACAAGGTGTCCAACTGATCAACAATCGGGATGTGCCGTCCCATAGGGGAAAGGCCGAGCTGAACCGACCGCCAGGAGATGGCGCGGTGCCGGTGGTGACATTGAGATTGGTCGCAGGCTGTTGCGCCGTACTTCCCGTTTCGGCATTCGCGGATATCAGTGCTTGATCATTGTTAACAAAGTTTTCGATGTCGATGCTAAGGAGGTTTCCACCGCCTTGAGGGCTGCTAAAGGGTTTAACCAGGGTTAGGAGGCGGCCATCCGGCATTTCCCATGGCCTGAGGAATTGTACCGTTCCGTCCGGTGTGACATGACTGTGCCCGCCATACACAGGCTCCAGTCCGGTACCGTCAGGCAGTATCTTGTATAGGCTTATCTGGTTGCTTGACCCCATATCATCCCACCGCGAAAACAGGATCTCTCCGCTGCTGAGTACGACCGGATCCAGGTCATGACTCTGGTTGAACGATATCTGGTGAATATCACTACCGTCCGCCTCCATTACATGAAGCACAAAGGCGGGTTCGCTACGACTCTCTTCCAGCGCGGCAAACTGCGGCTTTCCTTCATTCAGAAGACCTGCTTTGGCCTGTCGTTGTCGCGTGGAAGTGAAGACAATACGTCCATCCGGAAGGTATTGGGGTGAGAGGTCGTTCCCTGCATTTGCGGTGATATCGGTAGCGATTATGCGATGTAGCCGGTCATTGGCGATATCGTACTCCCAGATATCCCAGGTAGGCTGATCCTCCGGGCTCGCTCCCTCAATGTCATTGAGGCGTAAGGAAAATAGTATCTTGGTCCCGTCGTATGAAGTGGTGACATCACGCACATCACCCTGCCCGCCCGTCACGCTAGCCGTGACATTACGTTCCTGAGCGCTTGGCGATGCCAGGTCCCGGTAGTAGAGATCACCACCAGATTCAAAGGTCAGTAGAGTCCTGCTATCGCTCACCGTCGTTTCGGGTAGAGGTCGAACCACGTAGGCAATACCAAAGTTCTCCACTACCGGATCGACACCGGTCTCACCCCCGCAAGCTGACAACAGTGAGAAAAATAGGGGCCAAACCGCCGAGAACATGCGCAAGCGACTCGACACAGGTTTAATCATTGAAACCAATACGTCACTATCTCCGTCTTTCGGGTTTGAGGGCATATCGTCGACACTATTGTCCGATGCGGTTTTTTCCAGAACACTTTTAACGATGATAAGGTCAATACGGTTTCATATGCGTGATGTACACGAGAATTTGCATTATCCATTCCAACGAACGGTACGAACTGCCTATTCCTTCACAAAATGTTTCCAAACTTTCTGGATAATGCTGAGGCATCGAAGTGTTTGATAAGGCGACGACCAGTCACCTCCAATCCGGCGCATATGGAGTCCCCGAGCGAATGACCCGAACTTTCAATCACATCAAACTGGTCTGTTTGTGTTCAGGCCTATTGTTGGCCGCGATGGCCACGTCGCTTAGTGCCGGTCCTAGGGAACAGGCAAAACGTATACATGACCGCCTTGCCGGTATTCCAGCACCATCGCTCCCAACCGGAACGGCAACGTCTTCCGTACTTGACCGCATGGCCGTAGAAATCGGTGCCGGGCGCCCGGTGGATGCCGCGTTTATCGCCATGGAAGATAGCTCTTTCTACAACGTGACCTTGAAGAATTTTGTCACTCCATGGACCAATGAAGAACAGACCGTTTTTGCCCCGCTGAATGACTACACAGCAACAGTGATCGGTATGGTGCGTGACGATCGGCCGTTCAATACCTTGTTATCAGCGGATCTGCTCTATGTCGGCAATTCCGGGCTTGGTCTGCCACCCTACTCGATGACCAATAACGATCACTATGAGGCCATGGAGAATCTTGGTGTCGATCTGAAGGACAATTTAGTCGCTGTGGCGCAGTCGACGGTTACCGGTCTGCCATCCTCCGCAACCGCAGGCGTTATGACTTCCCGAGCCGCAGCGGAGGCATTTTTCATTGCCGGGACCAACCGCGCCATGTTCCGCTTTACCTTGCTAAATCATCTTTGTACCGATTTGGAGCAGATTAAGGACAATACCAGGCCCACGGACCGTATTCGACAGGATGTATCGCGAAGCCCCGGCGGTGATAGTCGTATTTTTATGAATAGTTGTGTGGGTTGCCATAGCGGTATGGACCCTATGACCCAGGCGCTTGCCTACTATAACTATGACGAAGACCTCCACAGTTTGGTCTACACACCTGGTGTTGTGCAGCCCAAGTACCTGATCAATCAGGAGAACTTCAAATACGGTTACGTAACCCCGGATGATCACTGGGACAACTACTGGCGTAGCGGACCAAACCGGTCCCTGGGTTGGGACAATACGCGTACTGGGAGCGGCATCGGGGCGAAGTCGCTTGGGGAGGAACTGGAGAACAGCGATGCCTTTGCAAGCTGCCAGGTTAAAAAGGTCTTTAAAACGATTTGTCTGCGCGCTCCTCGAAATAGTGTCGACCGAGCCAAGATCGCGGATATGGTCACTTCATTCAAGGCTAGCAATTACAACCTAAAACAGGTCTTCGCCGAGTCGGCCGTCTACTGTATGGCGCAATGATTATGATGCATCTTCGTTTTGTATTGAATACGCGGTGGCTGCTTCTCCTTTGTGCCTCTATGTTTCTGGGGGCATGTGGTGGTGGCGCAGGTACTGAGTCGCTTCCAGCCCCCAGAGACAACACGACCTTGGGCGTCAGTTACACAGGTCCGGCGCCGAGCACGGATGATATACAACGATTCAAGCTGAATCTCTGGGACAAAGTCAGCCAAACCAACCGATGCGGCGCTTGTCATGGCCAGGACGGACCGGCCTCCCCCGCCTTCGTGCGCAATGATGATATCAATGCCGCTTATGCGGCAGCGAATCCCCTGGTCGACTTGGTATCACCAGCCAACTCCCGTCTCGTCACCAAAGTGGCGGGTGGACATAATTGCTGGTTGCAGGCCGATAGCGCTTGCGGTGCCGTTATGACCGCCTACATTGAGGCCTGGGCCAATGGAGCCGGCAGCAGTAGCGGGCGCGAAATCCTGCTGCAAGCGCCGGTCGATATCACCCCGGGAAGCAGTAAGAGCTTTCCTTCGGATTCGTCAGGCTTTGGCACTACCGTTCATAATTTGCTCGTGACGCATTGTTCCAGGTGTCACGATGAGACATCAACGACGCCTCAGGCGCCTTTCTTTGCCAGCAGTGACGTCAGTGTCGCCTACGAAGCCGCTAAGGCAAAGATAGATCTCGATACGCCAGCCAATTCGCGTCTGGTGGTGAGATTGCGTAACGAGTTTCACAACTGCTGGAGCGGCGATTGCCAAAACGACGCCAACGTCATGGAAAGCGCCATTCAAGCCTTTACCGGTCTCGTTCCTGTAAACGCAGTGGATTCTACGCTGGTCATCAGCAAGGCGCTTAAGCTCACAGATGGCATTATTGCCAGTGGCGGTAGTCGTGTGGAAGACAATGTCATCGCCCTTTACGAATTCAAGACCGGTCAGGGGAATATTGCCTACGACACCAGCGGTGTTGAGCCAGGTTTGCACTTGAATCTGAGCGGCAACGTCGGCTGGGTCGGCGGCTGGGGTATCGAGATCATCGATGGCAAGGCACAGGGCAGTACCACTACCAGCAAAAAGCTGCACGATTTGATCACGGCCACGGGTGAATATTCGATAGAGGCCTGGGTGGTGCCGGCCAATGTTACCCAAGAGGGACCGGCACGAATCATCAGCTATTCGGCGGGTACGCAGGCGCGTAATTTCACCCTAGGCCAGACCCTCTATAACTACGACTTTCTGCATCGCAGTAGCACCACCAATGGCAATGGCGAGCCCGCATTGTCGACAGCGGATGCCGCCGAGGTCCTGCAGGCGACCCAACAACATGTCGTGGTGACCTATGATCCTGCCAACGGGCGTCGCATCTACGTCAATGGTGAATTCACCGGCGACCTCGACACAGTGCCGGGCGGAAATCTAAGTGATTGGGACGATACTTTCGCCCTTGTCTTGGGCAATGAGGCATCCGGAGATCGCCTTTGGAAGGGCAAACTACGCCTCGTTGCCATCCACAACCGTGCCCTGACACAAGCTCAAATCAGGCAAAATTTCGAGGTGGGTGTTGGTGAAAAATTCTTTCTATTATTTGGTGTAAGCCACGTCATCGATAATGTCCCTCAGGCATATATCATGTTTGAGGTCAGCCAATTTGATAACTATAGCTATCTGTTTAACAAACCGACTTTTATTAGCCTGGACCCTAATGCCGCTCCGCCTGACATACCTCTGAAGGCAATGCGAATTGGGATAAACGGCAAGGAAACCTTGGTAGGCCAAGCGTATGCCAATCTGGATATGAACCTGGGTGGGGGTTCCTACACGCCGGCCGGACAACAGATATCTCCAATTGGTACCGTCGTCGCACTGGACAAAGGCGCCGACGCGGACGAGTTTTTTCTGACTTTCGAGGTGCTCGGTAATCATAGCCATGTGGTCTTGGAGCCGGCGCTCTTAACACCCGCGCCACCGCCCGATCTCAGCCCGGTTTCAGATATTGGACTGCGCACATTCGAGGAGATTCAGGCCACTATGGCTGCGGTGACCGACGTCAGTCCGACTCAGGCGGGCGTCAATGCTGTCTTTGCGGCTGTCAAACAACAGCTACCGACCGTGGAAAATATCGAGGGATTTCTGTCCGCGCACCAAATGGCCGTGTCACAACTCGCCATTGAGTACTGCAGTGCGCTCGTTGACGGCAAAGGTCAGCAGGCGCCTGGTCTATATTTTCCGGGTTTCGATTTTACGGCCCCTGCCGATACAGCCTTTGATCAGCTATCTAAACGGGACCTGCTGATTGATCCCCTTTTGAATCGGATCGTCGGCATCAATATTGCTACCCAGGCCGACCCGGCCTTGGTGAAATCAGAACTGAATACCCTAATCGATCGGCTAACGACCTGCGCAAACGGTGCAGGCGCAACCTGCGCAACGCCAGCGCGAACGGTCGAGGTTGCTAAAGCCAGCTGCGCCGCGCTATTGGGCAGTGCAGTCACGCTACTGCAATGATGTTTACGCGAAGGAAGTTACCCATGGCTAAACGATTTGTTCCCATGTCACCTGACGAACCGTTACGACACACTGACCATCGACGTCCAATGACACGAAGAGAGTTTATCTCTCAGGGGTTTCTGGGCGGCCTCGGCCTGGTGACAGCGCCGAGCCTGTTTAGCTTGTTCGCAAACCCCAGGGCCGCTCATGCCGCATTGTCCTCTGATCTTGAGACACTCAAAGCGGCTTGCGGGATCGCTACACAGGGCGCCGGCAAGATCCCCTTCATATGCTTCGACCTGGCGGGTGGGGCAAATATTTCCGGATCCAATGTCCTGGTCGGTAAACAAGGTGGCCAGCTCGACTTCTTGACCAGCGCCGGTTACAGCAAACAGGGGCTTCCTGGAGATATGATTCCGCCCTTGTTGAATGTGCAAACAGGCGCGAGCGATTTCATCAACACGGACATGGGACTGGCATTTCATTCCGATAGCGCCTTTTTGCGAGGGATATTGGAAAAGGCTGCATCCGCTGCACCAAACATCAATGGCGCCGTCATTCCGGCGCGATCCGATAATGACACCAGTAACAATCCCCATAATCCGATGTACGGTATTTATCAGGCAGGCGCCGACGGCAGCCTACTAAGTCTGATCGGTTCCAGGAGTAGCGAATCCGGCGGCAATTCATTGGCTCCGGCAACGATGGTCGATCCCGGTGCCCGCCCCACAAAGGTGGACAGGCCCAGCGATGTCACAGGTCTGGTCGATACCGGACAGCTTATTGGGGTGTTGAATCAGTCGGACGCCGTTGCGGTCATGGAGTCGATTGAACGTGTCAGTCAGATGCAACTGAATAAGGTGGACACCAAGGTTACAACGGACGCAATCATCAAGGACTTGGTCCGGTGCGGCTATATTAAGGCCGCCGATATCACCGATCGCTTCGGTGATCCATCTACCCTAAACCCGGCGCTTGACCCCGACATCGTGGGTCCCACCGGAATCTTCAGTCAGGCGGAATTCGATGGCGATGCCGAATTCCGAAAGACAGCATCGGTCATGAAGATGGTGGTCAATGGCTTCGCGGGCGCCGGGACGGTCACGATGGGCGGGTTCGACTATCACACCGGCGATCGCTCAACGGGCGAGATACGTGACCTGCGTGCGGGCCGCTGCATGGGCGCCTGCCTGGAATATGCCGCCCGCGTGGGAGTCCCGCTGATGCTCTACGTCTTTAGCGATGGCTCGCTGGCTAGTAATGGCGCGGTCGATAACAGTGTCGATGGTCGTGGCAAGGGCGTCTGGACCGGTGACAATTCATCCACGGCGGCCTCTTTCTTTCTTGTATACAACCCAGGTGCTCGCCCTGCTCTATTCAGTGGAGATAGTTTACCTATGGAGCAACATCAGCAGTTGGGATATTTCCGAGCCGATGGTTCGGTTGATACCGCCTCCAGTCCGGCGGCCAACAACGTCAATTTGCTCGTGGAAACCGTACTTCTCAACTATATGGCGTTACATGGGGAACAGGCCCTGTTTCCAACTCGATTCCCAGGCCATGCCTTGGGTAATTCAACCTTTTTGGACCGCCTTACGGCGTTCGACCCGATAGTCAACGGGACGATATAGCCCTCAGGCAATGCGGGATACTTGATTTGTACATTCTTTTTTTGACAGTGACATACCGCGGTCCGAGTCATGGGGGGCAACTTTTGAAGGCCAATATTACTAAGAATCTCTTCGCCACATTCCTGCTTTTGAGCACCGCTTTTGGGGCCATAGCCCAAGAGGCTACCGGTAACGCCAAAGATTTTCACAGCCTGGATGACGATGTTCGCGCCCTGAAAAAGGATGTGCTGGAGATCAACCGAGAGCTATTCAGCCTCGAAGAAGACTTGCTGTACCCGACTAATACCCAGGTGTCGGTTTTTCTGTCTCTGGACATTGGGAAATTTTTCAAGATGGATGCGGTGCAGGTCAAGATTGACGGAAAAACGGTCTCCAATCACCTCTATACCCAACGTGAATTGGATGCGCTACGCAGAGGAGGAATCCACCGCGTGTATTTAGGAAACCTGCCCACCGGAGAGCACGAATTGGTGGCCCTTTTTACCGGGCTGGGCCCACAGGGGCAGGAATATCGTCGCGGCGCCACAACCAAATTCGAAAAAGGCACGGGAAGTAAGTACCTGGAGTTAAAAGTCCTCGATATGGAAGGCCGGCAACAGCCCGATTTTCAAATAAAGGTGTGGGACTAAAGTCGAAGACAAGATGTATTTTTTTCGGTATCACCTCTTCCATTTTCTGGCACTCGGACTTTTTGGCTCCGTTGTCATTGCGGCGCCAGGCCCTCAATCCCAAGTGCGAGATTTGGCATATGGCGAAACACTATACGATTTTTTTCAACAGGATTATTTCTCAGCCATAACACGTTTGGAAATAGCCCTGCAGAAGAATGAACTTCCTCATCATAGACAGGAAGCCGAACTTCTCCATGGCGGCCTGCTCTTGTCCTATGGGCTCCCCGCCGAAGCGGAAAAGCGATTCAATCAACTCCTGGGAAAAGAAAGTGACCCGACGATTCGCAATCAGGTCTGGTTTCACCTTGCTAAGGTCAAATATCGCCAAGGATACCCTGACAATGCCTTGAAGGCCCTTGAGAAGGTAAAAGATGACGAGCTGCCCTTAGACTTGCGGGAGGAGTCCCGCCAGCTGCGTAGTCTGGTGTTGATGGACCTGGGCAAGCTTGATGCGGCATCCCGGCTATTGATCGCCCCAACGGCTTCGACTTTATGGGCTGCCTATGCCCGCTTTAATCTCGGTGTGACGATGATACGATCAGGCCAGGAAGCGCTAGGCCATGAGTATTTGGCTGAACTGGGTGAAACGCAAGACCTGGGCGGGGAATATGACGATGAATTATTGTTGATAAGAGATAAGGCGAACCTCGCCCTTGCCTATATTGCCCTGCAGCACAAACAGCCGGAAAAAGCAGCCAAATTTTTTCGAAAAATCAGATTGAAGGACTCGCAAGCCTACTCGGCGCTATTGGGCCTTGGGTGGGCAGAATTCGCTAGAGGAAATATACCGAAGGCGTTAACCCCCTGGTTTGTATTAAGTCAAAAAGAGGCCGCCGAACCGGCTGTTCAGGAAGCCCTTTTGGCTATCCCTTATGGATTAACTGAGGCAAGAGACTTTGGACAGGCCGAGCTTCGATATCAGAAGGCCATTGACATATTTGTTTCCGAACAGAAACGGCTGGATAGCCTGAGACAGCTGATTCTTAATGACAGCATTAGCGAACTGTTTCTCAACTTGGGTGGTGGGATCAGAGATTTGCCTGAGTGGCAGTCGACTGTGCTACCTGAGCCTTTTCGAAACCAGACTTGGGTGAACCTGATTTCGGGAAACGAATTTCAATCTGTGTTACGAAATACGCGTGACCTGCACGTACTCGGCAATGAACTGGAAAGATGGCAGGGATCGATAAATGCCTTCCGGGATATGTTGGCCCTGAGGCGTAAAGCCTATGAACAGAAATTACCTCGAGTTCAAGAAAAACTCGCACGTTTAGATATGGCAACTATTGATCGCCAGCGTGATGAGTATGCGGCTCGGCTACTTAGGGCTGAGCCAGGGCAAGATGCCCTGGCAACCGCCGGCGAATTAGAACTCCTATCCAGCCTAAAAAAGACAAGAGACATTCTTGATCAATATCCAGAAAATTCAACACTGGATGCTCAAAGGGAAAAGTTACGACTGTTGGAGGGGGTCTTTAATTGGCGCCTGTCCGTGGATCATCAGGCCAGATTATGGGCAGCAACCAAACAGATAAAATCATTGGACTCGGCGATCCGGGACACCGAAAATGGCCTGATCAGGCTTCGCATCGCGCGTAATCAGGCCAGCCGGGGTTTCGAGGGCTATGGGCAACGTATTGATAATCTGGAAATTGCAATCAAACAATTATCTCGGCGAGTACACGCGGCGATCATTGAGAACGAAACCTATTTATATACCCTGCTACTGAGAACACTCCAACAACAGCATGAACATCTAAAGGTATTTGAAACACAAGCCCGATTTGGACTGGCAAGGGTTTATGATTTGGCTACAGGTAGTCGTCAAGAATCCCCATGAGAAACGGCGTTTGGTTAATTCTATTTGTGGCGATAATGGTCCTCAGCGGCTGTTTCCCTTTCCAACGACAAGCGATCCAGACTTTGGATGACCTTGAAGATGACAGTGTCACTATCGACATGGATAGCGAAGTCCAAAGCGACCGTCACCAAGCCATGAATAGCTATCAGGAACTCATTGCCGCCGCACCGGGCACGTTACTTGAAATCGAGGCCCAAAGACGCGTCGCTGACCTTCAGGTCGAGATCAACAACGTAATGAAATCAGAAAATAAGGCCTTGGCTCGGCAACAGCAGGAGGGCCGCGAAGCAATTGAGCTCGTAGCTGCGATCCAACGCTATAACAATTTACTCGATACCTATCCAAATCAACCTGGAAACGATCAGGTCCTATATCAATTGGCGCGCGCCTATGATGAAACGGGAGACCCGGATGCCGCGATGTCAACCCTGGGGCGGCTAGTTAACGGTTTCCCGGATTCGCCGTATGTAGCCGAGGCCTCATTCCGTCGCGCTGAAATGTATTTCCTGCTTGGTGAATATTCGCTCGCCGAACCGGAGTATAGAATGGTCCTGTCGTTCGGCAAGCAGACGCCTTTTTATCATCAATCCCAGTATAAACTCGGGTGGTCCGTCTTTAAGCAGGAAGACTACCGTCAGGCATTGAATATCTTTTTTGACATCCTTGGGCGTAAGCTCGCGACGAATTTCACCGATTCATCTGTAGCCAGTATTGACCAGTCAGAAGAGGAGATCATCAATGAGACATTGAGGGTTATCAGTCTTTCTTTTTCCTATATTGGCGGCGTGGAAAGCATCGATGACTTCTTTGCAAAGCATAGTGGTCAAACCTATGAAAATCGAGTCTATGGGGCGTTGGCTGAGCTCTATCTAGAGAAAGAACGCTATTTCGACGCAGCTCAAACCTTCGAACACTTCAGCCAACGGCATCCAATGCATGCCCTGGCGCCCGCTTTCATGATCAAGTCCATCGAGACCTATCGCCGAGGGAATTTTCCATCGCAAGTATTGGCATCTATGACCACCTTCGCCGAGCAATACGATCTGGATCGACCTTATTGGGGAAGACATACACCCTCCTCGCAACCTAAGACGGTAAATCAGCTGCGGTCAATATTGAAAGATCTGGCAACCCATCAACATGCCATCGCGCAAAAGTCCCATATCTCGAGGGATTACGACCTTGCCATAGACTTGTATCGTCGCTACCTGAGGGATTTTCCGCGGGATACACAGTCAATGGAATTCCGCTTTCTTATAGGCGAGGCATTCTACGAGGATAAACGATATGCAGAAGCTGCAGTGGCCTATGAGGTTGCAGCCTATGATTACCCGCCGCATTCCTGGGATCGTAGGTCGGCCCAAGCCGCTGTCAGTGCGTTCGATCGTCAGGAGACCCTATCCGAGGGTAAAGCAAAAGATATCTGGCACCGTCGCGCGCTGGCCAGCAGGCTACGACTGGCGGATCGATTCCCTCGTCATCCGGACGCTGGAGTCTCCTTGGCAAAGGCAGCGCAAGATTATTTCACGCTTGAGGAATATGATGCCGCCGCGGTTTCCGCGCAGCGGCTACTTAATTTGACGCCTGAGCCATCACCTACATTACGGACTACTGCCTGGTTGGTGCTGGGGCATATTGCCTTTGATCAGGGGGGATTTTCAAATGCCGAACATGCCTATCGCGAGGCCCTGAATATTAGAATCCTTAACGCTGAGAAACGGAAAGATACGCGGAGTAGATTGGCATCCAGTATTTATAAACAAGGCGAGCAATTGCGTACGAATGGGGATCTAGCCGGCGCTGCTACCGAGTTTCTTAGAGTGGCTTCTGCAGACCCGGGAAGCGCCATTCACGCGATTGCGGAATATGACGCTGCCGCAGCCATGATCGCTCTGAAGCAATGGTCGCGGGTCATCAAGATCCTTGAGGCATTCAAAGAAAAGTTTCCTCGTCATGAGCTGGAGCAGGATATCTCGATCAAGCTCGCGGCTGCGTACCTGGAAAACGGCCAGAAACTCGATGCAGCGGAGGCATTCGAGAGACTTGGCGACCTGCAGAAGGAGCCCGCATTAAGACAAGAGTCTTTATGGACGGCAGCGCAGCTATACGCCCAGTCCGGAAAACTCAGTGATTCCGCAAAGGCCTACAAACGATACATAACAGAGTTTCCCAATGATATTGCCTTGGGCATAGAGGGGCGACATCAGCTAGCTGAGCTCAATCAAAAGGCCGGGAATGTCAATCGATATCACCATTGGCTGCGGCAGTTGATCAAATTCGAAGCAGGCGCCGGAAAAGACCGAAACGGCCGCAGCAAATCTCTAGGAGCGCATGCGTCACTAGTCCTTGCGCAGTCGATCGAGGATGGATTCGCGAAGATTAAGCTCAAATTGCCCTTGGAGAAAACCCTAAAGCTCAAAAAGCAGCTTATGGAGAAGGCCCTCGCGGCGTTTCGGAAGGCGGAGGACTACGGTATCGCCGAAGTTTCAACGGCTTCAGCCTACGGAATTGCCGAGACCTACCATGCATTCAGTCGCGCGCTGATGTCGTCTCAGCGACCCAAAGGTCTTTCAGCGGATGAGCTAGAGGAATACGACATTCTACTCGAAGAACAGGCCTATCCGTTCGAGGAAGATGCCATCTCGATTCATGAGGGAAATAGCCGGCTTAGCGCTGACGGAATTTATGACAATTGGGTAAAGGCGAGCTTTAAAGTCCTGGCAACCATGTTACCCGTTAGGTACGCCAAACCAGAAAGAAGCGAGGCGGTTTTCGATGTTATGGAATAGGCATGGACCCTCGAGTAAGAAAAAGACGTTCGCCCAAGGTTTCACAGTGATAGCGGCAACATTTCGGTCATTGTATGGGCTCGCCTTCATTCTGTTGGCGGTATCAATACTGCAAACAGGATGTAGCACGCTGGGGCATGGCCAAGCGCCACAGAATACCCTCAAGTTATCGGATCCGCTGCAGCAGCAATACCATAGTGCTTTAAAATTGATGGCGGCAGAAAAGTATTTGGATGCTATTCCCATGCTAAAGGCAGTGGCGGCAGCACGACCAGACCTTGCTAGTCCTTACGTAAATCTTGGTATTTCCTATAGAAATATCGGTCGACTTGACGACGCGATGAGCTCATTTGAAGAAGCGATATCACGTCGACCAGAGTTGGCGGCCGCTCATAATTTGATCGGAATATTGAAGCGACAGGCAGGCGATTTTGAAGGGGCGCGAAAGGCTTATGAGGCATCAATAGACGCCCAATCCGACTATGCAAATGCCGAACTCAATCTGGGCATCCTACACGACATCTATCTCAGAAACCCCCAGGAAGCCCTCGTTCACTACCAACGCTATGCGAAATTAACCGATGCTCAGGATGAAACAGTCGCGCAGTGGGTCACAGATTTGCAACAACGGATCAAAAATCAGTCCGCCAAGGCCGATGAGGTAGCTACACCATGAAACTGGTTAGCATAAGCATAATGTTGATCATTTGTTTCACGATGATCAGCAACGTCACGTTTGCGGAGGAACCGAAATCGACGCAAGGCACCACGATTATTGGAAATCGTGAGCTACCTAAAGCTCTCTATATCGTCCCCTGGAAAGCCGCTCGGCCGGGAAGCATGGTTATTCGCCCTTTCAGTTCGCTCTACGATCAGGTTCTCGAACCTTTGGACCGCGATGTTTTGCTCCGACAAATGAAATATTTCAAGTCCTACAACCCTCTAACCCAAAGAAATCAACCTCAGGAGTAAACCATGGATGCCTACCAAACAATTGTAAAATTCTTTCAGACCGGCGGATTGTTTATGTACCCAATCGTCGTTGTTCTGGCGCTCGGTATTGCGATCTCTCTGGAACGATATGTCTATCTTAGCCGATCGCGAAGCACCAACCGCAAGTTATGGCTCCGGTTGCAACCGCTATTGAGCAAAGGCGATTTAAACCGTGCGGCCGCCCTTCTGGCGGAGTCCAAGTCAGCAATCGGCAGAATTCTGCACTATGGTCTGAGTCGATCCACAACCGGACGGCGGCGGGATGATATCAATACTGCTATGGAAGAAGGATTAATGGAGGTTATACCGCATCTCGAGAAACGCACACATTATCTGGCCACCTTCGCCAATATCGCGACCCTGTTGGGGCTGCTAGGCACCATTATCGGCCTTATTCAGGCCTTTACCGCAGTCTCTGGGGCCAATCCCGCAGAGAAGGCGGATATGCTCTCGGCCAGTATCTCCGTCGCCATGAATACAACGGCCTTTGGCCTCATTGTCTCGATTCCTCTGCTACTGATCCATGCGGTCCTGCAAACCAAGACCGTAGAGATCGTCGATAGCCTGGAGATGGCTTCAATGAAGTTTCTGAATATGGTCTCAGAGCAATTGGACAAGGCAAAATGAATCGACGTTGGCGTAGAAAGCATATGAGGGAACCCTCGGAGATGAACATTACCGCGTTCATGAATCTGATGGTCATCCTCGTGCCTTTTCTTCTGATAACAGCGGTCTTTTCCCGTATGACCATATTGCATCTCGATTTACCTGAGAATGCCGCCAATGCAGCGGCTCAGAAGCCGCCTACGTGGCAGTTGGAATTGATCGTCCGCAGTGACGGCATCGAGTTATCGGAAGGCGGCGCGAGCAATTGGGTGTTTGGAAATAAAGACGGTAAATATGACCTCGAGAAGGTCTCCAGCACGCTGCAGGATATCAAGTCGCAATTTCCGGACAAGACCGCCATTACGCTGCTTGTCGAACCGGATATCGCCTATAACACCCTTATTCAAGTCATGGATACGGTGCGCGTTATCTCCGTCGGTGCGGAAGGACATCAAAGTCGGGCGGAATTGTTTCCCGATGTGGCAATAGGCGATGCCCCACCCGCTCATGCCATCGGGTCGAAGGGCTGAGGAGGTCGTTATGGAACAGTCCCGACGCGTCAAACGAATGGAACGCCATCACAAGCAGAACCTGCGTAAGGTCCCGCTTAATCTGGTTTCTCTGATGGATATCTTTACTATTCTCGTATTTTTCCTCTTGGTGAATTCCACCGATGTGGATGTGTTGCCAAATGCAAAAACCATAGATCTCCCAACATCGGTTGCCGACGAACGGCCGCGTCAAACCGTTATTGTCATGGTTACCGATCAGGATATTCTCGTACAGGGTCGTAAGGTGGCTACTGTTGCGGAATCCATTCGCTCCAACGATTCGGCCATTTCGCCACTTATAGCGGCGCTGGAACAACAGCTGTCACGCACTCTGAGAAAAGACGGTTTGAATAGACCTGAGGTTACCATCATGGGTGATCGTGAAATACCCTATCGATTATTGAGAAAAGTGATGGTCAGCTGCACCGAAGCCAACTATGGAAAGGTCTCCCTGGCTGTCATGCAGAAAGGTGGTGAGGACGTATGACAACGACTACGTTTTATCATTCTCCCGATCTGCCATGGACGGTATCGGTCGAAGACCAACAGCGTTTTCGTCGAATTATTAGGACTGTCGCAGCGCTGACCCTTGCCGCCTCTGTCATCTTTCCGTTTTTACCCGTCCCGGAAACGCTAAAAGATGAAGTACCGCCAATACCGCCGCGCTATG
This sequence comes from uncultured Gammaproteobacteria bacterium, assembly GCA_964487925.1. Lineage (GTDB taxonomy): Bacteria > Pseudomonadota > Gammaproteobacteria > SZUA-140 > SZUA-140 > RI-283. The sequence goes on from CAZASZ010000008.1 coordinate 48,962, forward strand.
CGCGTATGTTATTGGAGCACAAGCCGCCACCAAAACCAGTGGCAAAACCTGTTCCCGTGAAAAAAATAAAACCAAAGGTCGAGCCACCCAAGACGAAAAAAAAGCGGCCGGAACCTGAAGTGAAAAAGCCAACCGTAACGCCAAAGGCGAAGGCTAGCGCGCGCGAGACTGCGTCACATTCCGGCCTACTGGCGTTTAGTAGCGAACTGGCATCCTTGCGAAGCAAAAACGATATCCCCCGTGCTCGCAAGCCTCTGACAAAGTCCGTGGACGTTGCTGCGCCAAAGCCCAAACGGGCCGTCCTCACTCAGCGCGCAAGACAGAGCAGTAAAGGCATCGATACGGCAAAATTGAGTCGTGATACCGGAGCAAGGCAATCGGTGGCAAGCCATCAGACCGCGCAAATACAGAGTAAGCTGGCGTCTATAGAAAAGACTAGCCGTACCGGGAATCACCAGCAAAATGGATTGCCGACTCGTAGCGATGCTGCTATCCAGCTTGTATTCGATCGTTACAAGGGTAAGTTGTATAGCCTCTACAATCGCGCCCTGAGAAGTAACGCCGGCCTGCGCGGAAAGGTCGTCCTTCAGTTGACCATCGGTCCTGATGGCAAAGTCATCACGTGCCAAATCGTCAGCAGTGAGCTCAAGGACCCGAAACTGGAAAAACGCCTCGTCACCCGTATCAAGATGTTCGATTTCGGTGCCAAGGAAGTCATTGCGACTCAGGTCACCTACCCTATCGATTTCTTTCCCGGATAACGAACCCGTGTGGCATCAAACAGTCATGTCACTTTCGATTATGGGGTGTATCAAACCCCAGATCAGGTCCCCTGGGGACAATCCGGCTCGGATTAATCGCGCTGTGGCTGAAATAATAATGCTGTTTGATGTGTTTAAAGTTCACGGTCTCCGCGATTCCTGGGTATTGATAGAGCTCCCTTAGATATCCCCATAGGTTGGGCATATCCGTGATCCGATTGCGATTACACTTGAAATGGCCGTGATAGACAGCGTCGAAGCGCAAAATCGTCGTAAACAGGCGCCAGTCCGCCTCTGTTAGCTGGTCACCAGTTAGGTAGCGGTTCTGAGAGAGTCGCGACTCGATCTCGTCCAGGGCCGAAAACAAATCATCGTAGGCCTTGTCGTAGACCGCTTGCCGGGTCGCAAAGCCACATTTGTATACCCCGTTATTGATGCGGTCATAGACGAATGCGTTGATGTCATCGATGTCGCCTCTAAGCGACTCCGGGTAGTAATCATCCGTATTGTCCGTAAAGGCATTGAAATCACTATTGAACATCCGGATGATTTCGGCGGATTCATTACAGACAATAGTCTCACTCACCGTGTCCCACAGCACCGGGACCGTTACCCGCCCCGTGTAATCCGGTTTTGCCTTGGCGTACAGTTCGTGGAGATGATGGAGGCCGTAAAGTGGTTCCGACTCCGGGTCGAACATCCAGCCTTGTTCAAGCATATGGGGATGAACGATTGTTACAGGTATGATCGCATCCAGTCCCTTGAGTGTGCGAAAGATCAGTGTTCGATGCGCCCATGGGCAGGCCAGGGATACGAATAGGTGGTAGCGATCTACTGCGGGCGGGTGATCGGGGCCGCCAATGGCACAACGGAATCGAGCGGCCTCACGATGAAAACGTCCGTCCTTAGAGGCCCACCCATCCCCTGCATGCCATTGTCCTTCAACCATTACGCCCATTAAGCCCTCCTCCACCACATTGGTATGATGGGAGCCAGTATTATGAAGGGATCGACAACAGTCAAACGAGGAGGACGTTTTGGCCCGCCTGCGACGATGATACAAGCGGTGTGGTGGTAGCGAAAGACGCGCGACTACGCCTTAGCAGCCTGTTAACAAACTTCGGTTACTTATTGGAATCGCTGATCTTAACGGGTTCGCCTATTTTTTCCTGCTTATCGGAG
>CAZASZ010000009.1:0-47404 GCA_964487925.1 uncultured Gammaproteobacteria bacterium
AAAATCTTATTCAAGGGGTATCTCTCGTTCGGCCGGTAGCGCGCTAGGCGCCGACCTCAAATCGCTGCGTGTCGGCGTTCTCCGGCAGGGTTTCGCTTCTGCCGCCTCAAACTCAGCGGACCGATGGGCATTCGAAGACGGTGAGGCCGTGTTGGGATGGCGCGATGCGGGTGCCTCGGCCGGTTCATATGTCGGTGTCGGCGGTCTACAAGGCTTGCTTTTCAATGTGTGGCTACCGGCAATAGCCGGTTGTCGATCTCTCGTGATTTGAGAGAGCATTCAAGGAAAATCAGTTGACGGTGTTGTGCGGTCTGGTATGGTTTAGCGCGATGGTGCCGAGGAGAGGACTTGAACCTCCATGGGGTTACCCCCACTAGCACCTGAAGCTAGCGCGTCTACCAATTTCGCCACCTCGGCAAGTGCCTTGATACACAAGGATCAAAGCGCCCGTCGCGATACCGCGAATGCTCGCCCTGTCTCCGTGAGCTGCGAACTCTAACGGGAGTAATAAAATATGTCAATCATGCAAGATGGATTATATGGCACGGAGCGTGTCAATTAATGGCGATCGAATTGGGTGGGGATGACCCCTATGCCGAAAGAGAGGCCGCGAAATACGGGACCGCGATAAAGAGCCGGGAATACATCATGGCCCTTTTGGATGCGGAAGGGCGATTGATGAGTCACAAGGCGTTGGCGGAGGCGCTGGGCCACGAAGACGAAGAGTCTTTTGACGCCCTAGGGGCACGTCTGCGCGCCATGGTGCGCGACGGCGAGCTCGTGCGTAATCGGCGAGGGCATTTCGGTCTGGCTACCAAGATGGACCTCGTGCGTGGCTGGGTGTCCGGACATCCGGACGGATTTGGCTTTCTGATTCTGGACGAGGCCGGCGACGACGTTTTCCTGGGTGCGCGTGAGATGAAGGCGGTCCTGCATGGTGACCGGGTTTTGGTGCGGATCACCGGTGTTGATCGGCGCAATCGCCGCGAAGGCTCCATCGTGGATGTGCTCGAACGCGCATGTCACTCACTCGTGGGACGTTTTGAAATCGGAGGAGGCATCGGTCGTGTCCTGCCCAGTAATACCCGGATCAGCCAGGATATCCTGGTTTCGCCGGATATGCAGGGCGGGGCGCAGCCTCAGCAAATGGTGGTGGTAAAGCTGATCGAACAGCCGACCCGACGCTCCCAGCCTATGGGGCAGATTGTCGAGGTGCTTGGAGATCATATGGCGCCGGGTATGGAGGTCGAGGTTGCCCTGCGCAGTCATGACATTCCGTATGTCTGGCCTGACGCAGTTGAGCAAGAAGTCGACTGCCTGCCCTCATCGGTACCAGAGGCCTCGTTTGCCGGTCGAGAGGATCTGCGTGAAACCCCTTTGGTCACGATAGACGGCGCGGATTCGAAGGACTTCGATGACGCCGTTTTTTGCGAGCGAGTGGGTCGCAATTGGCGCCTGCTGGTCGCGATCGCCGACGTGGCGCACTATGTTCGGAAGGATGCCGCGCTCGATAAGGAGGCTTGGCAGCGGGGAAATTCGGTCTACTTCCCGCAGCAGGTGGTGCCGATGTTGCCGGAAGCCCTGTCCAATGACCTTTGTTCAATACGGCCCGCCGAGGACCGGCTGTGCCTGGTTTGCGAGATGTCGGTCAGCCCCGCCGGTCGAATTCGCGATTTTCGATTTTTCAGAGGCGTCATGCGTTCCCATGCCCGCTTAACCTATGATCAGGTCGCGGCCCTCGTTGAAGGTGGTGACGCTGGCGCGATTGATTCCGCGCTCGTCCCGCACTTACAGCAACTCCATGCGCTGTACGGCGCCTTGCGGGAGGCTCGAGGGAAGCGCGGGGCCATCGACTTCGACCGCCCCGAGACACGTATTGTCTTTGATGAAGCAGGCAAGATCAGCCGTATTGAACCGACTGTGCGTAATGATGCTCATCGTCTGATCGAAGAATGCATGATCCTCGCCAATCAGGCTACCGCCGAGTTCCTGCTCAAGGCTGAAATGCCCTGTTTGTTCCGGGTCCATGCCCAGCCCATGGTGGACAAGATCACGGATCTCAAGGCCTTCCTCCGCCAGATGGGTCTCAAGCTCGAGGGCGGCGCGCGGCCGCAGGGGCGCCACTATTCGAAGTTGCTGCAAGCGGTTCGGACGCGCCCCGATTACTTCCTGATCGAGACCGTCATGTTGCGCAGTCTCGCTCAGGCCGTCTACGCCCCTGAGAATGGTGGGCACTTCGGTCTCTCGCTCGAAGGCTATGCCCATTTTACGTCGCCCATCAGGCGGTATCCTGATCTCCTCGTGCATCGCGCGATCCACCATCTGCTCGATGGCGGCAACCACAAGACCTTTATCTATGGGCAGGCGGACATGGAGGGCGCCGGCACACACTGTACGATGACCGAGCGCCGAGCCGATGACGCTACTCGGGATACTGTTGATTGGCTCAAGTGCGAATATATGATGGAGCGGGTCGACGAGATCTTTTCCGGACGGATATCCGGGGTTACGAGCTTTGGTTTGTTCGTAGAACTTGATGATCTGCATGTCGAGGGCCTGGTCCACGTGACCTCGCTTGAGAACGATTACTACCGCTTCGACGCCCTGACGCATTGTTTGCGTGGCGAACACAGTGCCGTTGAGTACCGGCTCGCCGATGCGATCGAGATCAAGGTTGCGCGCGTCGACCTGGATGAACGCAAGATCGACTTTGTGCCGGCCGTCGAACCATCGACCAAGACCGGGAAGGGCAAGCCCAAATCCAAGTCAAAATTCAAATCAAAATCCAAATCCCAGTCTAGATCCAAATCCGGGACGTCCATCGAGAAGACCGAGAAGGCGCCGGTGACTGCGACGTCAGACCAAGATCAGGGCAAGGACAAGGTCAAGCGCAAGCGGCGGTCACGCAATCGCAGCCGCAACCGCAAGAAGGACTAGGTTGGCATGGCGCGACGCATGATGGAATCCGATGTGGTTTACGGCATTCACGCAGTTCGGTCGGCCGTGAGCCGGGATGCCGCTTCAATCACCGAGGTTTGGGTTCAGAATCAGGATGGGCGTGCGCGCGGTCGGCTCGGCGAACTCCTGACAGAGATCGCGGCTGCCGGAATCGTTGTTCGATCCAAGACACGTGGCGACCTGGAAAAGGCCTTGGGCGATGTGCGCCATCAGGGTATCGTTGCATTGACCGCGCAGTCGGCGCCGCTGCCTCTGGTCACGGAGGCCGATTTACCCAGTTTCGTGGAAGGGCTTTCGGCCCCGCCTTTATTCCTTGTCCTTGATGGTGTGCAGGACCCTCATAATCTAGGCGCCTGTTTGCGCACGGCGGATGGGGCTGGAGTCCAACTGGTCATCACGCCCAAAGATAATGCGGTTGGTATCACGCCTGTCGTGCGTAAGGTCGCCAGTGGCGCCGCGGAGGTTATTCCGCTGCTTCAGGTGACCAATCTCGCCAGGATCTTGCGTGGACTTCAGGGTATGGGGGTCTGGCTGGTCGGCGCCGACGCCTCGCCAGAGTCGGCCTCGGTCTATGAGACGGATCTCTCCGGGCCGGTCGCGTTGGTGCTAGGGGCCGAAGGCCGAGGCCTCAGGCAAAAAACCCAGGGGTTGTGCGATTTCCTGGTCGAGATACCCATGACGGGGTCGGTGAGCAGCCTGAATGTCTCGGTAGCGACCGGTGTGTTGCTCTACGAGGCGGTGCGTCAACGGCGGCCGAAGACCTAACAGGCTGTTGAAAAACCTTCATGCGGCACGATCCGGCGTTAAAAATCGGCTCAAAATGCTCATGTACGGGCGTGTACACTGCGCTTTCTCGCCGATTTTTGCCTTGTCTTGCACTCCCCTAAAACTTTTTCAACAGCCTGTTAAGGGCTTATTTGTTCAAACCTCGTGTAGCACCCGAATTTCTCCCAATTGATGCCCTTCTCCGATAGATGGATCGGGCACATTTGTCGCGCCACGAAAAGCACTCTGTATTTGTGAAAGCGGGGCGCTTTGTGTTATAAAGCGCGCGGGCTGGTGAGTCTGTGCGTCGCATGACGTGACCACCCGTCCGGCCGAATTGTCGGCAAATGCCCCCTTACGGGGCGCCAATACCGCACACATGTCGACACACGCGTCTGGGTGCCCGCAAGGGTAGATGCGCGGGACATGTGGAGGACTAACCCACTACAATCGAGGTAGAAGAAATGACGACTGTCACAATGCGGCAGATGCTTGAAGCAGGTGTGCACTTTGGCCACCGGACCCGTTTTTGGAATCCCAAGATGGCTCCCTATATCTTCGGGGAGCGCAGCAAGATCCATATCATCAATCTGGAAAAGACCCTCCCGCTCTTCAATGACGCCATCAATTTTCTCGGTCACCTGTCCGGGAAGAAGAAGACCATCCTGTTTGTCGGCACTAAGCGCGCAGCGCGTTCGGTGGTCCGTGAGACCGCCATCCAGTGCGGTATGCCCTTCGTCGATCAGCGTTGGATGGGCGGCATGCTTACTAACTATAAGACCGTCAAACAGTCCATCAAGCGTCTCAAGGAGCTTGAAGAGCTCTTCGAGCAGGGCTTGCAGGAGCGCGTCAACAAGAAAGAGGCCCTGAAACTGCGCCGCGAGCTCGAGAAGCTGGAGCGCAACCTGGGGGGTATCAAGGACATGCCCGGCATGCCGGATGCCTTGTTCGTGATCGATGTCGGCCATGAGAAGATTGCTGTTGCCGAGGCCAAGAAGCTGGGTATTCCCGTCATCGCTGTCGTCGATACCAACAACAGTCCAGAGAGCGTTGATTACGTCATTCCTGGCAACGACGACGCTACGGGCGCGATCAAGCTCTACGCCCAGGCCGCGGCCGGTGCGATATCCGAGGGTCGCCTGGCGACCGTTCAGATGAGCGGCGACGCAGATGATTTTGTCGAGGTTACCGAGGGAGAGGCGCCCGCTACCGAGGCGGAGGCCGCTGAGCAGGCCGAACAGCAGGCCTGAGTAAGTATCTCTCGACGCTAGCTGTCGCCGGCCTGATGCCGGTGGCAGCAGGTCGATATGTTGTTTAAGAATTGTACTGTGGCGTCTCGTTGCGTCGCGGCGAACACGTTGGGAATATGAGGAAAACATCATGGCAGTAACAGCAGCACAGGTTAAGGAGCTTCGCGAGCGCACCGGCTCTGGGCTCATGGAATGCAAGAAGGCCCTGGTCGAAACCGATGGCGACATTGAGGCGGCCATTGATGCTATGCGTAAGTCCGGCCAGATCAAGGCAGGTAAGAAGGCCGGCCGAGTGGCCGCTGACGGCGCTGTTTTTATCGAGACGGCAGACTCCGGCAAGGCTATCGCGATCTTGGAGATCAACAGTGAGACCGACTTCGTTGCCAAGGGTGACGACTTCCGCAGTTTCGCCGACAAAGTTATGGCGCGGATCCTGAGTGAAAAGCCAGCTACCGTTGACGCCTTGTTAGCCCTGCCGGCCAGCGAAGGCTCTGAAGAGACGCTGGATACTGTCCGTCGGGAACTGATTGCCAAGATCGGCGAAAACATCAATGTACGCCGCTTCACCGTCTTCGAGGGCGAGGGTGTCGTATTGGGCGGTTACCTGCACGGTGTCCGTATCGGCGTTGTTGTCGAGATGAAGGGCGGTGATGATACTCTGGTGCGGGATGTCGCCATGCATATCGCTGCCAGCCAGCCGCTGGCCGTTAGCGAGGCCGATGTCCCCGCTGATGTTCTCGCCAAAGAGCGTGAGATCGTCCTGGCGCAGTCCGCCAACAGCGGCAAGCCTCAGGAAATCATCGAGAAAATGGTCGACGGACGCATGCGCAAATACTTGGCTGAAGTCACCCTCGTAGGCCAGCCCTTTGTGAAGGATCCGGACACGACCGTCGGCAAGCTGGTTGAAAAGGCCGGTGCCAGTGTCGTGCGATTCGTGCGTTTCGAGGTTGGTGAGGGTATCGAGAAGGCCGAAGAGAACTTCGCCGAAGAGGTCATGGCACAGGTTCGCGGCGGGGCCTGATCGTCTATGTCGGAAAAATCCGCATACCAACGTATCCTCCTCAAACTGAGTGGCGAGGCCCTGATGGGCGAGGGGGGCTTCGGTCTTGACCCCGGGATCGTCGAGCGCATTGCGCTTGAGATCAAAGAACTCGTCGAGATCGGAGTTCAGGTAGCCATTGTCGTCGGCGGCGGCAACTTTTTCCGTGGTAGTCAGCTTGCCGATTCAGGGGTTGATCGTGTCAGCGCCGACCAGATGGGTATGCTGGCTACGGTCATCAACGCGATGTCGATCCAGGATGCCCTCGAGCAGACAGGGATCTATGCGCGAGTTATGTCGGCGATCAAGATCAATCAGATCTGCGAGGATTACATCCGCCGTCGAGCGGTCCGGCACCTCGAGAAGGGCCGCGTGCTCGTGTTCGCGGCTGGAACCGGCAACCCGTTCTTTACGACCGATACTGCGGCCAGTCTGCGCGCCATCGAAATTGGTGCCGACCTGGTGCTCAAGGCCACCAAGGTCGACGGCGTCTATTCGGCCGATCCCAAGATCCATCCGGATGCAAAGTTCTATTCCCACCTGAGCTATGATGAGGTATTGGACGACCGGTTGGCCGTCATGGATGCGACCGCCATCGTATTGTGCCGGGACAACGAAATGCCGCTCAAGGTCTTCAACCTGACCAAGCCCGGCGCCCTGAAGCGTGTAGTGATGGGCGAGAACGAAGGGACCCTGGTCGAATCAGAGGGGACGAAGCATGATCAATGAAATCCAAAAAGACGCCGAGACACGGATGGGAAAGAGCCTGGATTCCTTGCGCCAGGAGTTTTCCAAAATTCGTACCGGCCGTGCCCATACCAGTCTGCTGGACCATATTAAGGTGCCGTATTATGGGGATGATGTGCCATTGAGCCAAGTTGCCAGCGTAACCATCGCCGAGGCACGTATGCTTGCCGTGACGCCGTGGGAAAAGCCTATGGTCCCAGTCGTCGAGAAGGCGATTGCGAGCTCGGATCTGGGCGTCAATCCGTCCACATCAGGTAGTGTGATACGCATTGTCCTGCCGCCGCTGACCGAGGAACGCCGGCGTGACCTCGTCAAGGTCGTACGTGCCGAGGCCGAGGCTGCGCGGGTCGCCATCCGCAATATCCGCCGCGATGCCAACAGTGACTTCAAGTCGTTGCTTAAGGAAAAGGAAATCACCGAGGACGACGAGCGTCGCGCAGAGGAATCGATGCAAAAGCTGACGGACAAGTACATCAGCGAAGCTGATCAGATGCTGGCGGAAAAAGAAACCGAACTCATGGCCATCTAGGTGGTCCACCTCTTAGGTGATTCCCAGATAAACATTCTCCAGATAAACGTTCTGCGGTATGCGGTGTGGCCGGTTCGGTTACGTCAGTGGTGAAGGGATGACCGTGTTGGTCATAACCATAACAATAGCCTTTCATGAATATAGTCACTCAGGATCCCATCAAGTCGTCATCGGAGTATCAGATGCCCCGTCATGTGGCCATCATCATGGATGGCAACGGACGTTGGGCTCAGCGTCGGCATCTGCCTAGATTCGCGGGCCACCGTGCCGGGGTCGCGAAGGTTCGCGAGTTGGTGGAATCGGCAGCCGACACAGGGATCGAGGCGCTGACGCTGTTTGCCTTTAGCAGTGAAAACTGGAGGCGCCCCCCTCAGGAGGTCTCCCTTCTCATGGATCTGCTCTGGACCTCCTTGAAAAAAGAGATCCGCAAGCTGCACAAGAACAATATCCGAGTCCGCTTTATCGGTGATCGCCAAGCCTTCTCGAGTCGCATCGCCGATCATATCGAAGCTGCCGAGACCCTCACCAGCGAGAATACAGGACTGACGCTCGTTGTGGCGGTCAACTACGGTGGTCGTTGGGATATCCTCCAGGCCGTACGCTCGCTTGCGGCGCCATTGGCGACTGGTGAAATTAGCCCCGATCAGGTTGACATCAAGGCTATCGAGTCTCGTTTGTCGCTGCATGGACTACCTGATCCCGATCTCTTTATTCGCACCGGCGGCGAGCAACGCATCAGCAATTTTCTACTTTGGCAATTGGCATATTCCGAACTTTATTTCACTGACACGCTATGGCCGGACTTTGATCAAGCCGCGTTTCGGTCAGCACTCGATACCTTTGCGGGCCGACAGCGCCGCTTCGGTATGACGGGCGATCAGGTGGAGACAATTCGCGGTGCTTAAACAACGCCTGCTAACGGCCCTGGTTCTGATCCCGCTCGTCGTTACCGGGATACTGGAGCTGTCGACCTATCATCTGTCTCTGCTATTGACGGCTGTCTTGGTGGCAGCGTCCTGGGAATGGTCCGCGCTCATGGGGCTGCGTGGCACTCTGGGACGCATGATCTACGCCCTCGCGCAGGGGTCCTTGTTGCCCTTTTCGATGCAACTTTTTGAATGGTCGCCTATCATCGTACTTGGCGCAGCCATGCTCTGGTGGTTTGTCGCGATGTTTTGGATTGGCAATTCCGATGGGCAGGTCGCTGAATCCCGTGCGATGGAAATATTCGTGCATGGTGTCGCCGGCATCCTGGTACTACAGCCTATGTGGATCGCCCTCGTAGATCTGCACAGCAATGGAGTCTTTGGGGCGCAGTTGCTGCTTTATCTCATGGTCATTGTCTGGGGCGCCGATAGTAGCGCCTACTTGGCGGGACGACTTTGGGGTAAGGCGCGTTTGGCAGTGCAGATCAGCCCCGGCAAGACCTGGGAGGGCGTCTATGGCGCGGTCGCAGCGACGATCGTGATCGCCTCGTTGGGTGTTTGGTGGTTTGGTTTCAAAGGCACGATGATCGTGGCTTTTGTCTTGTTAAGCGTTGCGACAGTTATGTTTTCGATTGTCGGCGACCTCTGGGAGAGCCTCCTTAAACGTCGTCGTGGCCTGAAGGATAGCGGACAGATCCTGCCTGGACACGGCGGCATCATGGACCGGATCGATAGCTTGACTGCGGCAGCGCCGATCTTTTGTCTCGGCATGATGCTGCAGGGCTTGATCCAGTGATTGGCATCACAATCCTGGGTGCGACCGGGACGATCGGCATCAATACGCTTGACGTCATTGCGCAGCATAAAGATCGTTACCACGTCGTCGCGCTGACGGCCAACAGAGATGATGAGCGTATGTTCGAGCTGTGCCGGACCTGGCGGCCCGAATACGCCGTCATGGCCGATTCGGATGCCGCGGAGCGGCTCGGTCGACGTCTGCAGCAGACGGATGTGCCCGTACGTGTATTGGACGGGGTTGAGTCGCTGGAATATGTATCCGCTCTCGACGTTGTCGATTGCGTTATGGCTGCTATCGTGGGCGCCGCCGGCCTGTTGCCGACACTGGCGGCCGCAAAGGCAGGCAAGCGCATCCTGCTCGCCAATAAGGAGGCCCTGGTTATGTCGGGGGACCTTTTCATGGATGAAGTCAGGCGCCATGGCGCCAAACTGCTTCCGATCGACAGCGAGCATAACGCAGTGTTTCAGTGTCTTCCTGATGGTCGCCGGGGTGATCTGGCCGACCAGGGGGTGAGTCGTATCCTGTTGACCTCGTCGGGAGGGCCCTTTCGATGTCTCGACCTTTCCGAACTATCTGAGGTTACGCCGGACCAGGCCTGCGCCCACCCAAACTGGGTTATGGGGCGGAAGATCTCGGTTGATTCTGCCACCATGATGAACAAGGGACTCGAGGTCATCGAGGCCTGCCATCTATTTGATCTGGCGCATGATGACGTGCAGATTGTTGTTCATCCGCAGAGCATCATCCATTCCATGGTGGAATACGTAGACGGTTCGGTGCTGGCCCAGATGGCAAGTCCCGACATGCGTGTACCAATCGCTCATGCACTGGCCTGGCCTGAGCGGATTACCTCCGGGGCGGAGCGGCTCGACCTCTTTGCCGTTGCCACACTGAATTTCGAACCGCCCGACCGTGAACGTTTCCCGTGTATACAGTATGCCTACGATGCTGTCGAGGCAGGCGGAACGGCTCCGGCCGTACTCAACGCAGCAAACGAGGTTGCTGTTCAGGCTTTTCTCGATGGCCAACTTCCATTTACTGGAATTCCGGCGATCATTCACGACATTATGGCTGCCGTTCGTTGTGCTCCGGCCGAGGACCTTGATGCTGTACTGGCTGCCGACCGGGAGGCAAGGGTCCTGGCGGCGGATATGATCGCGCGCTGAGCATCCAATAACGAATGATCGACGTCGTTTACTCTATCCTCGCCTTTGTCTTCGTGATCGCCGTGCTCGTGTCCGTCCACGAGTTCGGTCACTTCTGGGTCGCGAAGCGACTCGGCGTCAAGGTACTTCGTTTCTCTATCGGTTTCGGCAGGCCGATCAAGACCTGGCGCCCACGCGATGATGAGACCGAATACTGCATCGCCGCGATCCCGCTTGGCGGCTATGTCCGGATGTTGGATGAGCGCGAAGGCCCGGTTGAAGACTACGATCTGCATCGCGCCTTCAACCGTCAGGCCTTGTGGCGGCGGTTTGCGATTGTTTTTGCCGGGCCCTTGAGCAATTTTCTGTTGGCTATCATGGTCTATACAGTGGTCTTCATGATCGGCGTGAGCGGGATGCGACCGGTCGTGGGGGAGATTACCCCTGATGGTTTGGCTGCCCAGGGTGGCTTTCAGACGGGTGATCTGATCACCCGGGTTGGTGATAGTTCCGCGAAGACTTGGGATGATGCCTTTCTGGCTATCATGTCTGCCAGCATCGGCCGTGCCGACACCGAGATAGAGGTTCGGGACAACGCCCACAATACACGCGTCAGACATCTTGATTTTTCGCGGGTGAATGGTCATATAGACCGTCCCAACCTTATGACGTTTATTGGCATGCGACCCTACGAGGTGTCGGTGCCGGCCATCATCGGGCGTGTCGAACCGAACGGACCTGCGGACCAGGCCGGTTTTAAGGCAGGTGACCGAATCATTTCCGTAGACGATCATCCGCTGACTGAATGGGGCGAGTGGGTCGATGCGGTCCGCGATCGACCCGGCCAACACATGACCGTTGTGGTTGATCGGGCCGGGGAGGCGCTGACCCTGAAGCTCGTGCCCGAATCGCTGACCGACAAGGATGGCACCGCCTATGGCCGGATCGGCGCGGCTGTTGATTTTCCGACCGAGGCGTTTGACGCCTTGCGGACCACAGTACGTTACTGGCCGTTGCAGGCATTTGGCGAGGGGCTCGCCAAGACCGGACATATGACATGGCTGACGCTGGGCATGCTCTATAGTATGATCTTCGGCGACGTATCGGTGGACAACCTCAGTGGCCCAATAAGTATTGCGGCCTATGCCGGGGAGAGCGCCAGCATAGGTATAACGGCGTTTTTGGAGTTCATCGCCCTGATCAGTATCAGCCTCGGCGTGCTCAATCTGTTGCCGATTCCCGTGCTCGACGGGGGGCACCTCTTTTTCTATCTGGTCGAGGCCATCAAGGGGCGACCAGTGTCGCCCGAAATCGAGCTGTTTGGTCAGCGGATCGGGATTGCCGCCATCTTGGTGCTGATGGTCTTTGCCTTCTACAACGATATTGCTAGGTTGCTGAATTGATGTTTTCAGGGTCATTGCCAATGCGCATTCTTTGCCTGCTTGTCTGCTGGCTGCTGCTGGCGCCCTCGGTCCAGGCCGCGACCTTTGAACCGATGACCATCGGCACTATTGAGGTCAAGGGACTCAACCGAATCGAGCTCGGGACTGTCCTGAACTATCTGCCCGTCCATGAGGGCGATCGTCTTGATGGCGCGGTATCCGGGCAGATCATCCACGCTCTGTACAAAACCGGGTTTTTTGATGATGTCCGTCTCGCGCTGCAAGGACAGGCGCTCGTCATCACGGTTACCGAGCGTCCATCGATCGCGAGTATCAAGATCTCGGGAAACAAGGATATCGAGACCAAGCAGCTCAATAAGGTGTTGGGCGATATCGGCCTCGCCGAGGGCAAGATATTCGATCGTTCCTCGCTGGAACGCATGGTCAGAGAGCTCGAAGGCCAGTATTTCGCGCAGGGAAAATATGGCGTTAAGGTCAGTTCCTCACTCAAACTTAGGCCTGATAACCGGGTTGAAGTGACTATTAATATTGTCGAGGGCGAGGTCGCCAAGATCGCCCGCATCAATATCGTCGGGAACCATGCTTTCGATGAAGCGACCTTGCTGAACCTCTTTCAATTGAGCCCGCCGTCGACCTGGACGATGTTTTCCTCCAATGATCAGTATGCGCGGCAAAAATTGGCCGCCGACCTTGAGACCCTGCGTTCATTCTATCTAGATAACGGTTATATCAATTTCCATATCACCTCGTCACAGGTTTCAATCAATCCAGACCGGCGTTCGGTCTACGTTACGATCAATATTCTCGAGGGCGATAAGTTTCGCGTCAGTAAGACCGAGCTTAGCGGGGACCTCGTTGTGCCCAGGGACGAGTTGGCGAAATTGATCACGATTCATGACGGGGACGTCTTCTCCCGAAAGGCCTTAACCTCTTGCAACAACGGGTTGCTTGAGCGGCTGGGTGACGAAGGTTTCGCTTTTGCGAATGTCCATGCCGTGCCGACGCTGGACAAAGAAAACCACTTGGTAGCTTTGAATTTTGTCGTGGATCCGGGCAAGCGCGTTTATGTTCGGCGTATCAATATCACGGGTAACAATAAGACCAGTGACGAGGTCGTGCGGCGTGAGATGCGTCAGATGGAGGGCGGTTGGGTTTCGACCGCCAAGATAAAGCGCTCGCGGACACGTTTGAAACTGCTCGGGTTTTTCGACGAGGTCAATATCGAGACCCCTGCTGTACCGGGATATGATGATCAAGTTGATGTCGACGTATCCGTCAGTGAAAGGCCTTCGGGCTCGCTGACGGCGGGCGTGGGCTATTCGCAAAACCAAGGCCTGCTCGTGAACGCTAATATCAGCCAGAATAATGTATTCGGTAGTGGCAATCGCGTCAGTGCTGCGATCAACAACAGCTCGGTCAATACCGTCTACAACTTTTCCTTTACCGATCCCTACTACACCATTGATGGTGTTAGCCGCGGGTTCAACGTGTTTCAGCGCACGACCGATGCGTCGAGGGCCAATATCGGTAGTTACAGCAACGACGTATACGGTGGCGGGGTGATTTTTGGCATCCCGTTGTCCGAGCTGACCCGCGCGACCTTGGCGTTCAATTACGAGAATGATGCTTTGAGTGTCTCCAGCCTTGCGCCTCAGCGCGTCCTGGATTTCGTTGCGGCCAACTCCGATACCTACGATATCATCAATACCACCATCGGCTGGTCTTATGACTCCAGAAACCAGGCTGTCTTTCCTGATGAGGGGGGTATTCACAGCCTATCCATGGAACTTGCGCTGCCCGGCGGTGATCTACAGTATTACAAGTTGGGATATTCCGCTGCCCAATACTGGCCATTGCTATCCAGCCTCACCGGTAAGTTGCGCTGGGAGACCGGGGTTGGCGGTGCCTATAGCAGCACCTCGGAATTGCCGTTCTTTGAGCGTTATTTTACGGGTGGCAGTCAGTCGGTAAGGGCCTTTAAATCCAATTCTCTGGGTACGAAGGATGTTTTCGGTGATCCCGAGGGTGGCGATGTGGAGATCAATCTTGGGGCCGAGGTCCTATTTCCCATGCCGCTGGCCGAGGACAGCGACTCCGTGCGCATGAGTTTATTTCTTGACGCCGGAAATGTGTTTAGTAAGATCAGCGACGTGAGCCATATGGGTCTCCGCGCTTCTGCGGGCGTTTCTGTTGTCTGGCTGACGCCCATGGCGCCCCTGACTTTCAGTTATGGGTGGCCGATCAATAAACGTCAGGACGATGAAGTACAGCGTTTCCAGTTTACCTTGGGCGTGAGCGGATTGTGAATGTGTCTGACGTTTGTAACGGCGTATTGCCAAGTCAGACGATTTGGGTGCCATTATTCGAGATGTATCAATTGGGGGTTTTGTTGTGATGAGGATTCAGTCCAGTCTGCTGGTAGTATTGATCGTCTGTTTCGGCTATGTGGCCTCGGCCAGCGCCGACCTGAAGATCGGTTACGTCAACGCGGCGCGTTTGCTTGAGGAGGCTCCACAGGCCAGGGATGCGACCAAGAAGCTTAAAGAGGAGTTCGCCCCAAGAAATGATTCCATGCTGGAGCTGCAGGACACCCTCAAGAAGATGCAGGATCGCCTGACCCGGGACGCAGCGATTATGAGCGAGGGCGAGCGCAAAAAACTTGGCCTTGATATCCTTGCCCGTAAGCGCGAGCTGCAGCGGACCCAGGATGCTTTCCAGGAGGACGTCAACATTCGTCGCAACGACGCCATCGGGCGCGTCCAAGAAACGATTAAAAAGGCGATTGAGGAAGTCGGCAAGAAATCTCACTTTGATCTGATCTTCTTCGATGGCATCTCCTATGCTAATCCGGATCTCGACATTACCGATAAGGTTCTGTCGCGCCTGAAGACGGTTTCAACGTCGAAGAAGTAAGAAATAGAGCAGCGAGGCCGAGCGTTTGAAGCTGTCAGTGATTGCCGAGCACATCGGGGCGACCTTGAAGGGAGACCCCGATTGCGAGATCGATGGAGTCGCTTCACTGCATCGTGCTCAGGGTGGCGATCTGACCTTCCTGTCCGGTTCCAGGTATTTGGACAGTCTTGCCACCACCGGTGCGTCAGCTGTGATCATGTCGTCGACCCACTACAGCCCTGGTTTGGGTCTTCATTGTCTACTCGTTGAGAATCCTTACGCGGCCTATGCCTATGCCGCACAGCGAATCCATCCGCTGCCGACGTTTGAACCGGGTGTCCATCCTACGGCTGTAGTCGAAGCTGGAGCGGATATCGACTCGGAGGCCTATGTTGGGCCGCACTGTGTCATCGCGGCGGATGCCCGTGTCGAGGCCGGCGCGATGATCGGACCCGGCTCGATCATCGCGGCCGGGTGTCGTATCGGCCGGGACAGCCGGCTGGTATCGCGCGTCACGCTGGGGCCTAACACGCGTATCGGTGAGCGGGCCATCATTCAGTCGGGCGCCGTTCTTGGAGAGGATGGTTTTGGTTTCGCCAATGATGGCGGTAAGTGGGTCAAGATTCCCCAGGTCGGCGGAGTCCGTGTCGGCGACGACGTCGAGATCGGCTGTAATACGACCATAGACCGGGGAGCTCTTGACGACACGGTGATTGAGGACGGCGTCAAACTGGACAATCAGATTCAGGTGGCCCATAACGTTCGAATTGGCGCCCATACGGCGATCGCCGGTTGTACCGGCATTGCCGGCAGCGCAATTATCGGTCGCCGTTGCGCGATTGGCGGTGGGGTCGGTATCGTCGGACACATCGAGATATGCGATGATGTCCAGCTTACCGGTATGACCTATGTAACCCATTCCATCGATACCCCAGGAATTTACTCCTCGGGTGTGCCGATCGAGCCCTATAAGGCTTGGAGACGGAACTACACCCGAATCAAGCAGTTGGACGACATGGCGAAGCGACTGCGTACCCTTGAAAAGAAGCAAGACCGGAGAATTAATGACGGAGAGTAACTTGAACAACGGGCAGAGCGAGACGGATTCTCAGCCGCTGACGATGGATATCCACGAGGTACTCAAGCACCTCCCGCATCGCTATCCGTTTCTGCTGGTCGATCGCGTCCTGGACTATGTGCCGGGGAAGTCCCTGAGAGCGCTCAAGAACGTTACATATAACGAGCATTTTTTCACTGGACACTTTCCCGTCCGGCCGGTCATGCCCGGTGTGCTGATTCTGGAGGCGCTTGCTCAAGCCACGGGTATTCTGGCTTTTCGTAGTACTGAAACGCTGCCAAGCGAGGGCACGCTATATTATTTCGTCGGGATCGATAACGCTCGTTTCAAGCGTCCCGTTGAGCCCGGCGATCAGCTTATCCTCAATGTCGAGGTGAAACGAAACATGCGCAATGTCTGGCAGTTTCAGGCCCGGGCCGAGGTTGATGGCCATATGGTGGCCTGTGCGGATATCATGTGCGCCTCTAAAGGCGTCGATGATTGATCGATCCCAGACCGTAATAGAGATCTTTTAGTCGTGATAGATCCCAGAGCAGTCATAGATCCAAAGGCCGAGATTGCGGCGGATGTTGAGATCGGTCCCTATTCCATCATTGGTCCGGACGTTAAGATCGGCCCCGGATGCTGGATTGGGCCCCATGTCGTGATTCGCGGCCCGACCGTAATCGGGCGTGAAAACCGGATCTTTCAGTTTTCCTCCATCGGCGACGACCCCCAGGACAAGAAGTATGCTGGTGAGCCGACCAAACTCGAGATCGGTGATCGCAATTTGATTCGCGAACACTGCACGATTAACCGAGGCACCGAACAAGGCGGTGGTGTGACCCGAATCGGTGACGACAACTGGATCATGGTCGGTGTCCACATCGCGCACGATTGTGTTGTCGGCGACAGCACTATCTTCGCCAACAACGTGGCCTTGGCAGGGCATGTCCGCGTCGACGATTTTGCGATTCTGGGCGGTTACACGCTTGTTCACCAATTCTGTATTCTCGGCGCACATTGTTTTACGGCGATGGGTAGTGTGATTCCCAAGGACGTCCCGCCCTATGTCATGGTGTCCGGCCACATGGCCCGACCCTACGGATTAAATAGCGAGGGTCTGCGGCGACGCGGTTTTGATGGTCCGACCCGGCAGGAGATTACCCGCGCCTATAAGGTGATTTACAAGTCGGGCCTGACGCTGCCGTCGGCCATAGAGCGGCTTGAAGACATGGTGCGCGCCGTCCCGGAGGTCGGGCCTCTTCTGGATTTCTTGAAGGAGAGCAAACGCGGCATCGTGCGGTAAAGGGCCGCTGGTGCTGAAATGAGGGTCGGTATCGTTGCAGGCGAGGCATCGGGAGATATTCTCGGTGCGGGACTCATCACGGCCTTACGGGAGCGCTATCCCGGGTTAACCGTTGAGGGCATCGCCGGTCCTAGAATGATTGCCGCAGGCTGCAATGCAATCTACCCGGCCGAGCGTCTGGCTGTCATGGGTCTCGTAGAGATCCTCAAGCGTTATCGCGAATTACGTGGTATTCGCGAGTCTATCAAGCGGCATTTCATTGAAAACCCGCCCGACGTATTCATCGGTATCGATGCTCCCGACTTCAATCTTGATCTTGAGTACTGTCTGCGTGCTCAGAGGATATCGACCGTGCACTATGTCAGTCCCTCGGTTTGGGCCTGGCGTGAGCATCGGATACGCAAGATTATCCGCGCCGTTGATCTCATGCTGACTTTCCTCCCGTTCGAGGCCGAGTATTACGAGCGCCATGAGGTCCCGGTGCATTTCGTCGGGCACCCCCTAGCCGATCGCATGCATCCGCCCACAGCAGACGAAATGGCTGTGCTCAGGTCTTCGCTCGGGATCCCCGTCGAGGGGGCGCTGGTTGCACTGTTGCCGGGCAGTCGGGGCTCGGAGGTTCGGCAGCTTGCTCGTCCGTTTATCGATACGGCGCGCTGGTGTTTGGCCAGGCATCCCGAGCTGCGCTTTATCGTGCCATTGGCCACTCCCGCGCTGCGGGCGCAGTTTGAGTCCGAGTTGGAGGGCGATGCCTCCCTGCCGATGACACTCGTTGGCGGTCGCTCACAAGATGTGTTGGCGGCCTCCGACCTCGTTCTGCTTGCAAGTGGTACGGCGACGCTCGAGGCCATGTTGCTGGGTAAGCCCATGGTCGCGGCCTATCGCATGTCGCGGATTAGTTATTGGTATGCGCGTGCCTTGTTGCGCATCAAGCGCTACACCTTACCTAACCTGTTGGCCGACTATGCCCTGATTCCCGAAGTCATTCAGGATGCTGTTACACCTGAACGGTTGGGGGCGGAATTACTGTCGTACCTCGATTCGCCCGCAGCTGTCGATGAGCTTAAGGCGCGATTCGCCGAACTGAGCCAGATGTTGGCGCGTGATGCCGACAATGAGGCCGCAGCCGCGGTTCAGGCATTATTATCGCGCTGACTCGGCGCATGGTTTTCACCATTGAGCTTAGAAGGCCATTCTGTTACTGTTCGCCTCATCCAGTGGTTCGGTCTTCGTGCCTGGGGCTGCTCCCCGATTTGTAACCGCTGACATCTGCTGAATTATTTCATCTGGCGTGCGTGCATGACGAAGTTTGTATTTGTTACCGGTGGTGTTGTTTCCTCATTGGGGAAGGGCATTGCCGCAGCCTCTTTAGGCGCCCTGTTGGAGGCTCGTGGCCTCAAGGTGACACTGATCAAGCTTGATCCTTATATCAATGTGGATCCAGGGACGATGAGCCCGTTTCAGCATGGCGAGGTGTTCGTGACCGCAGACGGCGCAGAGACGGATCTGGATCTAGGTCACTACGAACGTTTTGTACGCACGACCATGATGCGGCGCAACAACTATACGACCGGCAAGATCTATGAGCAGGTGATTTCGAAGGAACGCCGTGGCGACTATCTGGGCGCGACGGTTCAGGTCATCCCTCATATCACCGATGAGATCAAACGCTGCATCCTGGCCGGCGCGAATGACGCCGATGTCGCCTTGGTCGAGATCGGCGGCACAGTCGGTGATATCGAATCGCTACCTTTTCTAGAGGCCATCCGGCAGATGGGTATCGAGCATGCCGATCACGAGGTGCTCTATATCCACCTGACACTGGTGCCCTTTATCGCCTCGGCCGGGGAGATCAAGACCAAACCGACGCAGCATTCCGTCAAAGAGTTGCGGTCGATCGGCATCCAGCCCGATATCCTGCTGTGTCGCTCGGAGCGACCTCTCCCGGCCGATGAGCGGCGCAAAATCGCACTTTTCACGAATGTCCGCGAGCGGGCTGTGATCTCTGCCGAAGACACCGACTGTATCTATCGGATCCCGCTATTGCTTCAGGCCCAGGGCCTGGATGATATTGTCCTTGAGGGACTGGCGATCTCGACGCCGCCGGCCGCGCTCGAAGACTGGCGAGCCATCGTTGCGGCTCAGGAGCAATCCTCCGACGAGGTTCGGGTTGCGATCGTGGGCAAATATGTCGAATTGACGGACGCCTATAAGTCGATCACCGAGGCATTAACCCATGCCGGTCTGCGCCGCAAGACTCGTATCCGCATGATCTATATCGATGCCGAAGAGATCGAGCGTAACGGTACCGGTTGTCTGGCAACGGCCGATGCGGTGTTGGTCCCCGGTGGGTTTGGCGAGCGCGGGGTAGAGGGCAAGATCGCTGCGATCCGTTTCGCCCGCGAGCATGGGGTACCCTATCTGGGGATCTGTCTCGGTATGCAACTGGCCGTGATCGAGTTTGCCCGCAACGTGGCCGGATATCCGCATGCCCATAGTTCCGAGTTCAAACTTGAGACCTCTGATCCGGTTGTTGGCCTGGTCACCGAGTGGACGACGGCCGACGGCCACGTCGAACAGCGCAGCCAAGAGTCCGGTCTCGGTGGTACCATGCGTCTCGGCGCGCAGCCTTGTCGCCTCGTCAAGGATACGCATGCTTATGCCCTCTATGGCCGTGAAGTCATCGAAGAACGGCATCGTCATCGCTACGAAGTCAATGATCGCTATGTGCCGGACCTTGAGCGTGCGGGCATGAAGGTCTCGGGACGTTCATTGGATAATGAACTCGTAGAAATGATAGAGATCCCAACCCACCCCTGGTTCGTGGCCTCTCAGTTTCATCCGGAATTCACCTCGAGTCCGAGGGATCCGCAGCCACTATTCCTGGGTTTCGTCGATGCGGCGCGTGCGCAACATGGCTATCCCCAATCGGAGGCAGCCTCATGAAGCTCTGTGGTTTTGATGTCGGTATTGACCGCCCCATTTTTCTGATTGCCGGCCCTTGTGTCATTGAGAGCGAGCAGTTGGCCATTGATACGGCTGGTGCGCTCAAAGAGCTCACCAGTGCGCTGGGTATCCCATTTATTTATAAGTCTTCATTCGACAAGGCAAATCGCTCGTCGGGCAAGAGTTTTCGGGGACCTGGTATCGACGAGGGTCTGCGTATCCTGCAGAAGGTCCGCGATGAGATTGAGGTCCCGGTTTTGACCGATGTCCATGAGGATACGCCGTTGGCCGAGGTGGCCTCGGTCGTAGACGTCCTGCAGACCCCGGCCTTCCTCTGTCGGCAGACGAATTTCATTCAGAATGTCGCCATGCAGGGCCTGCCGGTCAATATCAAGAAGGGGCAGTTCTTGGCGCCCTGGGACATGAGGAATGTCGTGGACAAGGCCCGGGAGGCTGGGAACGAACAGATTATGGTCTGTGAACGGGGGGTGTCCTTTGGATACAACACCCTGATTTCGGACATGCGGGGCCTTGCGGTCATGCGCGAATGCGATTGCCCAGTGGTATTTGATGCCACCCATTCCGTTCAGCAGCCTGGTGGGCAGGGGACGAGTTCTGGAGGGCAACGTGAATTTGTACCGGTGCTGGCCCGAGCAGCCTGCGCCGCGGGTGTCGCGGGATTGTTCATGGAGACCCATCCCAATCCCGAAAGGGCGCTGAGTGATGGCCCGAATGCTTGGCCGTTGCATTTGATGCGGCGGTTGCTGGAGACCTTGATGGAGGTTGATCAGGCCGTGAAGGTCGGCGGGTTATTGGAGAACGACCTCGCCTGATATCCCGGCCGGGACAGTATCGAACTTCCCGGATAGGTCCAATGTAATAGAACGGTAACATGTGATTAGGCGACCTGGGGTAAAATGCCGGTCGTTTTGATCCCCAGCGGATGCTGTAAATCGCTGTAAGATCCCCCTGGCCTTGGCCGGGGCGCATGTGTTTCTGATTAACGTATACGTATGCGTACACCAACAGTTGCGAGTTTATTATGACTAAGATCGTCGATGTAATTGGGCGCGAGATCCTCGATTCGAGAGGTAATCCCACGGTTGAAGCGGATGTCGTTCTCGATAACGGTTGTCGCGGTCGCGCGGCTGTGCCTTCCGGGGCCTCCACGGGGACGCGGGAGGCCGTCGAGCTGCGTGATGGCGACAAAGGGCGTTATTTGGGGAAAGGGGTTCTGAAGGCGGTTGGACATGTTAACGGAGAGATTCGTGAGCATCTGCTCGGCGCCGATGTATTGGACCAGGCAGGCATCGATCAGCGCCTGATTGCGCTCGATGGCACCCCGAACAAGGGTCGCCTGGGCGCTAACTCCATCCTCTCCGTTTCTTTGGCCGTGGCTCGTGCCGCCGCCCAGGCTCAGGGCTTGCCCTTGTTCCGCTACCTGGGCAACGATGAGGACTTCCTGATGCCGGTGCCCATGATGAATGTGGTCAATGGTGGGATGCATGCTGCGAACAACGTCGACATGCAGGAATTCATGATCATGCCTGTTGGCGCGTCTTCTTTGTCCGAGGCCGTCCGCATGGGGGCCGAGACCTTTCATGCCTTGAAGAAGGTACTGAGTGGCCAGGGCTATCACACGTCGGTCGGGGACGAGGGCGGTTTCGCACCTGACCTGCCTAGCAACGAGTCGGCCCTGCAGGTCATCATGACGGCGATCCAGGAGGCTGGATATCGCCCGGGTGAGGATATCTGTATTGCACTGGATCCAGCCAGCAGTGAGTTCTATGTCGATGGCCGCTATGAGCTCAAGTCCGAGGGGCTGAGTCTGACATCAGCGGAGTTCGTGGACTACCTGACGAATTGGGTCGACCGCTATCCGATTCTATCCATCGAAGATGGCATGGCGGAGGATGACTGGGAAGGCTGGGCGATGCTGACCGAGCGACTGGGCAAGCGCATCCAGTTGGTTGGTGATGATCTATTCGTGACCAATACGGCCATCCTGAGCGAGGGCATAGAAAAAGGTGTAGCCAATTCCATTCTGATCAAGGTCAACCAGATCGGTACCCTGACCGAGTCGCTGGCCGCGATAGAGATGGCGCGCAAGGCCGGCTATACGTCTGTCGTTTCCCATCGTTCGGGCGAGACCGAGGATGCCTTTATTGCCGACCTCGTAGTCGCGACCGGGTGTGGCCAGATCAAGACCGGCTCTATGTCCCGTTCGGATCGGGTGGCCAAATACAATCAGCTCATAAGGATCGAAGAAGCGCTCGGTCCAGCGGCTCGTTTCGCCGGCAGGTCGGCCTTTTCCCTGGAGGATTAAACGGTCGCTTTGTCGGCTCGATTCGCGTCGCGCCTATGCCGAAATCAGCTGACGGGGTATGATCTGGTGCCATGAGCATTGGGCTGAAACTTGTCGTCGTGGTCTTTCTGCTCCTGACCGCCGTCCTGCAGGTCCGTCTGTGGGGTATGGATGGTGGCTTGGGCGCGGCTGATCATCTCGAACGCCTGGTGAATCATCAGCGGCTTGACAACCAGAAGATGGTTGAGCGAAACCGGCTGCTGATGGCCGAGGTCGAAGACCTCCGGCGTGGTAAGGATGCCATAGAGGAGCGTGCGCGCAGCGAGCTTGGGATGATCGGTGAGGGTGAACAGTTCTATCTGGCCATCGAGCGTCAGCAGTGACAGTTGGTGCTTCCGAAAACTGCTGGGCTGTCGTACCTGCAGCCGGCGCCGGCCGGCGTATGGGTAGCGAAATACCCAAACAGTATCTGCCGCTCGGCGAACGCTGCATCCTCGAGCATACCCTCTCGGCGCTGGCCGACTGCCCACGTATCTCCGGGATCTATGTTGCAATTGCCGACGGAGACCCCTACTGGACGAAGCTACACCTCCCGGATGATTGGCGCGTTGTCACCGTCGCGGGAGGCGCCGAGCGCGCCTATTCAGTCCTGAATGCCCTTGAGGCTTTGTTGGCAGGACCCGCTGACGCTCGGGATTGGGTGCTTGTCCATGACGCCGCGCGTCCCTGCCTTCGTCGTGATGATCTTGAGTGCCTGATTGATATTGCGGGCGGACACTCGGTTGGCGGTATCCTGGCACGGGCGGTCGCCGATACGGTCAAACGTGTCTCCAGGGACGGTGAGATTGTCGAGACCGTGGACCGGAGCGGCCTCTGGTATGCCCAGACACCGCAGATGTTTCGCCTCTCCATGCTTCGCGACGCCCTAGCCAATGGTTTGACCGCCGGTCTTGCCCTGACCGACGAGGCCAGTGCTATGGAGTGTGCGGGCTGGACGCCGATCGTTGTCGAGGGTCATGCTGAAAACGTAAAGGTTACCGCGCCTCAGGATTTGGAGCTCGCGCGCACTTATCTCACACAGCGTTCGCTACAGGCGGATAGCCTGTAGTCGCTCAAGGAGTCTCTGACGATGTACAGATCGGGAATTGGATATGATGCCCACCGCTTTGCTCAGGGCCGGACTCTGGTGCTGGGGGGCGTCGAGATCATGCATGACGAGGGTTTGCTGGCGCATTCGGACGGCGATGTCGCTATTCATGCCCTTTGTGATGCCCTGTTGGGGGCATCCGGTCAGGGGGATATCGGGCGGCACTTCCCCGATAGCGATCCAGAGTTTCTCCAAGTCGATAGCCGCGTACTCCTCAGGCAAGTAATCAGTCTGGTGCACGATCTGCGCATGACGGTCGTCAACATCGACCTGACCATTGTCGCGCAGAGACCCAAGCTTGCGAACTATATTTCCATCATGCGCGAGCGTCTGGTTGCCGACCTTCAGGTTGGTGAGGATCGCGTCAACATCAAGGCCACCACGACCGAGGGTATGGGTTTTACCGGGCGGGGCGAGGGTATCTCGGCCTATGCCATTGCCATGCTGAAATATCTGGACTGAATACGTCCGGGCGGATCTCCGTTTCAGTTGTTCAATTTTCCCAGGGCCTCACGGTCCAGAATACTGATCCGACCGCGTTCGCGCATGATCCACCCCCTGGCTTCGAAACGCTTCAACAGGCGGCTGACAACCTCCCGGGCTGTACCGAGCTCGTTGGCCAGAGCTTGGTGCGTCGTTGTCACGATGGCGTGCTCCGACGATGCCGCGAGCAGGTATTTTGCGAGCCGGCGATCCAAATCACCGAAGGCGATGTCATCGACTAGCGAGACAAGGTCATTGAGTCCTGAGTCCAGTGAGCAAAAGATATATCGTCTTAAAGCCTCCGATTCCGCGATGGCCTTGTGAAACGCCTCGGACGGGATGAATGCGGCCAATGTGGGTGTTTCCGCGATCGCCCCGGCCGAGTGGCTATTTCCTCCTAACACGCAGGACGTGTTCATCCTGCAGATCCCGCCCGCTCCGATGTGATCAAGTGTAATCTCGTGTCCTTCATCCGAGGTGTGTTCAATGCGAACGCATCCTTCAATGATGACGACCAGAGACGTACAGGGGTCACCAGCGCAATATAATGTCTGTCCGGTCGCGAATCGATGTATGCGTGCGGCCAGGGCCGCGTGTTGCCATGCGGGGTCATCTATTTCGGACAGGTCTGGGCAACGCCTAAGCCAGTCCAGAGAGTCTTTTCCCAGAGTCATAACATCTTCGACATCGTTTCTCGGCCTTCTGTTGCGTCGTACAGATGGGGCGTGTGAACAAGCCTACGCATCATAGGAAAACCCGGTTGTGGCAGGTGACATCGATGAGAAGCGTATCACCTATCAGTCAAAATGGTTAAAGCCGACCCCTGTTTCGGCCGACTAGACGGTGGAGTCAGATCGTGTGTATCGATCGTTTCAGCGCCGCCAGGATGTGCATCGTTGACCAAATTCATGATCCAAGGATGATGAGGATGCCCGTTGCTCGATGTGGCATCCTGAATCGGGGTCAGGGATACGATAACAAACCATGAGGATTCCAGTTGGGATGGCAAACCGGATCGTGATGAAGAGAGAAATGGACGAAGAAAGACACAGAATTCGAATGAGAGAGGAAGGAGAGGCAGGCGGAGACAAGATGGGTCAAGGAACAAAGGAGTCATATGACCGAGATCGGTTCCTGAACGAGATATCTCGTTGCAGCGGCTTGCCGAGCCCGCCGGTCCTTGCCAGTCGTATCATTGATTTGGCCCAAGATCCTTCCGTCAGCGTGAACGATGTCGCCAAGTTGATCGGCCTGGACCCGGCCATTAGCGCGAAATTAATCCGAATCGCCAACTCAGCTCTGTATGCTCGCCCCAGAAAGGTCGAGAATCTGCGTCAGGCCATCAACCTGTTCGGTCTTAATGGTGCCTTATCGATGGCCTTGACCTTTTCCGTGGTTGGGGAACTTAAGGGGGGGCATCCAAAGGCGAGCGATGGGCTAGACTATAGCCTCTATTGGCAGCGCTCGGTGGCGGCTGCCACGACTTGCCAGGTCATTGGCCAGATGCTTGCTGTCGGTCGCCGGGAAGAACTATTTCTGGCTGGTCTCCTGCAGGACATTGGGATGCTGGCCATCGACTATTGGTCGGAGGATTTTTATAAGGGGACGTTGGAACTGCAGCGGACGCATTTCGATATGCAAAAATATGAAACTGAACGCCTAGGCATGGACCACGCCGAGCTCGGCGCACATATCCTGAACAGCTGGCTGTTTCCTGAGGTACTGGTTAACGCGATTGCCGGTAGCCACCATCCCCTCGACGGTATCGTCAATCAGGAGTTCGTTACGGTCGCCAAGGTGATCGCTGTGGCCAGCGAGATCAGCGAGGTTCTCTGCAAAGGACTGGACGAATCTGATATTGAGGCCCTTTCCAGTTTGGTCTGGGACTCCCTGGCGCTGGACGGCGAAGCCCTTGCTGGGATACTCGAAAGCGTCGCCGAAGAGGTCGTGCCCCTGGCGGAGCTCTTTGAGATCGACCTCAGCAATACGTTTTTCCCTCGTGCTGTGGCCGAATCCGCCAAAGAAGTCCTGATGTTACGCAACATGCAATCCATTCAGGAAGCGACCATGCTCAAGCAGGTCAACGTGCATCTGCAACGAAAGGCGCAAACCCTTGAGGAGGAGAACCGCCGCGATGCCTTGACCTGTCTCTATAATCGCGCCCATCTCGATAAGATTGTTCAGGAGGAGTTTGAGAGCGCCCGTGAGAACAATTGGCCTTTATCCCTGGTATTTATCGATCTGGATCACTTCAAGAATGTCAACGACGAGCATGGTCATCAGATGGGCGATCAGGTTCTGCAAAGCACTGCCAAGCTATTAATTCAGGCTACTCGCGGCAGTGATGTCGTTGCGCGCTATGGTGGAGAGGAGTTCGTAATCGTCATGCCCGGTACGGCGGAAGACGGTATGCGCGTGGTCTGCGAGCGTATTCTGAATGGGTTCAGGGAGACCCGCTACCAGCCCCCGATCGGCGATAAAGATTTCTGCGTTACCGCCTCGATCGGCATCTCCTCCTACAGTGAGTCGATGGACTTCAATTCCGCCGAAGAGCTGCTTCGCGCTGCCGACAAGGCCGTCTACGCGGCGAAACTCGCCGGCCGCAATCGTATGGTATTCTACGATACCCGATACAACGATTGACCCCGGCTTCCTTTGGGCGCGCGGTCGTTTTTCGGAACGGGCGGTCCTCCTTGGGCCTTTTCGGAATCTCTTGTTGAATCTGGGTATCGAGTATGTCGGTGCGAGCATCGCGGAACGACGCATATCGGCGGGCATGCCTTTCAGCCATGGACGTGCAGGTCTGGGTTCCCCGAAAAAGTAACGATGCCTCTGAGGGGGCCGCTCTCCAAGCCGATTCCCTCCAAGGCGACGCCCTTTGGGATGAACTCAAGACCGAGGCGCTCGGATGCCGTAGTTGCGCTCTGTATACCCATCGCCAGAAAGTCGTATTCGGGGTTGGTTCTCCAGCCAGTGACTGGTTGATTGTCGGGGAAGCCCCGGGTGCGGAAGAGGATCGACGCGGAGAACCCTTTGTCGGCCCGGCCGGGCAACTCCTCGATGCCATGCTTCACGCCATCGGACTGAATCGTGAAAAGGTCTACATCGCAAACGTGTTGAAGTGCCGTCCGCCCGGGAATCGAGATCCTCAGTCCGAGGAGGTTGCCACGTGCAGCGCTTATCTCGATCGTCAGATCGATATCATCCAACCCCGTATGATCCTTGCCGTGGGGCGATTCGCCGCTCAGTATCTCCTAGCCAGCGAGCGTTCAATCGGCGCGCTCAGGGGCCGGGTCTGGACCTATTCTCGAACCGGTGCTTCGCTAGTCGTGACCTACCATCCTTCTTATCTGCTGCGTAAACCGGTTGAAAAGGTCAAGGCGTGGCACGACCTCAGTCTGGCCCGGGATGCATACCAGGAGCAGGTCGCAAAGGTGAATGCAGCGTCTTGAACTTGGGCCTGGATATCCGTGAGATGGGCGTCGAAGACGTCCAGGCGGTGGTCGCGATCGAGCACTTTATGTACCCTTTTCCCTGGACCGAAGGTATCTTCAATGATTGCCTGACCGTCGGCTGCCACGGCTATGTCGTTGCGCTCGAGGGCAAGATCATTGGTTACACGGTAATGAGTTCCGGCGCCGGGGAGGCACATCTTCTGAACCTCTGTATCGATGCCCCATACGGTGGCCGCGGTTATGGTCGATACCTGTTGAATCATTGTCTCGACGTCATCAGTCGTCAGGACGTCGAGCGTGTCTTTCTAGAGGCCAGGGTTAGCAACTATGTTGCGATTGCCCTTTACCGTTCAATGGGATTCAAACAGATTGGCCGGAGGCGCGACTACTATCCAGACTTGGGAGGACAGCGAGAGGACGCCCTGATTTTCACCTTCGACATGAAACAGTACTCCGGAGCGAACGAATGAGCGAAACACCTTCCCTAGCCGATTTGCTGCAGCAGTATGCGGAGCGCCTGGACTTGGCCGGGGCATATATGGGACATGGCACAGATAACGCCTGGGACGAGTCGGCCTATCTGCTGTTGTGGGCCATGGGGCTGCCGCCCGATTCGCCGGATGAGGTCTTCGCTCGCGTGCCCGATAAGGCACAGCTGGATCGAATAGAGTCGCTCATGCAGCGCCGCATAGAGGACCGTATTCCTGCGGCCTATTTGACCCAGGAGGCCTGGTTTTGCGGGCTCCCGTTTTACGTCGACGAGCGAGTGCTCATTCCCCGTTCACCCATCGCCGAGCTGATCGAATATCGCTTCTCCCCTTGGATTGGGGAGGACCAGGCAGTACGCAGCGTGCTCGATATGTGCACCGGAAGCGCCTGCATCGGGATTGCCTGTGCCTATGTATTTCCAGAGGCCCGAGTGGATGTCTCTGATATATCGGAGGATGCCCTGGCCGTGGCGCGACAAAATATCGAGGGGCATGGGATGACAGAGCGGGTCGCTGCCGTGCGGTCTGACGTCTGGGGGAGTATTGATGCGCGATATGACCTGATCGTCAGCAATCCGCCCTATGTCAGCCACGAGGACGTGTTGGCCTTGCCCGAGGAATATCATCGTGAACCCGTACTCGGGCTGGTGGCGGAGGATAGCGGACTCGCGATCGTTGACCGGATACTCAAGGGCGCCGCAGCACATCTGAACGCAAGCGGGGTTCTTGTGGTCGAGGTGGGTCTATCCGAGGAGGCTGTGATCGATGCCTATCCGGATGTCCCCTTCACTTGGCTGGAGTTCAGTTGCGGTGGTAGCGGCGTCTTTCTGCTGACTGCTGCCGATCTGCAGCAGTTCTGGCCTGCTGCGGACGGCTAGTTGCGTTTGTTTATATCGACATAGACCCGCTGGGCGGCGCCTGTATAGAGCTGACGGGGGCGGCCAATCCGTAATTCGGGGTCCGAGATCATCTCCATCCATTGCGCGACCCAACCCACTGTGCGCGCAATCGCAAACATGACAGTGAACATGTTGCTCGGGATCTTCAGCGCTCGGTAGATAATCCCGGAATAGAAGTCCACGTTGGGATAGAGCTTGCGTTCGACAAAGTAGTCTTCCTTGAGCGCGATCTCCTCTAGCCTCAGTGCCAATTCGAAGAAGGGGTCGTTGCTGTCGCCAAATTTCTCCAGGACCTCGTGGCACATCTGGCGGATGATCCGTGCCCGCGGGTCGTAATTCTTGTAGACGCGGTGACCGAATCCCATTAGCCGAAAAGGATCGTTCTTGTCGCGGGCTTTCTCAAGGTATTTGGGTATGTTGGAGACATCCCCGATCTGGTTGAGCATATTCAGCACCGCCTCGTTGGCGCCGCCGTGCGCCGGTCCCCAAAGCGCCGTGATGCCTGACGACATACAGGCGAACGGGTTAGCGCCCGAGCTTCCGGAAAGCCGGACTGTCGATGTGCTGGCGTTTTGCTCATGGTCCACGTGCAGGATAAAGATCATGTCTAGGGCCCGTTCGGCGATCGGGTCGATCTCATAGGCTTCGGAGGGCACGGAATACATCATTTGCAGGAGATTGCCGCAATAGCTGACATCGTTACGGGGGTAAACGAAGGGCTCGCCCATCGAATGCTTGTAGCAAGCAGCAGCGATCGTCGGCATTTTCGCGATCATACGATGGGCGGCGATTTCCCGATGCTCGGGGTTATGGATATCCGTTGAATCATGATAGAAGGCGGATAGCGAGCCGACCACACCGACCAGGATCGCCATTGGGTGGGCATCGTGATAGAAGCCGTCAAAGAATCCCTTGAGGCTCTCGTTGATCATGCTGTGGTGGCGCATGATATATTCGAAATCTTTGAATTGCTGGTGGGTGGGCAGCTCACCATAGAGTTGCAGATAGGCTACCTCTAGGAAGGTGCTCTTCTCGGCCAGCTGATCGATAGGATAGCCACGATAGAGCAGGGTGCCGCTGTCGCCGTCGATAAAGGTGATGCTGCTGCGGCAACTCGCCGTAGAGACGTAGCCGGGATCATAGGTGAAATACCCTAACTCCTTGTAAAATTTTCCGATATCAACAACGCTCGGGCCATGAGTGCCATGGTGTACGGGCAATTCTATCTGTCTGCCGCTGGCGTTATCGGTGACCGTGACGGTCGTGGGCTTGGTCATATGATGCCTCGATGTAAGCGATATCGTTGCCAAGGGTAATACCGGCCCGCATGGCATGCAAGGGCGGAGGTTCTCAATATGCTCATATAGTGGCCGCTGTGGAGTATGACCGCACGAATTGCGTTAAAATGGATTGCAGGCGATTTTTTCTTGCAAATGTCAAGCAAATGGTATAAATAAGAAAATAATGGGGATCGCGACAAAAAAAATTTTCTACCTCATAGGGTTGGCTATCCTTTCTCATGCGCTTCCTGCGATGTCGGGGAGCATTGAAGGGGTGCACAGTTGGTCGGGTCAGGATCGGACCCGCATCGTCTTTGAACTCAACGAGAACCCGGACTACCGTATCTTCAGATTGCATAAGCCCGAGCGGTTGGTCATCGACCTGAAGGATACGGAGTTGAAGGCCGCGATCGATCTACCGGGCACGGGTGACCGTTTCGTGGCGAACGTGCGGAATTCGCGACGCAATGCCCGTGATCTGAGGGTAGTGCTGGATCTCAAGTCGCCGATCAATATCCACGACAGCCTGTTGAACCCGGACGAGGGTCATCGTCTTCACCGGCTGGTAGTCGATCTCAGCGAAAAGCGCACGGCCTTGACTGCCAAGGAAGTGACGCCGCACGGTAGTCGCGACGTCGTGATCGCGATCGATGCCGGTCATGGCGGCGTCGATCCCGGAGCGCAAGGTTACCGGGGCAGTTATGAGAAGGACATTGTACTGGCCGTGGCGCGGCGTCTGGCCAAACTCGTTGCTAAGGAACCCGGCATGCGGCCGGTTCTGATACGGGATGGCGATTATTTTATCAGTCTGCGCAAGCGCACCGCGAAGGCGCGCGCGGCAAAAGCCGATTTGTTTATCTCCCTGCATGCTGATTCCTTCCATAACAAACATGCTCGTGGTACGTCGGTCTATGTCCTATCGGAGCACGGCGCCAGTGATGAGGCCGGCCGCTGGCTGGCCCAGAAGGAGAACTCTGCCGATCTGGTTGGTGGAATTAGCCTAGACGACAAGGACGATCTGTTGGCATCGGTCTTGCTCGACATGTCGCAATCCGCGACCAACGTATCAAGCTTTGCGGTTGCCAACGATGTCTTGGGGGCCGTTCGTGGTTTGGGCCATCTGCACAAGCGTCAGGTTCAGCAGGCCGGTTTCGTCGTATTGAAGTCACCCGACATCCCTTCCATGTTGATCGAGACGGCCTTCATCACGAACCCGGAAGACGAGAGACGGCTCAACAGTCCTACCTATCAGCAACGTCTCGCGGTGGCTATCCTGAAGGGCGTACGCCGATATTTCATGAGACATCCGCTTGAGGGCACGGTCTACGCCGCGCGCAAGCATGTCATCTCCTCGGGAGATACGCTTTCAGCCTTGGCTGAACAGTATCATGTCAGCGTGGCGAAGCTGCGCTCGGCCAATGGTCTTCGCAGCGATAATATTCGAGTGGGTAGCGTTCTGCGTATACCCGGGGAGAACAATAGCGATGGCTGATGGTTGACTGACGACCTCCTGTTGCCAAGATCTCTGGTCATTGCCTATTCGTCTGGATTGCCCTTGAATATGTAGGCTGCCTCGCCGGACTCGGCCTTCATCGTGGCCGGGCGGAACACATCAACCTTACGGAAAAACTGATCGACCATGTAGATCCTGCCGTCGGGGTCTACATCGATGCCAGCCGGCAACATGAATTTTCCTGGGTAGCCGGCCTCACCGCGTTCACCGATAAACATCAGCAGGCGTGTCTGTGGATCGAAGATTTGTACGTTGCCGAAGGCCGTGTCGACGACATAGATTCGGCCGTCACGATCAATGGCGATGCCCTTGGCTCTCGCGAATTGTCCAGGCGCGCGTCCGACACTACCGAAGCTGTCAAGAAAGTCCCCTTCGGGGCTAAATATCTGGACCCGAAAATTCCCGCTGTCGACGACGTAGAGGCGCCCATCCGGTGCGGTGGCGGCTTGTAACGGCAGATTGAATTCCCCTTTGCCGATACCTCGTCGCCCGATGGTCCTGAGGTAATGGCCATCCTGCGCATCATAGACCACAACATCATGATTCGGACTGTCGATGCCTCCGGTATCGACAACGTAGATCTGCTGTCCATCCGGGCTAACCGTGACATCAGAGGGGCGGGCGAGCCGTTTTTCGCTGCCTATATTGCGTAAATACCGTCCTTCCGCCGAATAGACCAAGACCCGTTTTGCTGAGATGTCGGCGACATAGACATCACCGGAGTTGGCGATGTCTATGCCCATCGGTTTGGCGAGTTCACCGGGTTTTTCGGTTCCGAACTCAACAAAACGCCGGCCCGGAATATCGAACATGAATACGGCCCGTTGGACGGTATCGGTGACATAGACGCGGCCCTTGTTGACGGCGACATCATAGGGCTTAATGAGTCCACGGAGCTTGCGTGAGGCCCCGAGCGCAAACTGCTTCAGGCGGTCGGTCGAGGTGTATTCCTCGACGTCGTCGTTGTAGAGCAGTGTGCGCTCATAGACGAAACGCGGCTGATCCGGTGGCGGCGGATAGACCGGTGGGACGAACACCCGGCTGGGAGGCGTCGTGGTGCAGGCGGTCAGCAGCAGACAGGCCGCTAAAACGGCTAGGATGGGGCTATTTGATATGACAGGTCTCACACAGCTTGTCAGCGGGTTCGCGCAGCAACAGGGTGATATCCGGGTTGTGCACATTGTGGCAGGTCGCACATTCGACGCGGTTATCATAGAGCTTGACGCCATTATCGAAACCGTAAGGGCCATCGGGCTGGCGGAAGTCCGGATCCTTATGCGTGATTCCTGCATAGGTCATCGATATCGGATGGTCATTGGTCAGGTCCTGACCAATGTGTTTGATCGCGATACTGTGGGCCACTTTGCCATTATGGCATTTGCCGCAGCTCATGAGGTCGTTGGCGCCGTTGATTCGCAGGTGAATGGCGGCGTCCTCGCTGTTGCGCCAGCCATTGGGGCGGAAGACCGTCATATCGACGGCCATTGTGCCATCGTGGCAGGACAGGCAGAGCAGGCTGATCGGACTCGGGGTGCGCACCTTGTTGTCGAGCGTGCGGCTGTCATAGAGGTCAAAGGTATTGGTCGCGGGCAGATTACGGTTCCAGCCCTTGATTGCGCCCTTGGCAGCGCTGTCCTGGCCCTCTTGGTCGGGGGGGATGTGACAGTAGACACAAGGAGATCCATAGTCCGAAAAGGCCACCGTAGGCATGGCGACGACGCCGGCACGTTTGTTGAGGCCGGTGAAGTCGTGCTTACTGCCGAGCAGGGTGCCGGCGGAAATCGCAGATCCCCATGACAAAACGACCAGCAAGGCCGGCCAGATGGCCCTGCGGGAAGGATGACGAAGACTGGAATTGAGCGATCGCTTATCGGTCATGAAGGTCTATTTTAGTCGCGAAGGGCAAACAGAAGCCAGTTTATCATGCAATGGCAAGGATATCCTGTCATTGTCTCTATCCATATTGCCGAAGCCCGTCTTGGTCTGTCGAGAGCGGTTGCCCCGCGCGTGGACTTCGGGGGTAAGGGCGTTTATGCTTCATTCTGAATATGATGCGGCGGAATATTTTCGATTCACGGTAAAGAGTTACGGTACAGACGACGATGGCGATCAAGCGCGAAACGGCCGGTAAAAAGAAGAAGCAGGGGATGAAGTTGCTGCAGGCAGGGCAACTCCCGGGGGCCCGTGAGCTGTTTGTCGATGCCTGCGATCTTGACTCTAAGGATGCCCATGCCTGGTATGTACTTGGCGCCATAAACGGTCAATTGGGTCTGTTCGAAGAGGCGGCCGATGCGACTCGTCGCAGCCTCGCCTTGCAGACCAATAACGCGGATGCCCAATGTAATTTGGGCATCGCTCTGGAAGGCCTGGGGCGCGAAGAAGAGGCCATTGAGTGCTATCGGAAGGCCGTTGCCTCGCAACCCGGTCACATTGAGGCCCGCAAAAACCTGGGGGCGTTGCTGAATGCCGCTGGGCGGCATGACGAAGCCATCGCTCATTACGAGCACGCCCTTAAGCGAGCGCCTCGACATGCGGGTATTCTCAACGATCTCGCCAATGCGCTGGCCGATCTCGATCGGCTCGATGATGCCCAACGGCATTACAGAGAGGCGTTGAAGGCCGACCCCGGGTTTAGTCGCGCGCGCATCAATCTGGCTGCTTTGCAGTTCCGGCTTGGCGAGCAGGATTCGGCCATGAACGATCTAGAGCAACTCCTGAAGCAGTCGCCCGACGACGCCGGCGTCCATCATAATCTCGGTGAGATGTTTCAGAAGATCGGTAAGATCGATCGGGCCCTGCGTCACTACGACGAGGCGTTGCGACTGGCCCCCGAATTCGCCGAGGCATACAATCATCGGGGCACTGTGCTGCAGCTCATGGGGCGTCATGACGAGGCCGAGGAGGCCTATAATCAGGCATTGCGCCTGCGCCCCGTGTATGCCGAGGCGCTATTGAATCTGGGTACGCTTCATTTCGTATGCGGCCGCATTGAGCCGGCATTGACTGCCTTCCGGAAGGTTATCGAGATCAAGGGAACCTTCGCCGAGGCCTGGAACAATATGGGGAACTGTCTCATCCAGGGCGGTTTGTACAGGGAAGGCGCCGAGGCCTATGAAAAGGCATTGGCCCTGAAGACAGACTACTGGGAGGCGGCGAGTAACCGTCTCATGGCGCTGCACTTCGATCCGGAGCTCGACACGGAAGATCTCTTCGCGGCCCATCGTCGTTGGGGTGACAGGCGCGCGCGGTCCGCTTCGCAATCCCAGGCAGCGGTTTCCCGGTCAAGCCGTCGTCGGCTGCGGATAGGCTACGTCTCGCCTGATTTTCGTGTCCATTCGGTGGCCTACTTCATCGAACCGATATTGCGCACGCACGATCTCGCACAGTTTGAAATCTACTGTTATGCTGAAGTGAACGTCCCCGACGCCGCGACCAAACGAATCGAGAGGATCGTGCCGAACTGGACGAATACCTATGGCATGGACGACGAAGAAGTGGCGGGCCGGGTTCGTCGTGACGGTATCGATATATTGGTGGATCTCGCCGGTCATACCGAGGGCAACCGCCTGGGCGTCTTTGCCATGCGTCCGGCGCCGGTACAGATCAGCTATCTGGGTTATCCCAATACTACGGGTCTTTCGGCCATGGACTACCGATTGACGGATGCCATCGCCGATCCGGAAGGCCGGGACGATGGTTATAGCGAGCGACTCTATCGTCTGCCGACGGGTTTTCTCTGTTACGGTCCGCCTCAGGACGCGCCTGAGGTAACGGTGCGGCCAGGCAAGCGCGGCGGGGGCATCACGTTCGGCTCGTTCAATAATCTCGCCAAGATGAATGAACGGGTCGTCGCCGTGTGGGCGGAGATTCTCAAAGGGGTGCCCGGCACCCGCTTGTTGTTGAAAAATCGGGTCTTTGGCGACGGCGGCGTCAGGCAACGATATATCGATCTGTTCGCGCGCTATGGCATTGACGCACAACGATTGCAGATGACCGGATGGACTCTCGACAACCAATCGCATATGGCGATGTATGGCGATGTCGATATCGCCCTCGATACCTTTCCCTACAATGGAGCCACGACGAGCTGCGAAGCGATGTGGATGGGGGTGCCCGTGGTCACGTTGCAGGGCGGTCACCATGTCGGGCGTGTCGGTGTGAGCCTGTTGCATCGCCTTGGCTTGGACGCGCTATGTGCCGCCGACGTCGAGGGTTATGTGGCCCTGGCGATCAAACTGGCCAACAACCCGGAAAAACTGGATGTCCTGCGCGCGGCGTTGCGTCCGCTGATGCGGGTTCGACTCTGCGACGCACTGACTTTCACTCGTACCCTGGAGCAGGCCTACCTCGACGTATGGGCGGATGCGGCCGGCGTAGACGCTCCTGCGAGCGGCCTAGAAGTCGCTGAACAGGATCTTTAGCGTCGCATCCATTTCCGCTTCGATCGATTGCTTGAGAGCGATATCTACCTCACGCATCTCGGGGTCTTCCCGTCGTATGGTCAGATAGTGCTGGCAGGCGCTAAGCGCCGCGTCTTTCCGGTTCAGGGCCGATTTAATATCGATATAATTGAACACGGTGTTGCGGTCATCCGGTGCGGCGCGTAGGGCTTTGTCGACAAATAGTTCCGCCGCCTCGTGGTCGCCGAGTTGCCAGCTCAGCACGGCGAGGTTGTTCAAGGTCCGGACATCTTCCGGCGACACCGACAGGGCCTGCTGGAAGCGTTGAAGGGCCTGATCGTAGTCCTCTTGGGTGAACGCGTTTTCTCCGGCTTCGTTATAGGGCGCGGCATCGTACGCTGCTTTGGTAAGCGATATCGAGTAGTTTTCGAGAAGTCGGGTCGTGGAAGCGCCGACTTTGGGGATGTCTGCGGTATCGGGGTCGTCCAGTGCGGGGAAATGTACCTCGGCGCCGGCGGGCAACAGGGTCCGCAAATGATCCGTAAACTCGCGACCGAATTCCAGATAGCGCTCGGTCGAGTAGTTGATCTTATGGATTTCATGGAAGGCGTAAAAGCTATCCAGGCGTTTGACGTTCATACCATTCAGTAACGCCACGGTGGGCACCCAATAGTCCCACCATGGCATGCCGAGCATAAAGGTGGAGTTTGGGTAGAGGTCCAGAAGGTCGCGCGGGAAAAAGAAAAAATCGAATCCGCCCCGATAGACGCCTCCGGCCCTGTTATCCACATTTTCAACATCCACGCGTGACCCGTAGACCAAGGCGTCCGTTGCTTCTCGAGTGACGATGTCCATAAACGCTGCGTCGTTTTTCAGCAGAATATCCGAATTCACGATCCCGCAAATGGCGTCGCCCGCACTGCGATAATAGGCCAGTATATCGTCGAAATAGACCAGAGGTCGGCCCGTGTGGGCGCGTCCGTCGCGCGTTGCTTCGACAAATTCCACATCGGGAAAGGCATCGCGCAATACCTCGATCTCCTCCGCGCAGTTCAGGGATACCGCATGGAAGCCCAGCGCACGCCAGCTGGCGACCGCCCGCTGCTGGTAGTCCAGTCCGCGCGGGGCGATACTGGTCAGGATTTTGGGTGCTTGCGATGATTGTTGCTCGTGAGGTGGCGTGACAAGTTCGGACATGGATGCTCAACCTGTGAAAATGATCTTTGTCTTTCTTGAAGCATGAAAGACAGGGGACTCGCTGGCCGTACGACGCTGAAAGTACAATCGCGGATCTTGGGCTATATGTATGATTGGCGCCGCCCCACCGGGGTAGTCTATCCAAGTCAGGTGCAAATGGAAAACGAACCGGTTTTCCGGCGCGTTTATAACCGCGAGGCCTTCTTGGGGGTGCCCGTGCCTGGGATCATGTGGACAATGAATAGCGCCTTCGGCGGTTTTCGTTCACAATATCGCCCCATGAAAGATTCACCCCGAAAATCTATAAGTGCTCGCGCCCTCGCTTTGTGTGCCTCCATTCTCAATCTTGGTTTGATGTCCAGCGTTTATGCAAGTGGTGTTGATGCAGCTGGAATCGATGCACAGGCGCTTTACCAAAAACACTGCTCCGCCTGTCACGGCGAGAAGGGCGACGGCCATAGTCGCGCCAGTATTGCGCTCAATCCGCCGCCCAGGGATTTTTCGTCCCCCGAGGCATGGAGGCAGCTGAGCCGCGAGCGCATGCTGACCTCGGCGACCTACGGGCGCCCGGGTACGGCCATGGTCGGGTTCGGCAATCGTCTGGAAAAGAGCGAAATCGCGGCCATCGTCGACTATGTCAGGAGTCAGTTCATGCGTCCTCCGACCGTTAAGGAGCGTTCTGCAGGGGACGCCATCTA
Source organism: uncultured Gammaproteobacteria bacterium (assembly GCA_964487925.1). Taxonomy (GTDB): domain Bacteria; phylum Pseudomonadota; class Gammaproteobacteria; order SZUA-140; family SZUA-140; genus RI-283. The sequence continues at coordinate 37,631 of CAZASZ010000009.1, forward strand.
TCGCGAACATTGCGCGGTCTGCCATGGAGATAAAGGCGCTGGTGCGCAATGGACCCGATTTAGCCTAAATCCTCCTCCACGCGATTTTACGGCCCCTGCGTCCAAAGCGGAACTGAACAGGGAGCGCATGATTACCTCGGTCACCTATGGGCGACCGGGCACGGCCATGATGGCGTTTAGTAAGCGCCTCAGCCCAGCCCAAGTCGAGACTGTGGTCGACTATGTGCGAGGGACGTTTATGGGTGAGGGTAACGGTGCGAGCACTCCTGCCGTAGCCGCTGGTCCGTCACATGGGCACCAGGGCACGGGCGGAAACATCACCCCACAGGTTGCCGCGATCCAGCCCGTTGATATGAATGCACCCATGCCGTTTGGTTTGCAGCCCGACGTGGCTGCGGGCCGTTCGTTCTTCATGGCCAATTGTTTTACCTGTCACGGCCGCAAGGGTGATGGTAAAGGCCCGAGATCGCGGTTTATCAAGCCGCCGCCGCGCGATTTCCTGAGTGCCAACGCCCGTAAGCGATACAACCGTCCGACCCTGTTTCGCGCCATTGCGATCGGCAAACCTGGGACCGTCATGCCGGCCTGGTCAAAGGTGCTTGATGAGCAGCAAATCGCCGATGTCGCGGAGTTCGTCTACTCGGCCTTCATCAGACCCGGTGCGGACGAGGCTGCCGATAAAAAAAAACCTTAGCCGGTCCCGATAAGAAACCGGTCCCTGATTCTGCGACAGGCGCCGGGCGTGAGATCTACAACAACTACTGTTATTTCTGCCATGGCTACTCCGGGGACGCCAGGACGCTCGCCGCCACCTATCTCGACCCCAAGCCCAGGGACTTCACGTCGCTCAAGCCCGGAGATCGCAGTCGCGCCGACATGATCGAGACGGTGTCGAAAGGTATCAAGGGGAGCGCGATGATGGCCTTTTCCGACCGCCTGAACCCCAGGCAGATCGGCGCCGTCGTGGATTACGTCCGCTCGGCCTTTATGGCGGAAAAGAAGCTCAACATGCGCTATCACAGTCCCGAGAACGGTTGGTATGACCACGAACGCCGCAATCATCTCGCCTATCCCTTCGTGCTGGGCGAAATCCCGATCGACCGGCCCTGGTCAGAGCTGTCGGCCGATGAACGAAAGGGGCGTCGTTTGTTCATGTCGACCTGTATTACCTGTCATGACCGTCCGCGAGCCGATCGGCCCGGACCGCTTTGGGATGGTTCCGCTGTGTCTTTCCCTCGAGGCGGATATTCTCATCGGTCACAGAACGAGGGTAGGCTTGTCGATGCCACGTCTTCGGCTACACCCTATTCTCTCCATGATCGCCGACCACAGGTCGCTGATCTGTCCGGCGGCGAGCGTCGGGGCGAGGCCCTTTTTCAAGCCAACTGTGCCTTTTGTCATGCCGCTGATGGGACCGGTAAGGGTTGGATAGGCGCCTTTCTGAAGCGGCACCCGCGTAATCTTACCGATTCAGAGGCTATGAGCCATCTGAGCCGGGAGGGCATGCGCCGGGTGATTCGCGATGGTCTGCCTGGCACGACGATGTCGGCCTGGGGCACAGTGTTGAAGTCTGCGGAGATTGACGACCTCGTGGCCTATATCGCCCGGGTGTTCTACACGCCTACAAAGGGGGAATAAAGGTCTTTCCTGAGGTGCCGGGGATTTCTTCAACAAGTTTGGGAAGCAAATATCCGGGCAGTCTGGCGTGGAGATCACGGTACAAGGCCCTGGCCTCGTCGCGTGGCACCTCGAAGTGAGCGGCCCCGTGGACGCGGTCGAGGAGGTGCAAATAATAGGGTAGAGCGCCTACCGAGAACAGGCGTTCGCTCAGTGCATGAAGGACTTCAGGGCAGTCGTTTACGCCGCGTAATAGAACCGTCTGGTTCAGTATAGTCGAACCTGTTTCCCTGAGATTCAGCAAGGCCCCTTCGACGGCGCTGTCGATCTCGTTGGGGTGATTGCAGTGAACGACCATGACGGCCCGCCTACCCAGTATGGAAAACCAGTCCAAAAAGTCCCGGTCAATTCTCTCGGGCAAAACGATGGGTAGCCGGGTGTGTATGCGGATCCGGTCGACGTGGCTGATTGCGAGCAGGTCTCCCACAAAGGTTGATAGACGGGGATCTGGGATCATTAGGGGGTCACCGCCGCTCAATATAACCTCCTGGATAGATGTATCTCGGCGGATCAGGTCCAGCAGGCCTCGCCAGTCATCGCGGTGGGGAGCCTCGTCCTGATAAGGGAAGTGGCGCCGGAAACAGTAGCGGCAGTGGATAGCACAGGCGCCGGTCATCATGACCAAGGCACGGCCCCGATATTTATGAATCAATCCCGGTCGCTTGAGTGCCGCCATATCGCCCACGGGATCGGATACGAAACCGATCACCTGCTCGGTCTCGCGGATCAATGGCAGTACCTGTTGCAGCAGTGGATCGTTTGGGTCGCCGGACTGCATGCGGGCCACGAAACTTCGAGGTACACGGGTAGTAAAGCGGGGCTTAAGATCGATCCCCGAGAATATTTGCTCGGGCAGTGCCAGCAGACGACACAACTCGGCTGGATCCCGGATGCCACGCGCCAGTTCCGACTGCCATGCGACGGGGTGTTTGGCGGCGGCGGGGATCGCGCTATTATAGGCCGGATTTGAATTCATACCTGGGGCAGTTTATTGGACTGTGGCCGGAACGGGAAGACCAATGGTCAGACCCTTTATTGACTCTGGCTGAACAACCAGAGTCTTTGAACAAATAATGGGGAGAAGAAATGGCAGTTTACAGCACTAGCGAGTTCCGTAATGGGCTCAAGCTCATGATCGACGGCGACCCCTGTGTCATCGTGGAAAATGAGGTCGTCAAGCCCGGCAAGGGCCAGGCCTTCAACCGAGTCAGGACACGCAACCTCAAGACCGGGCGCGTCCTTGAGCGCACCTATAAATCCGGTGAGTCCCTTGAGGGCGCGGATGTTATCGATACCGATATGCAGTTTCTCTACGGTGATGGCGAGAGCTGGCACTTCATGGACCCCGAGAGTTTCGAACAGTATGCCGTCGATGCCAATGCGATGGGTGATGCGGTCAAGTGGCTCAAGGGCCAGGAGGATTGCACGGTGACTCTGTGGAACGGGCAGCCGATCGCTGTCGTTCCGCCAAACTTCGTCGAGTTGCAGATTACCGAGACCGATCCTGGCCTACGTGGAGATACCTCGGGTGGCGGCGGCAAGCCCGCTACTCTGGAGACCGGGGCGGTGGTTCGGATTCCACTGTTTGTGGATCAAGGAGAGATTATTCGGGTCGATACCCGCTCCGGCGAGTATTCTTCGCGCGTAAAGAGTTGAACGGCGACTGGCGTCCAGGGGCAACACTGGGTGTCCTGCGCGACCGGGCAGAGGTCGTCGCGGGGATACGCGCCTTTTTCCGCGAGCGTGGCGTCCTTGAGGTGGATACCCCGCAGCTTGGGCGCTCAACGGCGAGTGATCCCCACCTGACGAGTTTAGAAGTGAAAGCCGGCATCCCCGGGCTTGGTCAGGTCCCCTGTTTTTTACAGACGTCTCCAGAGTTCGCTATGAAGCGCCTCCTGGCCGCCGGTAGCGGGCCGATCTTTCAGATCTGTCACGCTTTTCGCGATGGCGAACTTGGTTGGCGCCATAACCTGGAATTTTCGATGCTCGAGTGGTATCGGCCGGAAATGGGTCTTGACGCGTTGCGTGCGGAGGTGGTCGAACTGGTTGCGATGGTGCTGGCTCTGCCCGACAGTTTCGGGCGTCACTCGTATCGTGACCTCTTTCAAAAACATCTGGGTCTCGACCCGTTATTGTGCTCCTTGGATATGCTCTTGGCCGCGCTCGAGCAACAGAAGCTGGCTTACGTGACCCGCCCGGAGTCAAAGGCAGACTGGCGCCCTTTTTGTCTCGATCTGTTGTTCTCGCACTGCATCGAACGTCACTTGGGGATCGATGGGCCAGTGTTCGTGGTTGATTTTCCGGCCGAACAGGCGGCGCTTGCCAGGGTACGTGTCTTACCGGATGGGGCACGAGTGGCTGAGCGCTTCGAGCTCTTTTATCAGGGCGTCGAACTGGCAAATGGCTATCAGGAGTTGACGGATGCGGCGGAGTACCGTCGCCGCTATCAGATGGACGAGGCCTCGCGTCTGCGCCAGGGCCTGACTGTCATTCCATTTGATGAGCAGCTCCACGCGGCTATGAAATCGGGCCTGCCGGAGTGTTCCGGGGTGGCGATGGGTATCGATCGCCTACTGATGTTGCGTCTGGGGTTGGCGCGCATTGATGAGGTGATGGCCTTCACGATCAACCGCGTTTAGGTGGTAAAAGCGCGCCCAAGGGCGTATCGCGGTGTTGGAATCGCGACTCGAAATGCTCATGTATCTATAGGCACACTCCGCTTTTTCGCACGTTTCCGCCTTGCGCTACACCCTTGGGCGCGTTTTTTGCTGATCGTGGGCGTTTCTCATTGCATCAGTTTGAGGATCTTTGGGTGAGCCAGCGCCAAATCAGGCCGTTTGGTTTTACCTCACCGGTCAGGAAAAACTCCAGGGCGTTGATATTCCAAATAGTCTGCATTTGTTGTCGCTGAGCCGAATCGCGCCCACAAAACAGCAGGCAGTCGCCATCCGCTAAGAGTAGGTCCGGCCGTAAATCCGTTCGCTTGCGATCGGCTCGTACGTGTAGCAAAGGAATACAGCGGAGCTCTTGTTTCGGATCCCTGGGGTCTCTTAGCAGGACGTCGAGCGGCACCTCCTGGTCAAGAGCCAAGGCCTCGCTGATTGCCGGGGTATGTTCCTTGCCGATGGTGATCTCCCAGGTCTCCGGGGAACGTTGGCCGATATGATCTATAGCATCCCGATAGAGTTGTTCCGCCCAGTCACTGGGCTTGCGTTTCATCAGGGCTAAAAAAGTTGTTAGGAGTGGCCAGACCAGATGTCCGAGGCATTCATGGGAGATGATACGGCTGGTCTGCATGGTCAGGTTGGCCTCGAAATGTTCGAACAGCGGAGCATTGAAATAGTGGTTTTTCCTGACTACTACAAAGATATCCGGGTTGAGCTTGCGCGCGGTCATGGCGACGCCGAGATTCATGTGATCGTCGTTGGTGCCAGCAACAATGCCGACGGCATCGGCGATTCCCGCCTCGAACAAGGTGCCCGCTTCGGAACCGGTGCCCACGATACAATCCGTACATCCGGTCAGGGTCGGGTCGGCCTCAATGACAGCAGTCTCTATTCCCTCTTGGTGTAGGTTCGCGACTACGGCCTTTCCGAAGCGTCCGTACCCGCATACTATCCATCGGCCACGAGGGGGAGGCTCGATCGTCAGATGATCCTGTCCGGGGACTCCGGTTAGCCAGTCCTCCAAGTTGTAATGGTGAATGGAGCGTATGGCGATGCCCAGCAGCTCACCGAACGAACGGTAAGGATCGATGACCGCAGTGGCGCCGATGCCGGCCATGTTCTCCGCCATGGCCTCTTGTTCCGCCCGACAGAGCAAAGGTAGTCTCGGGTTGAGCAGGCTCAAGGCGACTGCGACGGCGAGATTAGCGTGATCATCATCGGCCAGCGCGAACACACCTCTACAATAGCGGTTATTGATGCCTGCCCTCTCGAGGATGTTCGGGAGGCCTGCATCACCGCACAGTGTGGGGATGTCATAGTGGAAATTACTGATCTGCAGATTGTTCAGGCGCGCCTCATTGATATCGATCACGACCGCACGGAGATCCATGCGGTCAAGGGCCTCGAGCAGGTTGCTGCCCGTTTCACCATAACCGCAGATCATGAAGAAGGGCTCTTTTAGGTGTTTGATCTGACGCGCGAATCGCTGTTCCGTGATGGCTCGTTTGAGCGTCGGTTGCTGGATTAGCGTGATGATCTTCCCGACGGCGTAGAACCAGGCGATGACGGTCAAATAGATCGAGACCAGCATCCAGAGTCGCTGGGGTGTGGAGAACGGGTATGGGATCTCACCGAATCCGATCGTCGTGGCGGTGTAGCTGATGACGTAGAATGCCTGGGAGAGCGAGATGTGCCAGGGGCGCCCCTGGTCATCGATACCCGGCATCAGGGTCAAGCCGAGGATGGCTATGGCATAGCACAGGATCAGAAGGATCAACGGACCCCGCATGCGCCTCAAAACGAGAAAGATGATGCTGTTCATCGATCTGGGCGCCGAATCAACGGGTTGTCTATTAGGTCCGTCATCCCCTGGTTACGTCCGTTAACGGTTTGCGGGTCCGCAGTTTCTTAACGGCGCATCATTACGGTTTCGACGATCAGGATCACGACCGAGGTTACGTTGGCCAGAAAGGCGCCGCCTGACAGCGATACCACGCTGCCCACGTTGACGAGATCCGAGGTTGGTAGTTCCCCCATGTCGGTGACGGCGCTCCAGACAATGGCCGCTGTAATCAGTTGAAGGTCTGCGACCAAACTGGTCGAGAGGTGGACCGCGCCGATTTGGGTGCGATCACCGAATTTGAGAACGGTGGCGATCAGATTGACAATGATGGCCGCGAACAGTTCGTAGACGGGATGATGCAGCGGGTTGTTGTACTCGCCGATAAAAAAACCAAAGTTTAACGTCATGGCCAGGACGATGAAAAAACCGAAAACAACCTTTTCGGTATTCATGGACAACCCCCCCCTCTCTTGGTCTCGCCCGATTGTGCTCAATTGGCGAGATATCGGCGAATTTTTCCAGAACAGTATAGGGCCATACTCCCGTGACTGTCGATGGGAGGGTCTAGCGCGATGCCGGTGCTTTAGCGCGACCAGCGGGGCGGGTGTGGATAAATTCCCAAAGCGTTGATCAGGGATTGGCTCTCCTCACGGATCTGCTCGATGTGATCGAGTAGTTCCCGGGCCGACATCGGGGGATTCGGCCAGTCGGGATGCATACAGTCTTCCATCAATCGAGCCTCCAAGGCCTCCTCATCCAGGTTGATCCAGTTTGGATCCCGGAACACCATGGTGCTCAGCATATCGCCCATCTGGACGATCCGAATCAGTTCCTTGGTAGTGTCATCAAGATCCTGGTCACCGTAGTGCTTTGGATCATAGGTATGATGATTGTGGACAATCTGGCCCACTAGGTCAGGGAGTTCCCAGTATTGACAGATATGCCAGCCGAGTTCTGCATGCGTGAAACCGCAGAAATCACGTTCGGCGCGGATAACGTCTGTGGGTGATCGCCAGTTGGTGGATTCAACTTGGGCGAGTTCATCCGGTGCTTTATCGAACATGACAAAACGTCCGATATCGTGCAGTAGCCCGACGAGGTAGGCCTCCTCGGAAAGACCGCGAACCTTCCGGTTTCTGGCTATGATGCGACAGCAAACTGCCACTTCAACGGCATGAGCCCAAAGGAAGCGCTGTCCGCTCGTCGTCGGGACGAAGACGCGCATGACCGCCATCGTGGAGACCAGGTTGGCTATCGCGCGCGAGCCCACTCGAACAATAGCGTTGGAAAGGCGAACGATCTGCTTCGACGGATGGGAGGAGGCCGAATTGGCCATGTTGAGTATTCGCGCCGCGAACGGAGGGTCGGTCTCCGCAAGCGATAGCAATTGGTCGAAATAGGCGTCGGAGTCGGGGTCCAGAGAGATCAGACGGCTTACCACCATTGGCAACATCGGGAGATCCTGGAGTTTCTCCTCCAGCCGGGCCAAGGTTTGGTGGCCGATCAGTTCATGTTTGTTCTCCCTAAGATTCGGGGTTGTCATGGGTGTTCCTCTAGATATCGGAATCTATGCAGTCATAACGTTCCAGCGTTGATCGATTAGCAGCGCGGGTACTTCGTTTACAGATATCGGCCGATTGAAAAGAAATCATTGAAACTCAGGGCAATCCTGATCCAATACGAACTCCAACTGGGTCTCATTCTCCACACTCTCCGCGGCGACGCGCCTGATACCTCGTCTCCTTGATCGTGTGGTGCGACATGGCTCAGCTCAGGGCACAATGAGCTCCTTGCGAATTGCTAGATGGGCTAGGTGGGCGGAATTAGCGGCATTGAGCTTCTTCATGATGCGCGTCTGATGAACCCCGATGGTCTTGGGGCTAACCGATAGTTCGTCGGCGATCGCGGCGACGCTCTTGCTTTCGGCGAGCAACAGGAATATATCGAACTCTCTTGGAGTCAGGTGGCTAAGTTCGTCTTCCTCCGGGGCTCTGAATGGGGTCTCCCGGGATGAGGTCTGAGTCGATGAGTCCGGGGAGCATGCGAGTAGCACTCGTATGGTTGAGAGGATCTCGGTCGTGCTGGTGGATTTGGCCAGATAGGCATTTGCCCCGGCGTCGAACGCGCGCTGTCGCATGACTAGGCTGTCGTGAATTGAGAAGATCAGGATGTGTGCATCAGGGTCGCGGGCGCGTATCCGCCGGGTAAGGATCAGGCCGCTCCCCTCCGAGAGGGCAAGGTCGATGATGATTAGGTCTGGCCGATGTTCAATATAGCTGGCGTAGCCGCACGATGGCAACGACTCCGTTGCGACGATCCGCGCCCTATTCCTGTTTTCGAGTAGCATACGCAAGCCCTCAGCGACAACCGGGTGGTCGTCGACGATGATGATGTTGGGCGGTTTGCCCGATGTGATCTCGGTAGCCATAAGCGAGTCTTAAGTATCCGTTAATGGAATTTCGATTTCAATCTGTACGCCGGCACTAGGCATTGTATTGATGGATAGAGTGCCGGAAATACTGCGGACACGCTCTTCTAAGCCGATCAGGCCCAGGCCACGGGGTGTTGCGATGGGGTCATATCCGATTCCGTTATCACGTATGCAAATCTGAATCGCTTCGCTTCCAGTCTTAGGGTCCTTGGCGCAGCCCAGCGAAATATCAACCCGACTGGCTGCGCTGTGGCGCGAGATATTGTTGAGCGATTCCTGGATGATCCGGTAAATATGCGTCTTGACGGGGTCCCCGACGGGACACTTGTGCCGGTTCAACGTCAGCGTGGTCTTGCATCTGGTATGGCGCTGGCGCCAATCCGCGACCAATTCCTCAATTGCGGTAGCGAGGTCGGTGGTATCCAACAGCTCAGGCCTGAGATCCTTGATCAACTTTCTCAGTCCATGTTGGATAATATCGCTGATCGAGATGATCGAGTCCGCCCGATCCAGGATCCGCTCCTGTAACGATGGAGGGCAGCAATCCTTGATGAACTCGGCATGCCACTTCAGGGCGGCGCAGCATTGAGCCGCTTCATCATGTAGTTCACGGGACATTGCACGGCGCAGGTCCTCGAGATAGGTCAACTGATGATGCGCCAGCTCGCGGATTTCATGGGTCAGGCGATCGGACTTCTGCCGGGTCGCGATCAAGGTATCGCGAGTATCGATATGCCAGGACAGCAGTCTGCGCATCAGACTGTCTTGGGTGATCGCGCCAATGACACGTCCAGTTGAATCGTGGACAGCAAGCGCCGATGCGGCGCCGTCGAACATGCCCGGCAGGGTCTCTATTGGTGTGTCGTCGGGGATGATGGCCTGCTTATGGTGATGGATCAGGTCAGCAAATATGCGATGTGGATGGGGCGCGATATCCGATATACCGACGAGCCCCAGGAAACTGTCGTGCTCTTCGTCGAAGACCGCGAACTGTTGGTCTATAGGCATGACTCTTCTCGGTGGCCGCATCTCGGCCGAGATGCGGGTCATAGCGGCGGTCATCGCGTCGCGCGCGAACAGGCGGGTCTTATCCGTCATCGGCAAAGCAATTACGGCCGGCTGGCCGTCAGTGCGCGATGCCTATTTCAATATTTAGA
>CAZASZ010000010.1:0-47400 GCA_964487925.1 uncultured Gammaproteobacteria bacterium
GCTGGAGGGTAGTGCTCACCGTGCTCGTGCGCTTGGGGGGTAATCACCCCATTTATAACTGACGCCATAAGCAGAATTCATGCTGCTGTCAGCATACGTTTTGGCGGCAATCCGCCATTGGCCTTGTTGGGCCGTTCATGGTTGTAGAACCACAACCATTTCGTCGCATAGTCCTGGACTTCCTTGATTGAATCAAATTGGCACTGACTCAACCAGCTGTAGCGTACGGTACGATTGTATCATTCAACGTAGGCGTTTTGCTGTGGATTTCCTGGCTGAATAAACTCAAGCGCGTCCCCTTTAATGAATACTAGGATTTATCTAATGCTTGAGAAACATCTGCAATGATGTCATTGATATGCTCAATACCAACAGAGATACGCACTAGATCTTCGCTTACGCCTGCTTTTGCCAATTCATCTCTATTTAACTGGCGATGCGTAGTTGAAGCAGGATGACAAGCCAGTGATTTAGCGTCACCAATATTTACCAGGCGGAGGATCATTTCAAGAGCGTCGATAAAGTTCGAGCAGGCTTGAATACCACCTTCGATACCAAAACTTAGTATTCCGGAGGCTTTGCCACTGGTAATATTCTTGCAGTTTTCATTAAAAGGACTGTCAGCAAGAGCTGCGTAATTAACCCATTTTACTTTAGGATGGCTTTGCAAATATTCAGCAAGCTTCTCAGCATTTTCACAATGACGATCCATTCTTAGGCCCAAAGTTTCAAGACCCTGGAGAATTTGGAAGGAATTCATTGGTGATATCGCCGCACCGGTATTTCTTAACGGAACAACACGGCAACGACCAATATAAGCAGCTTCACCAAGCGCCTCTGTATAAACCACACCATGGTATGAAGGATCGGGCTCATTGAGTACGGGGAAACGATCTTTATTGACGACCCAATCAAACTTTCCGGAATCAACAATAATTCCGCCAATGGACGTTCCATGACCACCAATGTATTTAGTCAACGAGTGGACAACGATATCGGCACCCAGGGTAAATGGCCGACAAAGATAAGGGGTTGCTACGGTATTATCGACAATCAGAGGCACACCTTGTTTATGCGCAATCTCTGCCAGGCGCCTAATATCAACTATGTTTCCAGCTGGATTACCAATGGACTCACAGAAAACAGCCTTGGTATTCTCATCAATTGCATTTTCAAGGCTGTCAAAATCATCATGTAAAACCATTCGCACTTCAACACCCTGTTTCGGCAGAGAATGAGCAAAAAAATTGTAAGTTCCTCCGTATAACTGGCTTGTACTTACTATGTTGTCACCTACTTCTGTAATACACTGGATCGCATAGGTAATAGCCGCCATGCCGGAAGATACCGCCAAAGCTCCGACACCACCTTCCATAGCAGCAATGCGCTTTTCCAATACATCCGTAGTGGGGTTCATTATTCGCGTATAGATATTTCCGGGCACTGCAAGGTTAAAAAGATCTGCGCCATGCTGTGTATCGTCAAAGGTATATGAGGTTGTTTGGTAAATCGGCACTGCAGCGGCCTTGGTCGTTTCCTCTGATTTATAACCTTCATGTAGCGCAATAGATTCTAATTGCATAATATTCCTCATTTCGTTGGGTGGGTTTAAGAGGCATAACGCCGCATTAAGCGGAAAGAGAAAGTGGGCGGCACATTTGCATAGAGCGATAGTGTTTGCACATGTGGTGCGCGCTTTTACTTTTCCGAATTGAATACCTTGTTAGGCATTTAATGTTTGATTATCTCTAGCACAGCCTTCGCTACGGGATCTGATGACGCTGGATTTTGGCCTGTTATCAAGTTACCATCAGTGATGGAATATGGATGCCAATCATCGTTTTTTGAGTAGTTTGCCCCCTTCGACTTTAACTCACCTTCCAGCATAAATGGCACAATCTTTGAAAGTTGAACGGCGTCTTCTTCTGTGTTGCTAAAACCAGTCAGAGACTTTCCTTTTACTAAGGGAGCACCATCCGGGGCTACGGTGTGACGAAGAACCGCAGGAGCATGACAAACTGCGGCAACTGGTTTCCCAGATGCATACATTGTTTCAATTAAGGCTATAGAGTTACTATCTTCTGCCAGATCCCACAATGGTCCATGACCTCCAGCATAAAATACTGCATCGTAATCATCAGGTGAAATGTCTGATAGTTTTTGAGTATTTGCTAGCATAGATTGGGCGTCAGCATCTCTTTTGAAGCGTTCCGTTGCTTCTGTTTGAAAATCAGGCTCATCACTTTTGGGATCTAGAGGTGGTTGCCCTCCATTAGGTTTTGGAAAGTGTGAACTCTGCATTTGCATCTTTGAATATATAGTAAGGAGTAGCAAACTCCTCTAGCCAAAACCCCGTTTTTTGTCCTGTGTCGCCGAGTTGACTGTTTGATGTAAGTACAATGAGTATTTTCATATAGGTTATCCTTCTAAATTCTACGTCGTTTACGCTACTCGCCTAACAGGCTGTTTATGGGGTCTTCGACCTCATAATAATTATTAGCGTGAATACACTTTAATTCGGGGACGGCATTTTGACGTCGCCTAAGCACTTAATAGTAAAAGATAAAAATATCATGCTTTTTGGGCGTTGGAAAAATCGTGAATAATTCACGGTTTCATGATGCTTTTGCCATCGGCTGGCGAGTGTATGCGGCGAGTATGATCTAAATACCGGAAGACGGGAAACTTGAGTGGTTCCTGGCTGATGTTTGTTTCATGGCGATAATCACTCCCTAATGCGCTGTCTGCCCAGGATATCGCGCCATATCCGGTGCGGCAACTACGAAATACGAAACGGGGCCCCAAAACCTCCACCTGGAAGGCGTTCTGGCCTATAATTCGGGGTCATGAATAGACACATACGTTTAGTTACCGGCAATGTTAGGTGCGCTGTTCAGGTCCGTCCGTTTTGACGCACCATATCGAACATCGGTCTGCGCCCGACCCGGCTGTTATTGAGGAGTTTGGCCACCTGCATCCCGTGTTGGCCCGTGTGCTGGCGGCGCGTGGGATTCGGCAACGTGAGGAGCTGGAGCACGGACTGGAAGGTCTGCTGTTTCCGGGGCGGCTGCTTGGCATGGATGCGGCGGTTGATCTCTTGGTGCGGATGATCCGAGACCAGGGCAAGATCCTGATCGTCGGGGACTTCGATGCCGATGGCGCGACAAGTAGTGCGTTGGCGATGCGAGCGCTAAAGGCCATGGGTGCGCAGCATGTCGATTACATCGTGCCTAACCGTTTCGAGTTCGGTTACGGGCTGACACTTGAGATCGTCGAGCATGCCATACGGGTCAAGGGGCGACCCAATTTGATCGTCACGGTCGACAACGGCATCGCGTCTTGCGAGGGCGTGGCGACGGCTCAAGAACACGGGGTGCCCGTGATCGTGACCGATCATCACTTGCCCGGCGAACAGTTGCCCGCAGCGGCGGCCATCGTGAATCCGAACCAACCCGGCGATACCTTCCCGAGCAAGAATCTGGCCGGGGTCGGGGTGATCTTCTATGTCATGTGCGCGTTACGAACCCGGCTGCGCGATGAGGGCTGGTTCGAGGAGATCGGGCGGGCGGCGCCGAACATGGCCTTGTATCTCGATCTCGTCGCCCTTGGCACGGTTGCAGATCTCGTGCCGCTGGATCATAACAACCGCATCCTGGTAGCACAGGGCATCGCCCGGATCCGCGAAGGTCGTTGTTGCCCCGGCATTGACACCCTCTTCCGGGTCGCCCAACGCGATAGAACACGGCTCGTCTCAAGCGATCTCGGCTTCGTGGCCGGACCTCGTCTCAATGCGGCTGGTCGCATTGAAGACATGAGCCTCGGTATCGAGTGCCTATTAGCCGACGATCCGACCCGGGCTATAGGCATGGCCGAAAATCTCGATAAGATCAACAAGGAAAGGCGGGAAATCGAGCAGGACATGCAGATTCAGGCCGAACATATTCTAATGCAGATGTCCAAGGAAGAAGACGTTCAGGCGCCGGGACTTGCGTTGTTTCACCCGGAATGGCACCAGGGCGTGATCGGCATCGTGGCGGCACGGGTCAAGGAGCGAACCCATCGGCCCGTTATCGCCTTTGCGCCCAGCGGGGTCGACGGTGAGATCAAGGGCTCAGCGCGTTCGATTCCGGGACTGCATATCCGCGATACGCTCGACCTGATCTCGAATAGGAACCCCGGCCTCATCCTGCGCTTCGGCGGACATGCCATGGCGGCCGGACTAACCTTGCGGGAGGAAGATTTCGAACGCTTTCAGACGGCCTTTTCTGAGACGGTCGGCGCCTCAGTATCCGAAGAAGACCTCAAGGGAGTCATCGTCAGCGACGGACCACTTTCGGCTCACGAATTGACGCTATGGCTGGCCGATGCCTTGCGTAGTGTCGTGCCCTGGGGACAGACGCTGCCTGAACCGCTATTCGACGATGAATTCGTGATTCTGAATAAACGGGTCGTGGGACAAAAGCACCTGAAGCTGAGTGTGCAACATGCCGATGGCTCGGCGGCGATCGATGCGATCGCGTTCAATACCGATATCGAAGATTGTCCAGCGCGGGGTCAAACCGCCCGCCTCGCCTTTCATCTAGATGTGAATTTCTTCCGGGGGCAAAAAACCCTGCAGCTCAGAGTCGCGCAAATAGGAAACCATGACACAATATAAGGGCGAGACGCGCCGTGCCTCTACGTTATTTGTTGCATTCCAGTATCGAGATCGCGCGGAACAATGCCCTGCCCTTGTTCATGGTCTCTTCCCACTCGCTGGCGGGATCCGAGTCGGCGACAATACCGGCGCCGACCTGGATATAGAAACGGCCGTCCTTGATGACGGCGGTGCGGATCGCGATCGCAGTGTCCATGGCCCCGTTCCAGCCCAGATAACCGACGGCGCCCGCATAGGGCCCACGCTTGGTCGGTTCGAGTTCGGCGATGATCTCCATGGCCCGCACCTTGGGGGCGCCGGATACCGTGCCTGCCGGGAAGCAGGCGCGCAGGACGTCAATGGCGGTGAGGTCTTCGCGCAGCTCGCCGACGACATTCGAGACGATGTGCATGACATGCGAATAGCGCTCTACGACCATGCGCTCAGTCAGGTTGACCGTTCCTGTACGGGCGACGCGGCCGACGTCGTTGCGGCCGAGATCGATTAGCATGAGGTGTTCGGCGCACTCCTTGGGATCGGCCAGCAGCTCTTCCTCCAAGGCCTTATCTTCGGCGGCATCACCGCCCCGGCGGCGGGTGCCCGCGATCGGTCGAACCGTGACCTCTTTGCCTTCGAGCCGAGTCAGGATCTCAGGCGATGAACCCACTATATGAAAATCGCCAAGGTTGAAGAAGTACATATAGGGCGACGGGTTCAGGCTGCGCAGGACGCGGTATAGGTCCAGCGGGTCGCTGTTGCAGGGGATAGACAGGCACTGGGACAGCACAACCTGCATGACGTCGCCGGCGTCGATATATTCCTTGGCCCGCAGGGCGATAGCCTCGAATTCCTCGCGAGTCATATTGGACGACAGCTCGTCCTCAAGGTCGTGGCTCGCCGTTACCGGGATCAAAGGTCGCACGACCGTTCGCTGCAAACGCGCCTGGAGTTCATTGAGCCGAGCCTCGGCTACAGCATGAGCGTCGTTCGCATCGGAGTCGGCGTAGCAAATCAGCGTAACGCTGTTCGAGAGATTATCGAAAACGATAACCTCTTCGGACACCAACAACAGGATATCCGGTGTGTGGAGCGTATCGGGATTGCTTTCCGTGGCAAGTTTGGGCTCGATGTAACGGACCGTATCGTAGCCAAAATAACCCACCAGGCCGCCGCTGAAGCGAGGTAGGCCCGCGACCTCGGGCACATGGAAACGGCCCATGTAGCGTTCAATCCAATCCAGCGGGTCGGCGGTCGTCGCCGATTCGACGACTTGTTCGTCACGGAGCACCCGAATATCGTCACCGTCGACTACGACAGCGGCCCGGCAAGGCAGGCCGATCACTGAATAGCGGCCCCAAGTCTCACCGCCTTGGACCGACTCAAGCAGGTAGGAGCGTGGCCCGTCGGCCACTTTCAGGTACACGCTCAACGGGGTATCGAAGTCCGCGAAGACCTGTCGAGAGACGGGAATACGGTTATAACCGTCCTCGCTGAGCTGGTCGAATTGTGCTGGAGTCATCATTGTCGCCTCGTCTAACGCGTGGCCTCAATTCTCCGGCAGTATGTCGCGCACATCAAGCAGGGTGTCGATCACGGCATCGGGATTGGATAGATGGATATCTTCTCCGTGGTTGTAACCGTACGGTACACAGGCCACCATGAATCCTGCGGCTCGGGCCGCCTGCACATCATTCTGCGAATCGCCGAGCATCAGGCAGTGATCAGGCAACATATCGAGCTGATCGGCAGCGTAGAACAGTTGTCCCGGGTGAGGCTTCTTGACCGGTAGCGTATCGCCACAGACGATAATCGAAAAACGCCGGGTCATATCCAAGGTATCGAGGATAGGTGTCGTAAACTGCTCGGGCTTGTTGGTGATACAACCAACCGTATAGCCAGCCTCGGCCATCCACTCCAGCCCCTCCATGACGCCGGGATAGGGCCTGCTCAAGGTGCAGACATCCTCGGCATAGTGCCTCAGAAAGATTACCTCGGCGCGAGCGAACAGCTCGGGATCGGACTCGCCGTCCAGACTGTTGGTGAGCGTACGCTTGACGAGCTTGGGAACGCCATTGCCAATCCATTCCCGAACAGCAGGTTCGCCACGCGGCTCAAGTCCGAGGTCCACCATCATGGCATCGGCCGCTTTTGCAAGATCTGGCACGGTATCTACAAGTGTGCCGTCAAGGTCGATCAGGATCAGCTCGGGCCTGCGTTTCAACATTTCCACAATCTCTACTTAATAAATATATTGGGCCGGCCAATCAGCGTTTGGCGGCTGCCAGCTCGGCCCGCATGGCCGCAATTGTCGCGGCGTAGTCAGCGGTGTTGAAAATGGCTGAACCGGCGACGAAGGTATCCGCGCCCGCCTCCGCAATCTCGCGTATGTTGTCGACCTTGACGCCGCCGTCGATCTCGAGACGGATGTCGAGCCCGCTGTCATCGATGAGCTTGCGAGCCTGACGTAACTTGTCCAGCGTGGCCGGGATGAAACTCTGGCCGCCAAACCCCGGGTTGACCGACATCAACAGAATCATGTCGACCTTGTCCATGACAAAATCCAGGTAGCTCAACGAGGTCGCGGGATTAAAGACCAACCCGGACTTGCAGCCGCTATCGCGAATCACCTGCAGGCTGCGATCGATGTGCTCGCTGGCCTCAGGATGAAACGTGATGTATGACGCACCGGCCTTGGCGAAGTCAGGAATAATACGGTCGACCGGCTTGACCATGAGGTGGACGTCGATCTCTGCGGTGACACCGTGCTTACGCAAAGCTTCACAAACCAACGGCCCGATGGTCAGGTTCGGCACATAGTGGTTGTCCATGACGTCGAAATGCACGATATCTGCACCTGCGGCAAGTACGTCATCAACTTCCTGTCCGAGGCGTGCAAAATCGGCGGAAAGAATCGATGGTGCAATCAAGTCTGGCTTCATGATAGTCCTCTCTCAAATACGGTGTTACCGAAGTTCCACAATAATAAAATGTTTACAGCATTGTTACATCATTTGCATAAAAAAAGGGGGCTTCGCGGCCCCCTTCCCCCTTTTTAGTCAGCCAAGGCTAGGGGGCTGCTAACGCGTCTCGACTAGCTTGTATCGCGTCATTACCTGTTTGACGGCCAGGAATGAGATACCGGCGATCGCAACAGTCACGACGATATCGAACATGGAGGTCATCGGAATATGGTAGTACTCGCTGTCCACGGAACCCGCTATCCAGGTGTAACGCTCGATCCAGGAACCGACGAAGATGCTCGTCGCAACCAGACCGACAATGGCCGGGTTATGCCGGTTCGGCGTAATCGCCAGAGTCGTGAAGGGCACGATGAACTTGAGCGTCAGAAATAGCCACCACAGTCCGCCAAAACCTTCCAGCATCATGCTATCGTAGCGATCCATCTCCTCCGGCAGACGCCCGTACCACATGATCAGGTACTGCGTGAAGTAGAGATAGGTCCACAGTATCGTCATAGCCAGCATGAACTGGGCCATGAAGTTCGAGATATGGTCGCTCAGGGGCTTCGCAAGCGCCTCCTTCTTGCCCATGACGTAGATAAATATCGTGAAGAACGCCAGGAACATGTGGAAGTTGCTCTGGAAGTGATAGGCACCGTAGCTGGCGCTTCTCCAACCCGGGACCTGGGTCATCTCGAAGTCCCATGCGACCATCGTCCCATATAGGAAGTAGACGAACGGGATCGCCAGTGCGATGTTGCGGAAACGACGTCGCTTTTCGTACGGCTGATCTTCTCCGCTCTCGGCTTGCCACTTGATGAAGAAATAGCAGACTGTCACGACGATAGCAAAACCGACGATCTCGCGCAGGACGAGAAAGCTGTAGTTATGCCACGCGGTGATATGAGGATAAGTGCCGTCATTGGCGTGTTTGAGCCAAAGAAAGGTCGATTCGCCGTTCGCAAGCAGTACAAGAAGCAGCACCCCGGCGATCGGGAATAGAGCCGAAAACGCGCAGGCGAGATCACGGACCTCGAAACGCCACTTGCCATTAGCCAGGTGCAGGACCGATGAAAAGACCACACCACACAGACCAATATATAGAATGAAGAGAAAATCTGTCGTCAGGACAGACCAGCTACCAAAGTTTTCTTCCATCGCTTTCCCGCTCCCCTTAGGCGATCGTGTTATTTATTCTCAGCTGAGGCCGTGTGCACGGCATCGGCTTCGGCGGCATCTTTAGCCAGGGCATGTTTGACGTAGTTTGCAACATACCAGCGCTCATCATGAGATAGATCGTTCGAACCGCGGTTATCTCCGCGCCCCGACGGCACACCGTAAGACGGCATGACATAGCTGCCGAAGGTGATCGTGCCGTAGACCCAACCAATGCTCAGATTGTTCTGAACATAGTCGTCAACGAGGCTGATGGCGCCAATCTTGTTTGAGACTGGCGAGTCGGCCTTCCCGGTCATGCCGTGACACGCACTGCAATAGATCTGAAACAGCGTACGCCCCTGGGCCAAGACCTTTTCTGTGGCCGGGAAGGGGCTCTCAAGAGGCTTGGCCTCGTCGCGATCCTTAACCTTGGTCACGATCCCCTGAACCGGGACGGAATGCCTCGGAAACGGCGTCATGATCCCTTCCTGGGGCTTGATGTTGGGCTGGTTCATCATGTCCGTCGACCAGGGCCAAGCGAAAGCAATCCCCGGAACGAAGACCAGTGTTGCAAATACTAAACGCCTCATGCCACAGCCTCCCGAATCTCCAGTGCCTTATGCTCCGTAAAGAGTTCCTTCAGAGGCTCCAGGTACTTCTCCTCGACATGAAGCTCGATACCTACCTGATCAAGACTCACGCTCTCAGAATAGAGGGCGTCGCGTTTCTTGAATAATTGGGCGCCGATCATAAAGCCGGTGATGGTCGCGATGACACCGAACAAGATCAGCATCTCGTAGGTCAGGACAATATTCGACGGCAACGGCACGACAGGCTTGCCACCCTGCGGCTGGACCAGGAAGTTAGCCTGGGCCGTACACAGGAAGAAGAAGCCAAAGCTCATCCCAAAAAGGGCGCCCATGAGGGTGAACTTCGGAACGTGGGACTCGCGCTCGCCCAGAAACTCCTCGATTTCAGGGTGTTCGATCGGCGAGATGACGTTGACATCATCGACGCTCAAGCCGGGAATCCGATAGTAACGAATCTCCGCGATCGCGGCAAAGGCCTCATCAAAGTTGCTGAACAGGGCCATGACATGCGCTTTTTTTCTCATTTACGCGCCCTCCAGTCCGGGTTCGGTAGTTGACGTAGTTGGTTTCGTCTCGGCTTCATCCAATCGGCGATGCATGACCGCTGCGATCTCCTTGTTTGCCAGGTGACGGCGATGGAAGATCATTTCCTTGACCTCGTACATCGAGACCGACGGGAAGATCTTGACGAACACCAGGAACAACAGGCCGAACCAACCAAAGCTTCCGAGCAGTATGAACCACTCGACCCAGCTCGGCCACATGACGTTGTGGCTGAACGGCTCATAGGAAAGCGACAACGTCGGCGTCACAATCATGTAACGTTCCAGCCACATGCCGACGTTGAGCAGCAGTGACACAACGAACATCACTGGGATATTCCGGCGTAACTTCTCAACAGCCAGCGTAAACGGCAGGACCGAGCCCAGACAGATCATCAGGATGAACAGCGGCGAGTATGGCCCCGTGAACTTGGCGATCAGCAGCTCCTTGTCGACCATATCAGGGCCATACCAGGTGGCAGCAAACTCGACGAATAGCAGATAGGTCCAGACCATGCTGATCGCGAAGGTCAGCTTGCAGGTCTTTTCCAGGATCGCGATCGTCATATACTCCTCGAAGCGGAAGAAGTACCGCAACAGGATGAACAGCGTGATGATGGCCGCACAACCGGAATACAACGCGCCGGCTACAAAGTACGGCGGGAAGGTCGTGACGTGCCAGCCCGGCATGATCGACATCGCGAAGTCGGCGGACACGATCGAGTGTACCGACACTGCCAGCGGGATCAGGAAACAGGCCATCAGCAGATAGGTCTTGCGGAAGTTTCGCCACTGACGATCGTCACCACGCCAGCCCAGAGAAAGCGCGGTGTAGAGTTTCTTTCTCCAACCTTTGGCGTTATCGCGGCAGATCGCGAGATCCGGAATCATACCAACAAACAGGAACAGCGCCGACGAGGTCAGATAGGTCGTGATGGCAAAGGCATCCCAAACCAGCGGAGAGCGGAAGTTAGGCCAGATACCACGATCGCTGTAGTAGGGAATAACCCAGTACATGTTCCATAGTCGCCCCAAGTGGATGATCGGGAACAGGCCAGCCGTCATGAGCGAGAATGTCGTCATGGCCTCGGCAAATCGGTAAATCGGCTTTCGCCAATCGGCCTTGATGATATGCAGAATCGCCGACAACAAGGTCCCGGAATGGCTCATGCCGATCCAAAACACGAAGGTCGCGATGTAGAGATCCCACATGTGTGGCCAGTTCAGGTTCGACGGACCCATACCGGTGTTGTACTGATAGATTTCCGCGAACACTGCGAAAGACAGCAAAAACAGACTGACTCCCACCGCGATCCAGTAGCCCATGCGAGGATTTTCCATCGAGCGCAAGACATCTTCGTTGATCTTGGCCCAATGGATATCTTCGTTGATATCCTTAGAGTAATCCTCCGGGATACCCTTACTCATATCTCTAGTATCTGTATTCATGCCCCCACCACGTCAATTCATCTGGTTTCAAATGGTCCGAGAACCGATCCCCAATTGTTGTTATGCCTCGCGCACCCGATCCAGGAACATTATGCAGGGATCGGTATTAAGGTGTTCTAGTACACGATAGCCACGAATCTTCGGATTGTGTTTTTCTTGTTCGGTTACGCCCAGCTCGACCTGATGCTGCTCCCAAAGCTCGATGACCTTGCTGGACGGAACGTCATAACTGGCGTCGTACATCTTGAGTAGGTCGCCAAAAACGATCGCCGAGGTCGGACAGGTTTGCGCGCAAGCGGTCGTGAACTCGCCATCCTGCAACACGCGGTGTTCCCGCTGGGCCTTGTCCTTGGCGGTACGGATACGTTGAATGCAGAAGGTGCATTTTTCCATGACACCCTTATCACGGACGCTGAGGTCCGGGTTGAGCTGCATGTTCAGCGGCTCGGGCCAGGAATCCTCATAGTAGGAGTAGAAGTTGAAGTAACGCAGACGGTAGGGGCAGTTATTGGAGCAATAACGGGACCCGATACAGCGATTGTAGACCTGAGCGTTGAGACCGTCCGGCGTGTGGTAGGTCGCAGCGACCGGGCAAACCGGCTCACAGGTCGCAGCATTACACTGCTGACAGTTCATCGGCAGGAAGCTGGCACCATGTTGTTGGTACTCGCTGACGCGGGCCTCGCCGAGATCGGGCTCGTCCCAGTAGCGCTCGATACGCATCCAGTGCATAGCCTGATGCTTTTCGTACTTATCCTTGCCTACAACGGCCAGATTGTTTTCCGCATAGCAGGCAACCGAACAGGCATTGCAACCAATGCACTTGTTCAGATCGATGGACATCCCCCACATGTGTTCATATTTGTGGAACCCGCCCTCTTCACGTCCCTTACGGTAACGCGACCAGTCTTGCAGTAGATTTTGCAGCGACATTAAGCTTCACCCCCCGTCAGCTCAAACACATCGGGCGTTACCGTCGAGACCATTTTACGTCCCATCTGCACATCGTGATCGCCCATCATGACCAAAGTATCCTTATTGCGCGTCTTCTCGACCTTCACGCGAGTCGAATAAAGCGCCAGCTCTCCAGAATTCTCCACCGTAGTAGTATCGAGAATCTCGAGCGGGTTGACGCCGAGACCATCGGCGTAGCGGCCATAGCCGTTGTGGCCCTGGCCCAGCGGAACCGCGATAGCGTCAGGGTGAACACCCTTGTATACGTAGACCTTGACATCAATCGCACCCTGAGCGGAGGTGATCTTGACGGTATCGCCGGTCTCGACCTCCAGCTGTTTGGCTAGATTGGGATGAATCTCCGCCCAAGAATCCCAGACGACCTTGCTGATCTGATCCGGGGCCTCTTGCAGCCAGGGGATGTTGGCGTGACGACCATCCCATAACCCTAAGCGCGGCGTCGGCAACAACGTCAATGGGTACTCCGCGTTATCTTCGGGAAGCCGAACGGATACGCGCTGCAATTTACTGGTCAAGGATTTCTCGCCGGTCTTCACGGCGATCACGCCCTTGGCAAGCGCATCGTTCCAGCTAACGGCCTTGCCGTCAGCTGCCATACTGGCAGGGAAGCTGGCAAAGGCATGATTCAGATAGGCGTAATAGTTTTCGTAACCACCATAGGTGGCGCTATCTTGCTTCTTCAGCAGGTCGAGGATGATGTCGCCCATACCGCGAGTATCCGGGTATAGGGGCTCCATGACGGGCTGCTGCATACTGATCACCGCGTGCTCACCCTGAACCTTCGGTACGATCGTACCCCAGTCTTCCATGGGCGATAGGATTGGAAGAACCAGATCGGCCAACTGCGAAGTCTCGTCATCGAACTGTGTGAACGAAACCTTGAATGGGACCGAGGCCAGCTTATCCTTGAGTCCCAGCGCAAGCGGCGCCGTATAGACAGGATTGGCTCCGCTAAAGAAGGCGACATCCAGTCCACCATTGTCGATGGCCTTAACAAAGTCGAGCAGTCCGCCGGTACCGCCTGAGCGGTGCGCAAGCTGCGGGAATGGGAACTCATGACTGGCAACGATGGTCTTACCGATATTGCCAAGCATGACGTTCAGGATCATGGCCGCAACCCCGTTCTGATAGCCATTAACCTGGCCTTCGGTGGTGCCACCCGCGACGACGATGCTCTGGCCAGGATTGCTGCTCAGCCACTTGGCGACACGGATCACATGGCTGCCTGAGACCCCCGTCAAACGGGCGTCCTCATTGAGGTTCCTTCTCATGATGGCGTCTTGAATGGATGCCGGCAGCATGTCGACAGCAACCTTGTGCTTGGTTGCCAGGATATTGGCCACACTTAAAGCAAAGATGCCTTCAGTACCCGGACGAATCGCCATCCAAAGATCGGCGTTGGCGCCGGTCAGCGACATCTTTGGCTCAGCAACGGCCAGGACGCCGCGCGGCGATGAGCGGAATTCTGCGTACTCGGTGGAAGCGTGAACAGGAGAGTCGCCCGTGCCCAGGAAGTCGTTTCCGATGGAAAGGATCGCGTGCGCCTTCTCAATCATTAATCGAGGCGTGGCATCTCCCAGAATCTCGCGATTCACGGCCTGTCCCACCTCGGAGTTCACGACTTCGTGGATGAAAAGGTTCTTGGAGCCCAGAGCAGACATCAGATTATCAATCAGCATGGCCTGATGGCCGCTGACGCTATCTGTCACCCATGCAAAGCGGGCGCCGTCGAGACCCGAAGACGCACCGACATGCTGATCGATCAGATCCGCGGCCTCAGTCCAGGTGATGTCCACAAGCTTGCCGTCCTTGCGCGCCTTGGGCGAACGCAAACGGTCAGGATTGTAATGCCCCTGCAAACCGGACTGACCCATCTGACATAGCTTGCCCGCGTTGACCGGCGAGTCGGGATTACCCTCGAGCTTTAGGATGCGGCCTTCGCGGACACGGCCATGCAGGCCACAACCGGCCGGACACTGACGACATGTGCTCGAAAACCAGACACCGATTCCGGGGATCGCGTACTCCTCCGGCATCAGATAAGACGTTACCGTCTCCTTTCCTTCCTCAAGTGTGACCGTGCTCGGCATGTCACACCCGGCAACGGTGGCGCCCACGCCACCCCAGCCCATCAGCTTGAGGAATCCCCTACGATTGATGTTTTTCAGACCCATATTCCACTCCGAAAAGTTTTGTTGTCACGGGTAGGCCGTCACCCTGGTCAGGTTCGGCCTTATCTATTTATGGCACTTCCAACAGTCATGTGGACCGTTGTTGGCCTCGTGACATCTCCTGCAAAAACCCATATTGAGCGGCTTGACCTTTTTGGCGACAACCATCTTCTTGACTTCGCCATGGCAAAAGGCACAAACCTCGGACACGTTCTCAACCTTCATCCCCTTATTATCGAAAACGAATCGACGGAGATGTTTTTCATGAGTGAAATGCACGAAATCGGGTACGTCGTGAACCTTTTTCCAGGGTGGCGGCTCATGCTTTTCCCAGTATTCGGTAAGCTTTTTGATGCGCGGTTTGTCTGTCGCGATCACGCTGTGGCAACCCATGCATTTCCCGGTAGGAGGAATACCCGCAACCTTGCTCCGACGAGCATAGGTATGGCAGTACATGCAGTTGATCTTATTGATGTCAGCATGGATGTAGTGTGGAAATTCAATGGGCTGCTTGACGTCTTCCCCCGAATAGGTCCCCTCCGGCGGCACGGCGTTCGGTACCAGAGTGTCTTTCTTGCCGGCGGCAAAGGCCTGAGAGCCTCCGCACACTAACAAGATACAGACGACAAACGCGACCGCGCGCGACATGGTGGAAGACAATAACGAAGATGCGGAGCACGACGCCCCACAATCAGACGCACGCCCTGCTGAAAAAAGATGAGTAGCCAACATCTCCCCCTCAATCCCTGTTCAAGTTCAGGTTATATGTAAAGTGACGCGGGAAAATGAATCAAGACGACCCATACCCCCCAATCGTACACAGCCAAAATTTAAAACCGACCCTTCATTCGCATCCAAAACACGTAAAGAATGCGTGAGCGCCTTGTATTGTTAATTCTCTTACGGTACAACCAAAAGCGTGAGACGCTTCGGGAGAACTTACAGTGTGCCCCCTAGAGTTACCCACCAACGCGCCGATTACACTTTCCGAACGAGCTCTCAGTGGAGTATGGATCGTAGACCATGACAATGCGCTATGTCAATCTCGATGTGCATTTCGAGCACATCTAAACCCTTAATATAGCAATACCTTTTCTGAGGGGTTTTGACAAATTTAGTAATATATTAAATTCGTCTCTGCTTCAGACGGGATTTTCGATGTCGACAAAACTCCAGTCCAGCTCGAAACGTCCCGCGAGTTCCTGCGCAAGCGCGCAAACACCATAACGTTCCGTGGCATGATGTCCGGCAGCGAAGTAGTGTATTCCCATCTCCCGGCAAACATGAAAGGTCTGCTCGGATACCTCCCCGCTAATATAGGCATCCATACCCGCTTCTGCTGCGGCCAGGCAATATCCTTCGGCGCCACCGGTACACCAACCCACACGCAGGATCTTGGTGCCGGCACCCGGCAAGTGCAGCGGCTTCCGACCCAAGACATTGCCAAGGTGATCGGCAAAGAGTCCTGCCGATACTGGTTGCGAAAGGAGTCCGTGCAGCGCCAAACCTCCGCCGCCGTTGAGTTCGCCTTCGACCGCGATGCCGAGTCGACGCGCGAGCTCGACATTGTTACCAATCTCGGGATGGGCATCGAGCGGTAAGTGATAGGCCAGTAGGCTGATATCATGACTCAGCAAGCGCTGCAATCGGCTGCGCTTCATGCCGGCGATGATGGGAGATTCGCCTTTCCAAAAATAGCCGTGATGGACGATGATCGCATCGGCTTCGACCTCAATCGCCGCATCGATCAGGTCCAGGCTCGCAGTGACACCTGCGACAACTTTTCGCACCTCGCTACGGCCCTCGACCTGTATGCCGTTCGGGGCGTAGTCCTGGAACCGTTCGCTGTCGAGTCGCTCATTGCAATACCGCTCGATATCTTTCAAATTCGCCATGGGAATACTCGCTTTGTCTGAGTTCTAAATGGTAGAGTAGGTCGACCATGTGGCGCAAACTCCTTCCATATTTCATCCAGGGCATCTCTGTCGGACTGATTGGCGGCATTGCGCTGATATTCATACAAAACACCCATCTCTTCGAACACAAACCCGCAATCGAAATCAAGCAGGCAGCGGCACCGGATTTGAATAACGTGTCGGGCAATGCGAACGCCGCTCGCGGCGCCAGTTATGCTACCGCTGTCGAACTGGCCGCCCCGGCCGTCGTCAATATCTTCACAACCAAGGTCGTTTCAAGACAGCCGTCGTTCTTCGACGACCCCAGATTGCGCCGTTTTTTCGGTGAAGAGGGAAAACAGCGACCGCAGCGCCAATCCAGTCTCGGCTCTGGGGTCATCGTGAGTGGGGCGGGCTACATCCTGACCAACAATCATGTCATCAAGGATTCGGATGAGATCCTAGTAGCCCTCAATGACGAACGCACGGCGCCCGCCATAATCGTTGGCACCGATCCTGAAAGCGATATCGCGGTCCTCAAAATCGACCTTAATGAGCTACCTACAATTGTCCTCGGCCATTCGGAGACCATCCGTGTCGGCGACGTTGTGCTTGCCATCGGCAACCCCTTCGGTGTCGGCCAGACGGTGACCCAGGGTATTGTCAGCGCGCGCAACCGCGCCCACCTCGGCATCGCAACTTTCGAGAATTACATTCAGACCGATGCCGCGATTAATCCCGGCAACTCCGGCGGCGCACTGGTTGACGCCGATGGTCATCTGATCGGCATTAATACGGCCATCTTCACGCGCTCGGGAGGGTCTCAAGGCGTGGGCTTCGCCGTACCTGTCTCACTGGCTAAGACCGTTATGACACAGATCATTGAGACCGGTCACGCCGTCCGTGGTTGGCTGGGCATCGAGATCCAGAACCTGTCGCCTTCTCTTGCTGAGTCGTTTGGCGCCTCTGGTGAACAAGGCGCTCTGATCGCTGGCACGATGATCGAAGGACCCGCAGCCAAGGCAGGCCTTCAGGCCGGAGATATCATCACCGGCATCGACGGTAACGCCATTCATAACCCGCAAGAGGCCCTGAATCGGATTGCATCCGTCGGCCCTGGGAGCATCGCCGCTGTGGATGTTCTACGCGACGGTGCTCGGTTAAATGTTCAGGTCACTGTCGGCAGCCGTCCCAGTCCGGCTATCCGATAAACACCCTACTCTTCTTCGGCATCCGTTTCGCGTACTTCGATCATGCGTGAAAAGAACACGCCGGCCTCAAAGAGCACCCACATCGGCACCGCGAGCAAGGTTTGAGAAATGACGTCGGGTGGTGTCAATAACATACCCACCACAAACACCGCAACGACGACATAAGGCCGTTTGGCGGTCATTGCAGCCGGAGTCGTGATCCCCGCCCATACCAACAATACTGTCGCGACCGGGATCTCAAAAGCCATACCGAAAGCAAAGAATAATTTGAGCACGAAATCCAGATATTTACTGATGTCCGTCATGACGGTCACTCCCTCAGGGGCAACGCTGACGAAAAAAGCGAAGACCAGGGGGAACACGACGAAATAGGCGAAAGCCATACCGGCGTAAAACAACAGACTGCTCGAGATCAACAATGGCAGCACGATACGGCGCTCCTTCTGATACAAACCCGGGGCGATAAAACCCCAGACGTGAAAGAGAATGAACGGCATACCGAGAAAGGCCGCCAGCACAATGATGAACTTGAACGGCGCGAGAAACGGGGACGCCACCTCGGTAGCGATCATGCTCCCACCCTGCGGCAGGTGCGATAACAAGGGTTGGGCGAGCTGCGCGTAGAGGGAATTCGCGAACGGAAACAGACAAGCAAAGATCACGGCGACCGCGATCAGGATACGCATCAGACGACCCCTCAACTCAATGAGATGAGTCAGTAGCGGTTGGTCGTCGTCTGGCGGGTATTTACGCGGAGTTGCCATTATCAATCAGCAGAAGACTCTTTCTCGGAAGTGGCGTCCGAGTTTTTTGGTGCGCCAGTCTCGGAGGAAGGCTTGGCGCCGGAGCCAATCGGAATCGTCGCCTTGCTCTCATCGATCATCTCGTGCAGCTCGGCAATCCGCGCCTCTTCGGCTATACGGCGTTTGATTTCCTCTCCCCGATTGACCTCCATGTCGAGTTCGGCACGGACGTCGCTGAAGAAGCGACGGGCCTTACCCGCATAAGTGCCCGCGGTCCGTAATAGGGCCGGCAGCTCCTCGGGACCAACCACCAGGAGTGCAACCACTCCAATCAGCATGATCTCCCAAAAACCTATATCGAACATGACAAAACGACCGTCAGCACTCTTACCCGGCCGGGTACCGGCATCGGGGAGAGTCGCCGACTCAGACCTTATCCTTCTCCTTGGCTGATTCCGTTGTTGTGTTCAGATCGGCATTCTCGGCGTCGTGGTCGATCTCCTTTTTAGCGGCATCGTCCTTGCTTTCCTCCTGATCCATGGCATCGCGGAAGCCCTTGACCGCGCCGCCCATGTCTTTGCCGATCGAGCGCAATTTCTTGGTGCCAAACAACAGCACGATGATCAACAGGACGATCAACAACTGCCATATGCTAATTCCCATAGTAATCCCTCTTAATACCTTTTATAGACTTGCATCACTTGCTGCGCGATGCCTTTTCCTCGTGTCCCGACACGCCGATACGGCGCTGCAGCTCGGCCACCACATCGTCAGGATGCAGTCCCGAATGCGCGAGCAGAATCAGACAATGAAACCAGAGATCGGCCATCTCGTAGACGATCTGACGGCGATCCCCATCCTTGGCGGCGATGACGGTCTCGGTCGCCTCTTCGCCGATCTTCTTCAGGATCGAATCAAGGCCCTTATCGTAGAGCATCGCAACATACGACCCCTTGGGATCGACGCCCTTGCGCTGCTCCAGTGTGTCGGCCAGGGCATTGAGTATATCGTTCTTATTCAGAGTCGTCATTCGCGTAGATCTCCTCTGCGGACCGGATGACGGGTTCGACGATCTGCCAGTCTTCGCCTTCCAGACGGCGAAAGAAACAATGGTGACGGCCAGTATGACAGGCGATCCCGCCCCGTTGTTCAACAATCAGCAGCACTGCGTCACCATCGCAATCCAGCCGTATCTCCTTGACGTCCTGGACATGACCCGAGGATTCCCCCTTGTGCCAGAGTTTTTGCCGAGAACGCGACCAGTAGACAGCATGTCCAAGTTTGGCGGTCAGAACCAGGGCTTCGCGGTCCATCCAAGCCTGCATCAGGATTTGTCCGGATGAGCTTTCCTGGGCGATGGCCGCGACGAGACCGTCGGCATTCCATTTGACCTGGTCGAGCCAGGCCGGTTCCGTCGTCACGACAATCGAACCTCGACGCCACGCGCCTGCATGGCCCGTTTGGCATCCTCCACGGTATGGTCGCCGTAGTGGAAGATGCTGGCCGCGAGCACGGCATCGGCTTGGCCATCGGTCACACCCTCGACGAGATGGTCGAGCGTGCCCACCCCGCCGGAAGCGATCACGGGGACCTCGACGGCCTCGGACACGGCCCGAGTCAGGGCAAGATCATAACCATCACGGGTGCCGTCGCGATCCATACTGGTCAACAGGATCTCGCCTGCGCCCAGCGCTGTCATGCGGCGCGCCCAGTCGACGGTGTCGATACCGGTGGCGTTTCGACCGCCATGCGTAAAGATCTCCCAATGGCCGCCTTTGTCATCATCGACACGCTTGGCGTCGATCGCGACGACGATACACTGCACGCCGAAACGTTCAGCGGCAGCGCGCACGAAATCGGGATTATGTATGGCCGCGGTATTGATCGCGACCTTGTCGGCGCCGGCGTTGAGCATGCGGCGAATATCAGCGAGTTCGCGGATGCCGCCACCCACTGTGAGCGGAATAAAGACTTCGCTGGCGACCTGTTCGACAACATGGACCATGGTGTCGCGCTCCTCGGAGCTGGCCGTGATATCGAGGAAGACCAGCTCATCCGCTCCCTGTGCATCATAGGCTCGTGCGACCTCGACCGGGTCACCGGCATCGATGATATCGACGAAACGGACGCCCTTGACGACACGACCCTTGTCGACATCTAGACAGGGAATGATGCGCTTGGCGACGCCCATGTCAGGCATTCTCCTCCGCACGTAATTGGTCGATGAAGGCCTGACAGGAGCCCAGTTCCAGGCTGCCCTCGTAGAGCGCGCGGCCTAGAATGGCTCCTTCGATTCCGGCCCCCGAGGCCTTGATGAGTCTGCGGATATCGTCCTCGCTGCTGACACCGCCGGAGGCGATGACCGGGATATTGATGGCCTGGGCCAGCGCTACCGTGGCCTCGACATTGACCCCCTGCATCATGCCGTCGCGACTAATGTCCGTATAGATAATCGCCTCGACGCCATCGTGCTCGAAGTGGCGAGCGATATCGATAACGTCGTGGTGAGAGAGCTTTGACCAGCCGTCGATGGCGACACGGCCATCGCGGGCATCGAGCCCGACGATGATATGACCTGGATAGGCCACCGCAACATCGGCGATAAAGTGCGGCTGATTCACTGCGGCGGTACCGATGATGACATAGCGGACACCGGCATCGAGGTAGGCCTCGATGGTTTCTTCGTCGCGGATACCGCCTCCGACCTGGACAGGAATATCGGGTATGGCTTCGGCAATCTCGTGGATCAGGCCTGCATTGGTCGGGCGGCCGTCAGTAGCGCCGTCGAGATCAACGACATGCAATCGCCGCGCGCCAGCGTCGGCCCAGCGTCGCGCCATGGCCACGGGGTCGTTGGAAAAGACGGTGTCGTCATCCATCCTACCCTGGCGCAGACGAACACACTGCCCACCTTTAATGTCGATTGCTGGTATCAGCAACATGGCACGCTTCCTCTATTTGTTTTGTTTCGTTTTGCTTCAAAACCGAATGAACGGGTGCAAGTAAAGCCACCCTACCTCAATCACCTTGCCAGCGCAGGAAATTCCGTAGCAGGATTAGCCCCGTCTGCTGACTCTTCTCCGGGTGAAACTGAACCGCAAAGACAGAGCCCGTGGCCAACGCGGAGGTAAAAGTCAGGCCATAGTCGGTCTCTCCGACCGACACGGCCGGATCCTCGGGGGCAATAAAATAGCTGTGCACAAAATAGAACCAGGACTCGTCTGGAATTCCCTCCCAGAGTGGGTGGAGCCGCGCCTGACGCACCCGATTCCAGCCCATATGCGGGACCTTGAGCGCGGGATCGTTGATGCGGCCCGAAAAGTGCCGTACCTCACCTGAAACGAGACCCAGTCCGGCAGTTCGACCACCCTCCTCGCTGGCGTCAAGCAGGGCCTGCATCCCCAGGCAGATACCCAGAAAAGGTCGGTCCCTCATGCACTGTAAAAGGACCTCATTGATTTCCAATCGATGCAGCTCAGACATGCAGGACTGCAGTGCGCCGACGCCCGGTAACACCACGTGTTCCGCCCCCAGGATGCGCTCCGGATCATGACTGACGACAACCTCGCGGGCGCCAACATGCTCCAGGGCCTTGGCCACGGAACGGATATTCCCCATGCCATAATCTACGACGACGACCGAACTCATCGAGCAATCCCCAGGTCTTTGCGGTCAAGCGCTTCGTTATTGGCCATGACCCTTATGCGGGCCGAATCGGTCATTTTATCAGATTCCTAAATGAGCTAAAGACTGCCCTTGGTCGATGGCACGACGCCCGACATCCGCGGATCAGGCTCCAGGGCCTGCCGCAGGGCGCGGCCGAAGGCCTTGAATACGGTCTCTACGATGTGGTGCGCGTTCTTGCCACGCAGCCCGTCGATATGCAGGGTACAGGGTACGTGGTTGACGAAACCTTGGAAGAACTCGAGCACGAGGTCTACGTCGAACTCGCCGATTCGATCTCGAACCAGTTCGACGTGGTACTCCAATCCCGGACGGCCCGACAGGTCGATGACGACGCGCGACAAGGCTTCGTCGAGCGGCACGTAGGCGTGGCCGTAACGCCGGATCCCCTTCTTGTCACCCAATGCAGTGTTGATCGCCTGGCCCAGTGTGATGCCGATGTCTTCAACCGTGTGATGGGCATCAATATGTAGATCGCCGTTGGCCCGGACGGTTAGATCCATCAAACCGTGGCGCGCGATCTGATCCAGCATGTGGTCGAGAAAGGGAACCCCGGTTGCG
This sequence comes from uncultured Gammaproteobacteria bacterium, assembly GCA_964487925.1. Taxonomy (GTDB): domain Bacteria; phylum Pseudomonadota; class Gammaproteobacteria; order SZUA-140; family SZUA-140; genus RI-283. Next base: position 22,576 of record CAZASZ010000010.1, read on the forward strand.
AATTCCGTCTGCCCGCTACCGTCGAGATTAACTGCGATCTCGATCTGGGTCTCCGCAGTCTCGCGTTTGACGTTGGCCTTGCGCTGTTTCATTTCACTATCCTCGATTCAATCTCAAAGCCACGTTACTCGTCACCCGCGCCCATGCGATATTCCGCCGACCGCGCATGTGCGGTAAGACCCTCGGCGCGGGCCAACTTTGAAGAAGTCTTGCCAAGCGTCGTCATCGACTGCTCGGAGCACATGATCAGGCTGGAGCGCTTTTGGAAATCATAGACCCCTAGCGGCGACGAAAAACGCGCCGTGCGCGAGGTCGGCAGGACATGGTTAGGTCCCGCACAGTAGTCGCCAATCGCCTCAGCTGTGTAGCGCCCAAGGAAGATCGCGCCGGCGTGGCGGATTTTTTTACTGAGCGCCAGTGGATCCTCGACCGAAAGTTCGAGGTGCTCCGGCGCGACGAAGTTGGCCACCTCGGCCGCCTCATCGAGATCGCGGACATGGATCATGGCCGCTCGACCGCTCAGAGAGCTACCAATAATCTCGGCGCGCTCCATGGTCGGCAGCAGCTTGTCGATACTGACCTGAACGGCATCCAGATAGGCCTTATCGGGGCTAACCAGAATGGGCTGAGCATCCTCGTCATGCTCGGCTTGGGAAAACAGGTCCATGGCAACCCAATCAGGATTCGTGCCGCCATCACCAATGACGAGGATCTCTGAGGGGCCGGCTATCATATCGATGCCGACAGCACCGTAGGCCATACCCTTGGCGGTCGCGACATAGATATTGCCAGGCCCGACGATTTTGTCGACACGCGGCACGGTTTCGGTACCATAGGCTAGGGCCGCGATGGCCTGTGCGCCACCCAGCGTGAAGATTCGGTCGGCCCCGACGACATGCGCCGCAGCCAACACGAGCTCGTTGACGATTCCATCCGGCGTCGGCACGACCATGATGAGCTCCTTGACCCCTGCAACCCGCGCCGGTACAGCGTTCATAATGACGCATGAAGGATAGATGGCCTTGCCGCCGGGCACATAGAGGCCGACCCGGTCCATTGGCGTGACCTGTTGACCCAACAGTGTGCCGTCGGCCTCGGTGTACGACCAGGAGTCGACCTTTTGATGTTCGTGATAGAGCCGGACACGCTCGGCCGAGAATTCCAGAGACTCGCGCTGCTCGGCCGGCAGCGCATCGTAAGCTGCCTTAGTCCGTTCCAGCGAAATCTCCAGCTCAGCCATCCCGGTGGCGTTCAAACGGTCAAAACGATTGGTGTATTCGACCAAGGCGGCATCGCCCCGACTGCGGACATCGGCGATCACATTGCGGACGGTCTCGGCGACCGTGGCATCGGATATGGAATCCCAGCTCAGGACCTCTTCGAGTGCCGGCCAGAATCCATCATCCACCGTGCTCAAGCGCTTGATCTTTGCCATGAGATATCAGCCTTCTCCAAAACCTAACTCGAAACCCTTGTTCAGCGGACACCCGCCCCCAAGCGATCGATAAACCCCCGCACCTGGTCGTGCTTCATCTTCATTGAGGCCTTGTTGACGATCAGCCGCGAACTGATCGGCATGATCTCCTCAAGTTCAGCGAGCCCGTTTGCACGCAAGGTGTTGCCGGTATCGACCAGATCAACGATGCAATCGGCCAGACCTACCAGGGGAGCCAGCTCCATCGAACCGTAAAGCTTTACGAAATCGGCCTGGATCCCCCGCGCAGCAAAATAGGCCGAGGCGATCCGGATGTACTTAGTCGCGACCCGGACCCGGCTTCCGTTTAGAACAAAACCCTCAGGAGCGGCCAGGGCCATACGGCAGCAGGCAATCTTCAGATCCAGGGGCTCATAAAGTCCGTCGCCGCCGTATTCAATCAGAACATCTTTACCCGAGATCCCGAGGTCGGCGGCGCCATTATCGACGAAGGTCGGCACGTCCGTGGCCCGAATAACAAGCAGCTGAACCCCTGGCACTGAGGTATCGAAGATCAGCTTGCGCGAGGTCTCCGGGGACTCCACGGGTAAAACTCCAGCCTGCGCAAGCAAGGGCAAGGTCTCGGTCAGTATCCGTCCCTTCGAAACGGCTATGATCAAACGATTCTTCATAATTCTTCCTAGGATCAGGCGCAGTCTTGGCCTCAGGCAGGCACTCTATGGATGTCCGCCCCGAGTTGTGCAAGTTTTTCCTCAATGCACTCGTAACCGCGATCAATATGATATATCCGGTCAACCAGGGTCTGCCCACTGGCGACAAGCCCGGCAAGCACCAGGCAAGCGGATGCGCGCAAATCAGTCGCCATAACGGGCGCGCCATGCAATTGGTCGACACCGCGTACAACGATGGTATTACCCTCATGACTCAGGTCCGAACCCATGCGCTGCAATTCGGGGACGTGCATGAAGCGGTTCTCAAAGACCGTTTCGGTAATCTTGCCAACCCCGCTCGATATCGCGTTCAAGACCGCAAACTGAGCTTGCATATCAGTCGGGAAAGCTGGATATGGCGCAGTCCGGAGATCCACGGCCTCGGGTCGCCGCCCGGTCATATCCAGGGATATCCAGTCGGCGCCCGTCTCAATCTCGGCTCCGGCCTCTCGCAACTTGGCCAGGACGGCATCAAGCAGGTCCGGACGCGTGTCACGCAACTTGACCTTACCACCGGTAATCAGGGCCGCAACCAGATAGGTGCCGGTCTCGATGCGGTCGGGCAAGACACGGTGATGAGTGCCGTGAAGACGCTCGACGCCATCGATAGTGATCGTATCCGTACCGGTGCCCTGTATGCGCGCGCCCATGCTAATCAGGCAATCTGCAAGATCCGTAACCTCGGGCTCACGAGCGGCGTTCTCGATGATCGTCCGGCCCTCAGCTAGAGTGGCCGCCATCATGATGTTCTCGGTACCGGTCACGGTGATCATGTCCATGCACAGATGCGCGCCCTTGAGTCGTCCGTCGGTACGGGCACGGATATAACCACCCTCGACCTCGATTTCGGCGCCCATTGCTTGAAGGGCGCGAATGTGTAAATCGACCGGACGCGTACCGATGGCGCAGCCACCCGGCAGAGAAACCACGGCTTGACCGTGCTTGGCCAACAAGGGCCCGAGCACCAGGATCGAGGCGCGCATGGTCTTAACAAGGTCATAGGGGGCTGTGAAATCCCGAATTGGGGCGGCATTGATCTCGATATTCATGGACTCATCAATCATGAGCTCGACGCCCATCCGACCCATGAGTTCCATAGTGGTCGTGACATCGTTGAGATGAGGGACGTTACCGATAATCAGGGGCTCGTCCGTCAACAACGCCGCCACCATAATGGGCAAAGCAGCGTTCTTGGCGCCCGAGATCCGAATGCTGCCCGTGAGAGGATACCCTCCCGCGATTCGAAGCTTATCCACGTTTAGTTGGCCTCGCAAAAAGCGGGATGCTGCCGCCCTATCACGCTGCGCCCGACGGGGTTGCCGTGCGGATGGAAAGCGCGTGTATAGCGCCCTCCATATTTGCGCCCAGAGTGGCATAGACCATCCGGTGCTGCTGAATCCGACTCTTTCCCGAAAACGCCTCAGAGACCACGATGGCCTCAAAGTGGGTACCATCCCCCGATACCTGAACGGAACTGCCCGGCAGGCCGCTCTCGATCATCGCCTTAATATCCGCTGTATCCACATCACACCAACAATATTTACTTGAATCCCAAGTGGAAAGTCCACTCCCGACCGCACACTATATTAAAACTGGCCGGTTCTAGGCAATGCCCAATTCCGATGCCCGGCCTCATTTTCCCCGCATCGCGCCCCATACAGGCGCATTAACAGGCTGTTGAAAAAGTTTCAGGCGAGTGCAAGACAAGGCAAAAATCGGCGAGAAAGCGCAGTGTACACGCCCGTACATGAGCATTTTGAGCCGATTTTTAACGCCGGATCGTGCCGCATGAAGGTTTTTCAACGGCCTGTTAGAAGGCGCGATCAGCGCAGGCCAAGCACCTGTTCCAACCGTGAGACCAGCGCCATGGCCTGCATCTGCTTCGGTACATGAGAGAAAGAGGCGGTCTGGCCTTGGGCGCGCTTCATTCGCACCAACTCCACTAACAGAGCCAACCCCGCACTATCGGAACGCGAAACCCCTTCAAGGTTGACCTGCAAATCACCGACATGGCCATGGAGCATGTCCTGGCACCTGACGAGCAGCTCGGGGACCGTCTGGAAGCTGAGCTCCCCGACGAGATATAGATGCCCGTCGTCATCGACGCGAACATCTGGGGCAGAAGACGTTTCAGCCACTGTTCGCCGCCTGGTTCTTGGCTGTGATCTTGTGGATGAGCTTCTCGATGCTCCCTGTGCTGCTGATCTCGTTCTTAAACGAGGCCCGGTAGTTCACGACTAGGCTGACGCCGTCGATCTTGACGTCATAGATTTTCCAAGCGCCATCGATCTGAAACATCCTGTAATCGATGGAAAGGGGCTTGTCACCGTTGATCCGAACCTCGGTCCGCACCAGTTGACGGCCCGGCCTGGAAGCCTCACGGCTCGGCAAAACCTCAACATCCGCATCGCTGAAACGTAATAGCGCATTGGCATAAGTGCGCACGAGCAGAGACCGGAACTGCTCGGTAAAGCGCACACGCTCATCATCGGTCGCACGGCGCCAATACTTGCCAAGCACGAGACGTGACATCCGTCCAAAATCAATATGCGGCAAGACGTATTTCTCGACGACCATAAACAGATGGGCCGGATGCTCGTTGAAGAGTTCCTTCTCTTTCCGCAGGATCTGCAGAACGTTGTTGGTCGTCGATACGACGACCGCTTCCGCGTTCGGAGGGTCAGCCGCAAATGTCGGGGTCGCGGCAATCCCCGCCAGGCACAGACACAAAAACCCGGTCATCATGCCTTTTTTTAGATAAGTCATCACCATGTCAGTCCTCATACCTTGAGACTAATTCGGAAATTTCTCTGAGGCCTTATCGAACAGAAATTGGCCCAAGACCCGCTCCATGACCAGCGCCGACTGCGTCAGACGAACCTCGTCACCATCCTTTAGATAGTCCTCCTCACCGCCTGGCTCCAGACCGATATACTTTTCGCCGAGCAGCCCGGAGGTATAGATCGAGGCCGTGGTATCGGCCGGAAAGCGGCGATAGCGCCCGTCGATACGCATGGTCACTCTAGCCTGGTAGCGCTTTTCATCATAATCGATCGCTGTAACGCGACCGACACGCACTCCACCGGCATTAATCGGCGACTGCACCTTGAGTCCACCGATCTCCTCAAAGCGGGCGACCACGGTATAGCCGCCCCCAGAAGATAAGGTATTAAAGTTACTCATTTTCATGGCCAGAACGAATAGTGCGGCCACGCCCAGCACCACAAACAGGCCTACACCCACTTCAAGCATCGTCGTCTTGTTCATCACTCAAGTTCCTCATCAGGGCATCCGAAAACGCCCTTTACCGAAAATATCTCTCTCGCCCCGATCAACACTCGTCCGGCATTCATCAGCTACTGAACATCATCGCAGTCAGCAGAAAATCCAGCGCCAGGACCGACAACGATGCGCTGACCACGGTCCGCGTTGTGGCCCGGCTCACGCCCTCTGTCGTAGGGACAGAGTCAAAACCCTCATAGACAGCGATCCAGGTCACGACGACGCCGAAGACCACGCTCTTGATAACGCCGTTGAGCACGTCGTCGCGCCAGTCGATCTGAGCCTGCATCTGCGACCAGAACGCCCCATCATCGACCCCAAGCAGGCCGACCCCGACGAAATAGGCGCCCCAGATGCCAACGGCGCTGAAGAGCGCGGCCAGCAGCGGCATCGATATGATGCCTGCCACAAGTCGCGGCGCCACAACCCGGCGCATTGGGTCCACGGCCATCATCTCCATACCAGCCAGCTGTTCCGTCGCCTTCATTAGGCCAATCTCGGCCGTCAGGGCGGAGCCGGCCCGGCCGGCGAACAACAGTCCCGCAACAACCGGACCAAGCTCGCGAACCAGAGACAAGGCCACGACGGGACCCAGCGCCGCCTCGGCACCGAAATCGACAAGCGTGTTATACATCTGCAGCCCCAGAACCATGCCGACATTCATCCCCGACACAAGAATGATCAGGAGTGAAAGCACGCCGACTGAATACAACTGCATGACGATCAGGCGAGGATGCCGAAACAAGAGATCAGGTAACCCGATCAGGACCTGGATCAAAAAAATCATGGAACGGCCCATCCGGGCCATGATTCCTAGCCACCAATGGCCCAAGTTGCGCAAAGTCGTGATCATGTCAGGCCGACGCCACCCCGAATAGATCTTCATCGATTGGATCCGCAGGATAATGGAACGGCACCGGACCATCAGGCGCCCCCTCCATGAACTGGCGGACCCATGGCGATTCGTTGGTCTTCATGGCCTCGGGAGCACCTTCGCCGACAACCTTGCCTCCTGAGATAACATAAAGATAATCGGAAATCGACGAGGCCTCATGGACGTCATGCGAAATCACGATACTGGTCAACCCCAAGGTATCGTTGAGCTGACGGATCAGCTTCATGATAACCCCCACGGTAATCGGATCCTGGCCAGTGAAGGGCTCGTCGTACATGATCATCATTGGGTCAAGGGCGATGGTGCGGGCCAGCGCCACCCGACGCGACATGCCGCCGGAAAGCTCGGCCGGCATCAGGTCCCGTGCGCCGCGCAGACCGACGGCCTCCAGCTTCATGAGGACAATATTGCGAATGAGTTTCTCGGGCAAGCGAGTATGCTCCCTGAGCGGAAAAGCCACGTTATCGTAAACGCTAAGGCCCGTGAACAACGCGCCAGTCTGAAACAACAGCCCAATCCGACGCCTGAGATCGTAGAGGTCCTCGCGCGATAGTTTCGGCACGTAACAACCATCGACGATGACCTCGCCTGTCTGGGGCTTGATCTGTCCGCCAATGAGCCTTAGCAGGGTTGTCTTACCCGTGCCGCTAGGTCCCATGATGGTCGTGACCTCACCGCGCTTTATCTCGATATCGACGCCATCGAAAATCTTTCGCGAGCCATAACCAAATCTCACGCCGCGAATAGAGACCAGCGATGACACACCCCCACGGCGGGCATCGATATCACTCATATCGTCTCGCTATCATTCGAAAGATTCTGCCACCGTCTGTGACTGATGGATGGGAAACGCTCCCGGATTCTGCGCACAAGCTGGAGATCGATCTCGGCGCCGACAATCCCTGAACCATTCGCTAGTTCGTCAAGTATGGTCCCCCATGGATCGACGACCATACTGTGTCCATAGGTTTCACGCCCGTTCAGATGATACCCCCCCTGAGCGGAGGCCACCAGATAGCATTGGTTCTCGATCGCCCGAGCCCGGACAAGGCTCTCCCAGTGCGCCTTACCGGTAAAGGCCGTAAACGCCGACGGCACCGCTATGATCTCCGCGCCAAGATCCAACATTGAACGAAACATCTCTGGGAACCTTAGGTCATAGCATATCGCCAATCCGAGACGCCCCACAGGGGTATCCACGACCGTGATGCCGTGCCCCGGCAAGATAGTCGCGGATTCAGTGTATTCCTCGCCGGAGCCCTCGATTTGGACGTCAAAAAGGTGGATCTTGTCATAGCAAGCCTTGGTCTGACCTGTATCGTCTACGACTAGGCAAGAGGCCGAAACTTTGCCAGGATCATCGGTTTTGAGCGGGATTGTCCCACCGACGATCCAAACCCCATACTGTCTCGCCATCCGCGAGAGAAAGTCCTGCATTGGTCCACTACCCTCGGACTCGCCAGCCTTGACCTTGTCCACTTCAGACAAACCCATGACGGAGAAATTCTCGGGTAGCACAACAAGCTGCGCCCCCGAGTCTGCGGCTTGAGACAACAAACGCTCGACCTCGATCAGGTTAGCGCCGATGTTCGGCCCTGAGGCCATTTGAATAGCGACGATCCGATTCATCTCGTAATGTACCAATTCAAAGATTTCATTTTTGTTGTGTTTTTTCTCTCACCGTCACCGTTTCAGGCGCGCTCCAGGGCCCGGTCACGTGATAATGGACACGCGTCATCTTAGCAAGGTCGTGCTGAAATATCCTTTCAAAAATCAATACGGCCGCGCCTACGCCCAAGCCCCCAGCCAGCGCCCCGGCAACCGGCAAACCCGAACCGACATGCGGGCTCACGATAACATCCTGATCATACTGCCTAGCGGCCAGGTCCGTAGCCCCCTTTATCTCGATACGGGCTGACGGACCATCCAGATAGAGATTCTGGGTCCGAGCCACTCCGTTATCGATATCGAGATCCCCCTCGATCCGGTCGAAAGCATAGCCGCGACGCAGTACGTCGCTGAAATCCATGAACAGCCGTCGCGGCAGGGATTGTAGACTAAACAGACCAACGATCCGCCCTGCTCCGGGCTCGATTTCCAGCACTCGACCGTTTTGAAACAGTACGCTCATTTTCCCGGCCAAGGCAGACCATGTGAAATCCGCCGGGCGCCCCGGCCAACGAACGGTGGCGGAACTCTCACCTTTCCCCTGACTGATCAACTCGGGGAAGCCCAGCCCCTGGAGCGTCCCGCCGAGGTCTTCGCTCAAAAAACGGATGGCAAATTCAGAGGCCTGTTTACCGTCGTTCTCCGTCCACGTACCGTGAACCTGGAAACGGGACTCTGGCCGCTCAAAAACAAGTTCGCGGATATCCATGCCGTCGGAACTCGGGACCGTAGAAAGCTTCATGCTACCGAGCGCCATGTCGGCATAGACCAGCGAGTCGGTCGTCACCTCCAGCGCGGGGATTCCTTGCGGTGAGCCCCCAACGTCGGCCACCTTTACGGCCTCGGCTTGGCCGCTGTCGTCCGCCGCCTTCTCCGCCGGGATGATCAAGTGATCCAACGTCACCCGTATCGGCCGATCTTTGATGGGTACGGGAACCGCGATCTCACCGCCAAGCTCCGGCCCCTTTATCACAAAGTTCCAGGCAGCCGGTCGCCGCTTGCCGGCAATCGCAGCATCGGGAATATGATGGCCTGACATCGATAAATCCCCTACCTGCACATCCATACCCATAAGCTGACTGCCAGGATTGGCTGACCCCTTGGCCAAATCGGGGCGCTCGATCAGGTCCATCCACGGGTCCAGATCCAATCTGGCCAGACTGCCCGTGATTCGAACCCCCGTTTTCTTCACGAGTCGGGGATACCCCTTACCCCAGTGTAAAGTGGCCCGCTGCAGCTGCATGTCAGCATTGAGATCAAGGAGTCCGGACAGGGAGCCTCCATATTGGATTGATACCGGACGACCCAGACGCTGAGGTAGGTGCATCGACAATGAAAATGGACTCGGTATCGCCGCAGACTTGGCGACAGGCTCCGGGATCGCCAGCGCCATGCCTTTAAGGTCTGACGTGACCCGTAATATCGGGTCTTGCGCCGTCGTATCCTCGACATCGGCAAGATCGAGGGTCGCACGCCAACTGGTGGTGCCAGAGATGAGTCGATCTGGGATCCCCTCCAGGATGTCATTGAGCTGCTGATCATTGATGCGCCCCGTGGCCGCTATGCGCGTCACACGATGGTCCTTGCCTACACTCTGACGCGAGATATCGATCCGACTGTCCAGACCCAACATTCGTGCTCGGATACCCTTGGCGCTGACATCGCTCTCCGTGAAGGCCAGAGCCCCCTCAACGGCCTCGATCTCGAACCCGGCATCGACGAGCTTGAGCTTGCTGCCATGAAACCCCAGGCGCCCCTTAACCTCGGTGTCCAGCGAGTGCATTAGCGGGACGTCCAGCGCTAGGTCGAGGTCGCTGGTGCCTTCCGCCCGGGTCCCTGTCGCAAACCTGTCCAAGATCTCGCCGACCGGACTGTTCACAACATAATCCAGCGCCTGCTGGGTCGTGCCCTCAGCCTTTCCGGTCAACTTCAAATTGGGGTTGACGCCGTATAGATCCGAGATATCTACGGATACGTCATGGATTGCCAGACCAAGACTTTCGCCACTCGGCGCAGCGATCCGAAGTCCGTACCCTGCAAATTCCAGGTCTGCATCTATGTCATTTACCCGAGGCCATCCCGGCGCGAAATCCAGGACACCGCCATGAAGCGCCACCTGAATACTAAATTGGCCCCCACCATGATCGAAAGGAAATTGCGCCACCGGCCCGTCGAAGACCATGGTGGCATGCGTGACATCACCACCGATCAGCGCTCGATCCAGCCACTCAACAGAAGCGTTCGACATGATGCTGGCAGGGAGGTATCTGGAGGTATGCGCTACGCCCCCATCGGACTTGGCGTCGAGGTGGATGCTCAGCTCCGGTTTGCCATCCTCGGGCAACATGACGCCCAATCCACCTTGAACGCTGAGGTCCTCGTTCATCAAAATTAGGTCGCTGACGGCAACGGCGAAACCTTGGTCATCATGTCGCCAGTTGAGTTCCGCGGAAAGGCTTGCAACCGGTATGGGATCACGGAACAGAGAACGTATCGCGACGGCGCTATCATTGAGGCCGAAATGCGCCGCGCCGGACTCGTCGTCGGCTACAAATGTACCGGATAGGTGATCGAAGCCCAGTAGCGTATCAACTCCTCCGGATCGAACGTCGGAAAAGCCGCCCTTGATCGCAAATACCGGAGAAGCTCCATCGCGATAGCTCAGGTGAACCGCATCCAAATGGCCATCGATCTTCGCCTTGTTCAGTGCCGAACGCAGGGACGCCGGCACGCCCTCACTCACTCGCGCAACATCGAGCAGCCCTTTAATCCCAAGGCGATCCGTATACATATCGAATGCCGTACCCGACTCGGAATCTTGCGCCATGATCGTTACTGCAGCCTGATCGGGGGCATCATTGACCTGCAGGTCGGATAGAGACAGTACCCATCCCTGTTCCTGACGCAGCCACGCAACCGAACTGCTCAACCGCTTCCATTTCAACTCCGGGGCTGCGTCATTTCCCTCATTCGTAACAGGCACCCGACCCCGAACACGAATAGCCACGCCTACGAAACGACCGCGAGCATCCTGCAACCGGCCAGAACGCCAGCTCGCCCATAGCCGCATGCCGACCTTTCCGGAGATCAGCTCGAACCCTTCGATGTGCTGCCCGGCCAGCCAAGGGACCAGATTGACCCCCAAAGACTCCAGATAACCTCGGCCGTCCCAGCCAGGCTTAGTCACGTCACCGAGTAAATCCATGGAAAAGCGGATATCGGGATGGGTGTCCGAACCTAAGCGTGCGTCGCCATTGATCTGATGACGTCGATCATCGTTATGCAGCTCAAAATTAACGTGACGCACGAGCTGCGGACGACCCGGATGCGCCTTGTTGATCCAGCGAACATCCGACTGTCGTATTTTGATAGTGCCCTGCCCGAAGAGCCAACGGATGATGGCGCCGCCGCGCGCCGTAGCTGAAGTGAGATCTGCACCACCGGTATCCGCGAAACCCTCAAGCCCGATACGGCCATCGATCTCCCGAACAAGCGTGACTTCGGCGCCCGACATGTCAAGCTGGTCAAAGACCAATGAGGCGTTGAAAAGGCTCTGCCAGATATTCAGTCCAACCTTAACGTCGCCAACTCGAACCAGGTCAGTGGTTCCGTCCCCGGCGTAGATGTGGACATCGTTCAGGATCAGCAGCGGACCCATGCCATGCCAGCTTGCGGCCAAGTGACCTACCGATACAGGCTGGTCGATACTGCGGCTCAACTCCGCAGCCAGATGCTGACGATAATCGTTCAGCATGGGCAACGCGAAACGCAACGCGGTCACCAGGATCGCGGCGGCGACGATAACTTCAGCGACTATGTGCCAGCATCGCCTCAGGGTATAACGCATCGGCTTCAGCCGCTCGAGAGACGGATGAGGATACCCAGCCCAGAGGCAGACAGATCCCCTTTCAGGGGATCACATGGGCACGACATCGAACTGATCCTGGGCATACAGAGGCTCGGCTTGGAGTTTGATCGGGCGACCGATAAAGGCCTCCAGCTCCGCGATACTGTTGGATTCTTCTTCGAGGAGACGGTCGACAACCTCAACGGCAGCCAGGATCAGGTACTGTCCTACATCGAACTGTCGCGCCTCGCGCAACAACTCGCGAAAGATCTCGTAGCAGGTCGTTTCCAGCGTCTTGACGACGCCCTGTCCGCCACAGACCGAACAAGGTTCGCAGAGAATATGCCCCAAGCTCTCACGGGTCCGCTCACGGGTCATTTCAACTAATCCGAGCGCGGAGACCTCGCAGAAATGATGACGCGCACGGTCGTTCTCCATACTGTTGGTGAGGGCACGCAGGACCTGTTCCTTGTGCGCTGACTCTTTCATATCAATAAAATCCAGGATGATAATCCCGCCCAGATTGCGCAGTCTCAATTGACGACCTATGGCCTGGGCCGCCTCGAGATTGGTCTTGAAGATCGTCTCCTCAAGGTTGCGCTGGCCGACATAGGTCCCGGTATTAACGTCGACAGTGACCATGGCTTCGGTCTGCTCGATATAGAGGTAACCCCCAGACTTGAGCTGCACGCGCTTGCTGAGGGCTCGATTGATCTCGTCCTCAACCGAATATAGATCAAAGATCGGCCGTTCGCCGGGGTAGTGCTCAATGCGCGGCAGAAGCTCTGGGATAAAGGTCTCGACGAAGTTCATGACCATCCGATAGGTCTCCCGCGAGTCAATCCTGACCTTGTAGATCTCGGCTTCCGGAAGGTCACGTAGCACTCTGACGACGAGCGGCATGGCTTCACGCACGAGACTGCGCGTGGGCGCCTCAGCGGCGGCATTCTGAACCGACGCCCAAACTTTTTTCAGGAACGCCCGGTCACTGGCCAGCGCCTCGCGACTTGCACTCTCGGCGGCAGTCCTGACGATAAAACCGGACTCCTCACCTTCGGCACGCAGTTCATCCATGAGACCTTTGAGGCGCTGGCGCTCTTCTTCGTCTTCAATACGCTGGGATATACCATCGCTGGTCGCCCCCGGCATATACACGAGATAGCGAGACGGGATCGAGATATGCGTGGTCAGGCGCGCGCCCTTGGTCCCCAGCGGGTCCTTGATTACCTGGACCAGGACGTCCTGCCCATCGCGAAGCTTGGCGCTGATATCACGCTCAGTCTCGACACCATCGTCGCCATAAACCGGACGGATATCGGATTCGTGCAGAAAGGCCGTGCGCTCGAGATTCAGATCGATAAAAGCCGCCTGCATACCCGGCAGGACCCGCTGTACGACCCCCTTATAGATATTGCCGACCAGCCCCCGGCGACTGCTGCGCTCGATATAGACCTCCTGAAGGAGGCCATTTTCGACGATGGCGACCCGTGTCTCCTGAGGGGTCACGTTGACCAGTATCTCATCGCTCATACGGCCTTATTCTCATTCATTAGTTAGGGGTACTCCCAATAGCAGTTTAATACCATAATGTGACAGCAAAACCGAGACATCGTGCAGCGGAAGGCCCATGATCCCCGTATAGCTGCCTCGAATGGACTCGATAAATATCGCGCCGAGCCCTTGAATGGCGTACCCCCCGGCCTTGTCGGCAGGCTCACCCGTCTCCCAATAGGCCTCCGCCTCTCCCGGGACCAAAGCGCGAAAACCGACCTCGTTGCAATTCAATCGGGCTCGCTCGACCCCACCAGGGCCGATTAGATGCAACGCCGTCAAAACCGTATGTGGCCGCCCCGATAAACGACCTAACATCGCGATACCGTCGGCGCGCTCAATCGGTTTGCCGAGGATATCGCCATCAATCACGACGACGGTATCGGCCGCCATCACTAGGCATCCGCCCTCAACCGTGGGGCTATCAAAAACGACTCGGGCCTTTTCGGCGGCCAGGCGGCGGACGTGGTCCTCGGCCGTCTCGCCGGGATGCGGCCGCTCATCGAGCTCAGCCGGCATGACCGTGAAGTCCATGCCAATCTGCGCCAGAAGCTGTCGGCGGCGCGGTGACTGCGAGGCAAGGACCAGCTCACCAGCTCCGGACACGTGCGTCACGCCATCAGCCCCTTTATGGCTCAGGACTCAGCCTGCAGCCCGTCGACCTTGCGAAACCCTTGCGGCAAGCGGCTACCCCTGCGACCACGGGCGCCACGGTATGACTCCAGCTCCTCGGCGCCAAGCCGCATGTGCCGTTTCCCTGCTTGAATGATCACGGCACCGCCCTTGGCAATTACGGCCAGCGCGACGATGCGCTCCTGATCGGCCGGTCGGACCCCCATGAGCCGGACACCCTTGCCGCGAGGAAGCTCGGGCAGATCGGCTGCGGGGAAGACCAGGAAACGACCTTCGCTATCAACGACCGCGACCTCGGCCTCGGGATCACGAGGCACCGGCACGGGTCCCATCAGCCCGGCGCCTGAGGGCAAGGTCAGCATGGCCTTGCCCGCCTTGTTCCTCACCGACAGCGACTCTCCTTGGGCAATAAACCCATATCCGGCGTCCGATGCGAGCAGAAAACGATCCTCGGCATCGCTCACAAGGGCTGCGACGAAGTGCGCGCCCGCAGGTGGAGAAAGACGCCCGGTCAGAGGTTCTCCATGACCACGCGCCGACGGCAGGGTGTGAATCTGCAGGGCATAGGTTCGACCCGTATCATCGAACAGCACAACGTGCTGATTGCTACGTCCGCGCACGGCACAAAGAAGGGCGTCCCCGGCCTTGTACGCCAAAGCCTCGGCATCGAGATCATGACCCTTACCCGCACGCACCCAACCCTTCGTCGATATCACGACCGTCATGGGCTCGGTGGGCAAGATATCGGATTCGGACATGGCCCGCGCCGGGGTACGATCAACCAGCGGTGAACGGCGATCATCCCCGTATTGCTCGGCGTCCGCCTCCAGCTCCTTCCTGAGCAAGGTCGTCATGCGCCGCTCGGAACCCAGGGTCGCCTCCAGATAATCGCGTTCCTTGGCCAACTCGGCCTGCTCGCCACGGATCTTGATCTCCTCGAGCTTGGCGAGTTGACGCAAACGAATCTCTAGGATGGCATGGGCCTGGCGGTCACTGAGCCCGAAGCGGTCCATAAGGGCCTGCTTGGGCTCGTCCTCGCTACGGATGATCGCGATAACCTCGTCGATGTTCAAGAAGGCGATCAGCAGTCCGTCAAGGATATGCAGGCGATCGTTGACCTTATCGAGGCGATGCTGCAGGCGCAGACGCACGGTCTCGCGACGAAAGATCAGCCACTCGGTCAGGACTGCGCGCAGCCCACGCACACCCGGGCGGCCGTCGAGCCCGATCATGTTCATATTGACACGGTAGTTGGTCTCGAGGTCCGTGGTCGCGAACAGATGCGACATCAGAGCCTCGTAATCGATGCGGTTCGAGCGCGGCACGATGACGAGCCGAGTGGGGTTCTCGTGGTCCGACTCGTCGCGTAGATCCTCAACCTGAGGCAATTTTCGAGCGTTCATCTGAGCGGCGATCTGTTCGAGTATCCTGGCCCCGGAGACCTGATGCGGCAGCGCATCGATGATGATATCGCCCTGTTCCATGACGTAACGGGCACGCATGCGAATGCTGCCGCGCCCAGTCTGATACATACTCGCGATATCTGTATGCGGGGTCACAATCTCGGCCTGGGTCGGATAGTCCGGAGCCAGCACGAAGGCGCCAAGATCCTCGGTCGTAGCCTTCGGGTGTTCAAGCAGATGAATACAGGCGGCAACGACCTCGCGGACATTGTGCGGAGGGATGTCGGTCGCCATACCCACGGCTATGCCGCTGGCGCCATTGAGCAGAACATGGGGTAGCCGCGCGGGCAGGACACGGGGTTCCTCGAGCGTACCGTCGAAATTGGGCACCCAGTCGACGGTGCCGTCACCGACTTCGGAAAGCAGGACCTGAGCGAAGGCTGACAAACGGGCCTCGGTATAGCGCATGGCCGCGAACGACTTCGGGTCGTCCGGCGCACCCCAGTTGCCCTGGCCGTCGATGAGCGGATAACGGTAGGTGAAGGGCTGAGCCATGTGGACCATGGCCTCATAGCAAGCCGAGTCGCCGTGAGGATGAAACTTACCGAGCACATCACCGACTGTACGCGCGGCCTTCTTGTATTTGGCCGTGGCGCTCAAGCCCAACTCCGACATCGCGTAGACGATGCGGCGCTGAACGGGTTTGAGACCGTCGCCGATATGCGGCAGCGCCCGATCCAGGATCACGTACATCGAGTAGTCGAGATAGGCCTTCTCGGTGAAGTCCTTTACGGACTTGTCCTCGACGCCCTCAAAATCCAGTGTCAACGTGCTCATTCAGGCATTAACCTTTAGCTATCATTTATAATCCGCGTTACGGTCGGTGGACTGTTGCAGCAGCCCCGGCTGAACGTCTTTTTTTCGTTAGACCTGGGCCAGATCGCCCTTCTGCTCAAGCCAGGTGCGACGATCCGCCGAACGCTTTTTGGCGAGCAGCATATCCATGAAGGTCAGGGTGTCGTCACCCGAGCCGATCGTCAGCCTTACGAGCCGGCGACTATCAGGGGCAATTGTCGTCTCGCGCAATTGCAGGGGGTTCATCTCGCCTAGTCCCTTGAAACGCTGGACGTTGACCTTACCCTTGCGGCCCTCGGCCGTGATCCGATCAAGGATGCCCTGCCGCTCGTCATCATCAAGGGCATAATAGACACTGTTGCCGTTATCGATTCGATATAAGGGAGGCATGGCCACGAAGATATGACCCTCGGCTACAAGGGCAGGAAAGTGCCGCACAAAAAGGGCGCAGAGCAGGGTCGCGATGTGGGCGCCATCGGAGTCGGCATCGGCCAGGATACAGATCTTGCCGTAACGCAGGCGACCGACGTCGCTGCTGCCGGGATCGACGCCTATCGCGACCGAGATATCGTGAACCTCCTGAGAACCGAGGATATCGAGGGCGTCAACCTCCCAAGTATTCAGGATCTTGCCGCGTAGCGGCATGATGGCCTGAAACTGACGGTCGCGAGCCTGTTTGGCCGAACCACCCGCAGAATCACCCTCAACGAGAAAAAGTTCGCACATGGCAGGGTCCTGCATGCTGCAATCGGCCAGCTTGCCGGGCAGCGCCGGACCGCTCGTGATCTTCTTACGCACGACCTTCTTGCCCGCCCGCAAACGGGCCTGGGCTCGTCCGACGACCATCTGGGCGATGGCCTCGGCAGTCTCGACCTGATGATTGAGCCAGAGACTGAAGCTGTCCTTGACGACACCGGTCACGAAGGCGGCGCAGCTGCGCGAAGACAACCGCTCCTTGGTCTGACCGGAGAACTGAGGCTCCTGCATTTTCATCGACAACACATAGGCGCAGCGCTCCCAGACATCCTCGGGGGCGATCTTGACGCCACGCGGCAACAGGTTGCGGATCTCACAGAACTCGCGGATGGCCTCGGTCAGGCCCGTACGCAGTCCGTTAACATGAGTGCCGCCCTGAATTGTCGGAACCAGATTGACGTAGCTCTCCGTCAGGAGCTCACCGCCTTCGGGTAACCAGACCACGGCCCAGTCGACGGCCTCGCTCTGACTTTCCATGTGACCCTCGAAGGGCACCTCTGGCAGGCATTCGTTGTCCGCAACCGCCAACATGAGGTAGTCGCGGATACCGTTCTCGTAATGCCATTCCTCCTGAGTCTCGGCCTTGCGGTCCGTGAATGTGATATGCAAACCTGGCGAAAGCACGGCCTTGGCCCGCAACAGATGGCGTAGATGGGAGAGGCTGAAGCGCGGATTGTCGAAGAAACTCGGATCGGGCCAGAAACGCACGGTCGTCCCGGTGTTCTGGCGACCGACGCGACCGGTTACATGCAGGTCCTCGACCTTGTCACCATTGGCGAACGCCATGGTGTATATCTCGCCACCACGCCGGATCGTAACCTCTAGGCGCAACGACAGGGCATTGACGACCGAGACGCCGACTCCGTGCAAACCGCCGGAAAACTGGTAATTTCGCTGTGAAAACTTGCCGCCCGCATGCAGGCGAGACAGGATGACCTCTACGCCCGGCAGGCCCTCCTCGGGGTGCATATCAACCGGCATGCCACGACCGTCGTCCGAGACCTCCATCGAACCGTCTTCGTGCAGGATGACGTCGATCTGCCCAGCATGCCCGGCCAGAACCTCGTCGACGCTGTTATCGACCACCTCTTGCAGCAGATGGTTGGGCCGACTGGTATCGGTATACATACCCGGTCGTTTGCGGACCGGTTCAAGGCCGGTCAGAACCTCGATGGCAGACGCGTCGTAGACAGTACTCATGGATGATACAGGCCTCTCGCGGGCGGGGATTCCCAAATAAAACCGGGAGTGTAACCGTTTCGGATCGGCCTGCAAAATAGACCTGCCCCACGAGTCCCCGTTGACGGACTCCCTGGCGGCGGATTCGATCCGGCGGCGCCGGGACCGAGCGGGGTGCGTTCGACGCGATCGCGGATACGATCGCATCGAACGATATCAGCGGTGGCTAATGGCCGGCAGCCGCCACGAGCGCCTTAAGTTCACCGCTGTGATAGAGCTCCATGACGATATCGCAGCCGCCGATCAACTCGCCGTTGATATAGAGCTGGGGGAAAGTCGGCCAGTCGGCATAGCGTGGCAGGTTCTGACGGATGTCCGGATTCTCGAGAATGTTGACGTGAAAGAATTCGGCGCCGCTGGCCTTGAGGGCCTGAACAGTCTGACCGGAAAAGCCACACATCGGAAACTGAGGCGTACCCTTCATGTACAGAATAATTGAATGCCCTTCGATCTGGGCGCGGATGGTGTCCATGATGTCCATGTTTAAGCCTCTGAATGTGTTGAGATCTGACGACAATTCTATGCCAAATAGATAAAAAAATAAATCCCTAGCGTTTTACTAAGTTATTAGCCGGCTAACCGCGTGGGTGATGGCGTCGATGCAATTTTTGCAGCCGTGCCTGTGCCACATGCGTGTAAATCTGGGTGGTGGAGAGGTCGCTATGGCCAAGCAGCATCTGAATGACTCTCAGATCGGCGCCATGATTGAGCAAATGAAAGGTATTCGAGGATATCGAACCGGCTCGCGGTCAGGAGCCCCTGGCGACGCTTCGCCAGCCACTCCGACAGACCCCTGAGGTCGTTACCATAGGCCTGGGGCGTGTTCCAGCTGAGCCCACGCTCCATCCACATGGAATCAAGAAAATGCTCCAGAACGGCCCGGTCGCCCTGGTTCGCTTCAGGCATAGATCCGCAAGCGATCTATCCGGGCCGGAGATGACCCGAGATCAGAGCTTCTCTTTGATACGGGCCTTCTTGCCACGCAGCGCACGCAGATAATACAGCTTGGCGCGACGGACATCGCCACGACGCTGCACGGTGATGCTGTCAATGGCCGGGCTGTAGGTCTGGAAGACACGCTCGACACCCTCGCCATGGGAGATCTTTCGAACCGTAAAGGAGGAATTCAGGCTCCGATTACGCTTGGCGATAACGACGCCGACAAACGACTGCAGACGCTCACGCTCACCCTCTTTGACCTTGACCTTGACCTCGACCGTGTCACCGCTCGCGAAGGCAGGCACTTCCCGGCCCATTTGCTCGGCTTCGATCTGCTCGATGATGTTGCTCATAAAAACGCTCCTGGTTAAATGCCGCCAGCCCCATCGGCTCAACGACGCTATCTTTAAATCTTCGCCCTTGTCAGGGTTCACTTAATTCATCTATGTATTCCGCCAACAGCGCCTTGCGCTCGGCGTCCAACTCCATGGCCTCGATCAGGTCGGGGCGCTTCCGCCACGTCCGTCCCAGCGACTGTTTCAATCGCCAGCGCGCGATCCGGGCATGATCCCCGCTCATCAGCGCCTCGGGCACCCGACAACCATCGATGACCTCCGGCCGCGTATAGTGACCACACTCGAGCAGGCCGTCGCTAAACGAATCCAGCTCGGCGGACTGCTCATGTCCGAGCGCGCCCGGGATCAAGCGCGCCAGCGCGTCGATCAGGACCAGGGCCGCGAGCTCACCGCCACTGAGCACGTAATCGCCGATAGAGATCTCTTCATCCACCTCGGTCTCGAGTATACGCTCGTCAATCCCTTCATAGCGCCCAGCCACCAGAATCATTCTGGTCTCATCGGCGGCCCAACGCTGTGCGTCCGCCTGAACCAACTGTCGCCCCTGAGGAGACAAGTAGACGACCCGACTCGGGCCACCCTGATCCGCCTTGGCCGCACGAATCGCATCTCTCAATGGCTGCACCATCATGACCATGCCAGGTCCACCGCCATACGGGCGGTCATCAACAGTACGGTGACGGTCATGAGTGAAATCACGCGGATTCCAACACCTCAGCCCGAGCAACTCACCCCTTATGGCGCGGCCCGTAACACCGAACCCTGCCATGGACGTCACCATCTCAGGGAAAAGAGTGACGACGTCAACTCTGTTCAAAAGTCCTTGTCCCAATCCACGGTCAGCACGCCGGTCTCAAGGTCGACCTTAATAATGACCTGATCCTTGATATAAGGAATCAGGCGCTCACGGTCGCCCTTGACCACGAGCACATCGTTGGCGCCACAATCGAACAGATAGTCCACGATGCCGAGTTCGCCACCCTCGAGGTTGACAACCCGCAGCCCCTCAAGATCGATCCAGTAGACTTCGCCAGCCTGAGCTGCCGGTAGCTTATCTCGTGGGATATAGATCTCGGCGCCAATATACGCCTCGGCCGCATTACAGTCATCGACACCCTCAAGACGCGCCACTACGCCCTTGCCCTGAGGCCTAGCCTCCAGAGCCCTGATCGTCCGCCACTCCCCACGCAATTTGATATGCCAGGGATCGTACTTGGCGATGCCGGCGCGATCCTCGGTATGAGAAAATACCTTTACCCAGCCCTTGATCCCGAAGGTAGCCGTGATGCTACCCAGCAGAATCATCTCTGCCGGATTCAATTTCCCAGCGACCATATCTGGAGTACCGCGATCAGGATAGCGATGACAAAACCGTCCGAAGACGATCGGGAAACGCCCTTACGCGGCTACCAGCTGCTTGACCAGACCTGCAACGCGATCAGAAGCCTGGGCGCCCTTGCCTACCCAGTGATCAAAACGCTCACGGTCGATCTTCAAACGCTCCTCGTTCCCCTTGGCAACAGGATTGAAAAAACCGATCCGCTCGATAAAGCGGCCGTCACGCGCATTGCGGCTGTCCGTAACAACAACGTGATAAAAAGGGCGCTTCTTCGCGCCGCCTCGTGATAAACGAATACTTACCATACCTATTAACCTCAATTGGCTTGCGCCGATACTAGTTGCCAAGTTCTGATGCTTAGTCAAACCCGGCCACGGAAAAACGGGGTATTCTACTAAAATTCCGCAATAAATAAATACCCCTAAGCCAATTCAGTTCGATATTTTTATCGACAACGATCCTATCCGGCGCATCTAACAGCCCGCGACAGCGGTTTGACAGCACCATGGCTAGGCGTTATAAGCAGAAGCTAACGGTTGCGCTCGCGACCGAATGGGGTCACGAACCTATGCCCCAAACCTAACCAATTCCTGCATTTCAAGAGGTCGCTGTGGCAGACATCCAAACCATAAAGAACACCGTCCTGCAATGTCTAAAGGATTGCCAAACCCAGGACATCCCTTATCGGCACTGGCATGTCAGCAACTGCCTTCCGGAGGACGATGCCATGGCCATAGCCGATCTGCCCTTCCCGGTCCCCCATGTCGACGATACCGGCGGCAGGCGCGAGACCCATAATTCCCTGCGCCAGTTCTTCTCGGCCGAGAACCGTGAACGCCACCCGGTCGTGAAAAACGTGACGGACGCCTTTCAGTCCCCCGAGATCGTAAGGGCCATCGAGAAGACCTTCGACGTCTCCTTGTCCGGCAACTATCTGCGTATCGAATACTGCCTGGATGGCGAAAACTTCTGGCTCGAGCCGCACACGGACATTGGCGCCAAGAAATTCACGATGCTGGTGGGTTACACAACCTGCCCGGGCGGCGAGGAGTGGGGCACGTCAATCTATTATGATAAGGACCGCTTTTTCGGTCAGGCCCCTTTCGGCTTCAATAAAGGGCTGGTTTTCATTCCCAGCGACCATACTTGGCACGGCTTCGAGCGACGCCCCATGAAGGGCGGGGTCCGCCGGTCCATCATCATCAACTACGTCATCCCCGAGTGGCGCAGCCGACACGAGTTGGCCTTCCCCAACGACCCCGTTCAGTAAAGGGTGCTTGAACCCGGCATGCCTGGATCCGTTTGCTGGACGCTGACCACGGGCGAAGCTGGTATGGCCAGCCAGGTCACGGGGCTTGCCGAGGCCGTCGGCCTACCCTATATTGCCAAGGTCTCGCGCCCACGACGGCCCTGGAGCTGGCTACCTGGACAGCTCTGCCCATGCGTGCTCGGCGGACTCACATCCGACAGTATGCCGCTGACACCGCCCTGGCCGGACCTGCTGATCACTTGCGGCAGGCGCAGCACACCTCTTTCGATCGCAATCCGCAAGCAAAGCCGGGGGCGAACGTTTACGGTCCACATCCAGGACCCGAGAATTCCTGCCCGGCATTTCGACATGGTCGTGCCCATGGCCCACGACCCGATCCGGGGCGACAACGTATTTCCGACCGAACTTGCGCTGCACCATATAACAAAGGCCAAACTCGCCGAGGCCGCACGGCACTTCGCGCCGGCGTTCTCGGCCTTGCCGCGACCCCTGGTCGCCATCCTGATCGGGGGCCGCACCCGCAAACATCCTTTCTCCACAGATGAGTGCCGCCAACTCACCGAAAGCCTCGACCGATTGCGACACGCCTACGGGGCGGGCCTAATCGTCACAACCTCGCGGCGTACGGGGGAGGAGAACACGGCCCTGATTCGGGAGCGCCTAGGCGGCGGCGACACAATCGTCTGGAGTGGCGACGGAGAGAACCCCTATCTGGGCATGCTCGCTCTGGCTGACTTTATTCTCGCCACCGAGGACTCGGTGTCTATGATCTCGGAGGCCTGCGCGAGCGGCCACCCTGTCTATACCCTCCCCCTGGAGGGCGAGGCTCGCCGCCTGAGGGCCTTCCATGAAGGGCTGCATCAGGCCGGAATCACGCACCGTTTCTCGGGTCGACTTGAGACTTGGTCAGCCCCTGTTCAGGATGAGACGGCACGCATTGCCAGCCTTATCCGCGATCGTCTGGGTAAACGTGGGATCGCCCTGCCAACCATTTCATCAACGGACCTCTGATTCATGTCCGCATTGTGGCGCCGGGGTTATACGCTGCTGTTATACCTGATCAGCCCATTGCTGATGGCGCGGCTGTTCTGGCGCGGCCGCAAGGCCCCTGCCTACCGGCGACGCTGGTGGGAGCGATGGGGCTACGGCACCTGGATATCGGACCGGCCCACGATCTGGATACATGCCGTATCGGTCGGAGAGGTCATGGCCGCGCTCCCTCTGGCACAAGCCATCCTCGACCAATACCCCGACTTCCCGCTCATCGTAACCACGACCACGCCGACCGGATCAGAGCGCGTGACCTCGGCACTGGGCGAACGGGTACACCACGTCTATATACCCTACGACATGCCCGGCCCGATCCGACGTTTCATACGTCGAAGCCACCCCGCCCTGCTGATCGTCATGGAGACAGAGATCTGGCCCAACCTATTTCACGCCTGCAGACACAGGGAAACCGCGCTGATGTTGGCGAATGCGCGGCTGTCGCAGCGCTCGGCTGATCGCTATGCCCGTTTTCGCAGACTGGTTGCGGACACACTTGCCTGCTGCCAACGGATCGCCGCCCAGGGCGCCAAGGACGCCGAACGCTTTGTCCTGATCGGCGCACACCGGGAGTCGGTTGTGGAGACCGGCAACATCAAGTTCGATTTCCCTCTGCCGGAGCATCTCTCGCAAAATGTCGCGACCCTACGCACACTTTGGCATCAAGACCCTGCCCACCCCCGACCGGTCTGGCTTGCGGCCAGCACACACGAGGGCGAAGAGGTACAAATCATTGACGCCTTCGCAACAATCCGTCGCACGATTCCGGATCTGTTGCTCGTCATCGCGCCACGTCATCCGGAGCGTTTCACCGAAGTGGCCGAATTGTGCAGCGCCAAGGGCTATCATGTCGTCAGGCGCAGCGCTTCGCGCAACCGGAGCACGGTGCTCGACTGTGACATCTTCCTTGGCGATACCATGGGCGAGCTACTCGACCTATATGCTGCCGCCGATCTCGCCTTCGTCGGCGGCAGCCTGATTCCGCGGGGCGGGCACAACGTCATCGAACCGGCCGCCCTGCGCTGCCCGATCCTGTTTGGTCCTCATATGTTCAACTTCGCCGAAATCAGCAAGAACATACTCAAGGCCGAGGCGGCCATTCAGGTCGCGAATGCGGAGACCCTGGCAAAGCAGGTCATCATGCTGCTCGACGATCCCCAAGCCCGCGCGAGCCTCGCGGAGCGCGCCCACACGGTCTTTGAAACAAGCCAGGGCGCCCTGCCCAAGACGATGGCCCTTGTTGCGGAGATGCTGGAACGCTGAAACCATAGATGATCCTCAGCGCACTCGACGCAGAGCGTTTCAGTGTAAGAAATTGACGACCTGAATCGCCTCGCTATCTATGTTGCTACTTTGTGGTGAGCGGTCGTCATCTGACATAGCGCCTCCCCCGCCTTACGAACGAGCACGGAAGCCGGTTACTTTCGCGCCACAAAACCAAGCGGACTGGTCATATTATTAACCCGGCAATATAATATAGAGTAAATGGATCGGGATTGAGCGATACTTTACACATGAAAAGAGACGACGCGAGAAAGCTATCTTCAGAGATACAAGAGCAACTTCGGAAGCAGGCGATCCGGCTGAGAAAAAAGGGACT